>CP128857.1:4610646-4918023 GCA_030388725.1 Prodigiosinella aquatilis
CCGGCGATATTACGGCTGATCTGTTCAATGATGTTATTCATACACCCACCTCCACGATATTTTAAAGACAGTAACAGCGGACCGCGTCAACACAACGCGTCACGACATCATCAAAATCACCGTCGATATCCACATGGAGAACATCAGGTTCATCATCGCCTGGCATTTCCAGCGCCTCAAACTGACTCTTCAGTAGTTCAACCGGCATGAAATGACCGGTACGAGCCTGCATACGTGCTAATACCAGTTCAAAGGAACCGTATAAATGAATAAAGGCCACATGCTCATTACCATCTCGAATCATATCGCGGTACTTCTTCTTCAGCGCCGAACAAACAATAATGCCGGTTTCATTTTTCTTTTCCATACTGAATGCGGCATCACGAATACGTTCAAGCCAGGGTAATCGGTCATCATCGTTTAAAGGATGTCCGCTCGCCATCTTTAAAATATTATGTCGAGGATGCAGATCATCTCCATCAATAAATTTGGCGCCAAGCGTTCTTGCCAATGCTGCACCTATTGTTGACTTCCCTGTACTTGCCACGCCCATCAGCACAAAACTTTTCCCGCCTTTTTCTCGTTTCATTTATAAACCTTATCTAAAAATAATTTCACACAGACAAGTCATCACGCCCATTTGAGGCAAAAAATTCACAATGTTTCCCCGAGATAAATTTGATATCCCAAATCCATTGAATACGTTGAATAATGAGTATCGTTGATTTTATTTAACAGAATACTTGCTGCTTTTTGACCGACCATAAACCGGGGAGTGATAACACTGGCGAGACTGGGAACCATTTCCTTCCCGATTTCAAGCCCATGGAATCCTGCAATCGATATATCATCAGGAACGTTGATCCCTTGTTTAAAACAGCTAATCAACGCACCAACGGCGATATCATCATTAGTACAGAAAATACCATCGAGATCCGGATGTTCCTTTAATGCCAATGCCAATAATTGTGTGCCAAGCTGAATGGATGAAATGGATTTAGGGTTAATATGGTGAGTAGGTAATCCTTTTTTTCTCATAGCCTCACAATACCCTTGAAACCGTAATTCATCACGCAGATCGTCCTGAGAGCCAAGATAAATAATCTTTTTCTTATTACGGTTTTCCAGCATCGTTGAAACCATGTCGAATGCGGCTTTACTGTTAGAGTAACCAACTTCCATATCCAGGCATGGTCCTTCAATATCCATAACTTCCACAATAGGGATTTTAGCTGAGCGTAAATATTTCACTGCTCGCACCGTGTGCGATTTTTCAGACAAAATAATTCCATCAATATTATAAGCGAGCAAATTGATGATTTGTTCTTCTTCCGATTTCTGTTTGTAATTGTAATTAGCAATCAATATTTGATATTGCTTCCCGGAAGTAACCGACTCAATACCTGCGAGCATATCGGCAAAGATTTGATTTTTGAACGAAGGGATCAAAACACCAATCGTGTAACTCTTTGTATTAAGCAACATTTCTGGTGCCCGGTTGGGGATGTAATTAACCTCCTCCATAATCTGAGCAATTTTTTTCCCTGTTTCAGGTGCAACCTGGTTAGGTGTCCTCAGATACCGACTCACCGTCATCTTGGTCACATTCGCTAGATTCGCTATATCCTGCAACGTTACTCTATGGTTTTTCATGCTCTCTCTGCCATTACTTCAGGGCAGGCGCGCTTCCTGCCCTGATGATTGAACGCCTACGCGTGGATAACACTATTAAGCATGAGGACACCAATAAGTCCCAATATGGATATCAGTGTTTCCATCACCGTCCACACCTTTAATGTTTCTACCACACTAAGATTGAAATACCCTTTAAACAACCAGAAACCAGGATCATTCACATGTGACGCAATCACACTGCCGGCCCCCACGGCCAACACCATTAACGCGGGATCAACATGTGTAATCGCAATTAAAGGTAATACAATACCCGCGGTAGTAATCGCCGCGACCGTTGCCGATCCCAGGGCAACTCTCAGCAAGGCGGCTACTGTCCAGCACATTAGCAATGGAGATAGAGAGGACCCCTTCATCAGCATCGCAATATAATTGCCCACCCCACTATCAACCAGGACCTGTTTAAATGCGCCGCCACCAGCAATAATAAACATGATCATGGCTATGGCACCGATAGAGTCACTCGCAATCGCCATGACAGACTCTATATTTCGTCCATTACGCAGACCCAACGTAAATATAGCCAATACGATAGCAATAAAAAGAGCAACGGCAGGGTGTCCGATAAATTCAAAAAGCAATCGTACCGTATTACCTTTTGGCAACAACATTTCACAAATTGCAGCAGAAGCCATTAAAATAACCGGAATAATAGCGGATAACAGGCTGACGCCAAAACCCGGCATCTCTTCTTCAGCAAATACATGGGGATTAAACAGTCCCTTAGGGGGCTCTTTTTCGTATTTTTTAAGCAACTTTGAAAATAAAGGACCGGCGATGATAACCGTAGGAATCGCAATAATAAGGCCATAGAGCAATGTTGTGCCCAGGTTTGCATTAAAAATGGTGGCAATCGCTGTCGGACCAGGATGAGGCGGCAGAAAACAGTGGGTCACAGAAAGCGCGGCCACCATGGGAACCCCAACGTAAAGCAACGGTAATCCGGCAGAGGCAACAATAGTAAAAACCAGTGGCAGCAATAATACAAAACCCACTTCATAGAACATGGCCAAGCCAACAATTAATCCGGTAATTAACAAGGCCCATTGAATATTATTTCTGCCAAATCGATGAATCAGGGTAGACGCAATGCGTTGTGCCGCCCCGGTATCAGAAATCAATCGGCCAAGCATCGCACCAAACCCAAGAATAAGTGCTAACCCGCCAAGGGTATTGCCTATACCAGACTGAATAGAGGCAATCGTTTTAAGTGGTGTCATTCCTTCGGCAATTCCTACCAGCGCAGCAACCAGCACTAGTGCGATAAATCCATTTATTTTGAAGCCAATCATAAGAATAAGTAAGAGAACGACACCAATCGCTATTATTATTAACGGCATACAATACTCCTGGAATAAAGGCAGCGATAATCCGCCGCCAATGGAAACAATATATATTTAGTCTCAATATCAGATTTATACGGCGACCAGCATTCCACCATCGACGAATAATAAATGTCCATTAACAAAATCTGATGCTTGTGATGATAAAAAGACAGCAGAACCAATAAGCTCTTTCGGATCACCCCAACGCGCAGCAGGAGTACGTTTCGTCAACCATGAAGTGAACTCTTCATTTTCAACCAGCGCTTTCGTCATTTCAGTTTTAAAATATCCAGGGGCAATACCATTTATCTGAATATTATAACGAGCGAGCTCTACACACATGCCACGTGTTAACATTTTTACAGCGCCTTTCGATGCGGCATACGGTGTAATCGTATCTCTACCCAGTTCGCTTTGCATTGAACAAATATTAATAATCTTCCCGCTCCTGCGAACCATCATTTTACGGGCCACGGCTTGAGAAACAAAAAATACGGCTGTCTGGTTAACAGCAATAACATCGTTCCACTCATTCTCAGGGAATTCAGTAAAAGGGTGCCGCCGTTGAATACCAGCATTATTGATCAAAACGTCAATTTCACCGATATTGTCTTCTATGTAATCGACAGACTCATTCACACTATGATTATTTGTCACATCAAATGGCATTGAATAAGCCACATAACCCATTTTTTTTAATTCCGAGACCGCATTCTCTGAACGCTCGGCGGTCACATCATTTACAATAATTTCTGCTCCATACTCAGCCAACCCTTTGGCGAGTAAAAAACCGATGCCCTGTGCCGCGCCAGTAATAAGTATTTTTTTATTCTCTAATGAAAATAGATTTTTCATAACAACCTCAATTAAAATTAAAACGTTAACTGTACTTTTGCTGCTTTTGTTTTATCTGATGCGAATAAAAGCGCCTTTTCCAATTCGTCGTAACAAAACTCAGCGCTTAGCAATGGCAATGGATTAACAGTATTGTTATTTAACCACTCCACTGATGTATTAAATTCCTCTTTAAACCTGAATGTTCCGGTCAACGTTATTTCTTTGGCAATAAGCATCATGATCGGGAAATCGGGCACCGCGCCACCCATACCCACCTGAACCACCGTTCCTTTCGCTCGGGTGACCTCTAAACAACGCGAGATCGATTGCGGATGACCAGACACCTCGAACGAAACATCAAAGTAACCTTTGTCTTTCAAATAGGGAGAGAAATCAGCCGATACGGCATTAAGTACGGTTGTCGCCCCCATGGCACTCGCCATAGTCAGTGACCGCTCACTTACATCGGCGCAAACAATCTCTTTTGCCCCCATCGCTTTTGCTGCGGCAACCACCAGGCAGCCGATAGGGCCGACACCGGATATGAAAACTTTTTTCCCGTTAATATCACCAGACTGATTAACAGCATGGATTGCGACAGCCAATGGCTCGGCAAATGCCATAACCTGCTCACTGGCTTGATCATCAAAAGGAATACACTGACTTGTATCTACTATTTTATATTGCGTAAACCCACCATCCACATGGGGGAAATACATAGCACTGCCAAAAAATCGCATATTGATACATTGATTTTCTTCATGCGACTTACAATATTCACAGTGACCACAAGGCTTACTTGGATTAATAGCGACTTTCTGGTTTTTAATAATCTTATCGCTATCACTCTCAACAACAACCCCGATAACTTCATGACCCAGTATCATCGGTTGTTTAACCTGATAGGTCCCGACCTTACCCTCATGATAATAATGCAGATCAGAACCACAGATCCCACCACGAGTAATTCTTACCAATGTCCCTATTCCCTGATAATTGACTTCCTGCTGAATAACACTGACTTTATTTTTTCCCGACACAACGCAGGATTTTGTTTCATCGATCATTCTACACCTCGTTACTCATTAAGAGATGTCGCTATAAAACAGGAACATTCCCCTTAAAAATTTGAAGTGTGTCACTATAATTCATGTTACGTAACGTATGTTACGCATAACGTGAAGTCGTCACCCTGTTGTTACAAAATCCATGTTACAAATAACGTGACTGAGAAAACATAAACGTTCTTATGGCGTGAATAAAAGAAACGACAGGTTAATCAGTATTGAGGAAAACCCGTGTATTTTGGAAATACCGATAATTTCAATTTAAGCACCTGACACCATGAAAGTATTAATATTAAAGTTTAATGAAATTAAATTTATAAGAAGTAAGGAGATGAAAAATATTCGATCAATAATTACAGAGGTATGCCCACCAAAGGCCGTATTAAGCACGCTTATGAAAAAGCCGTGAGAAACGCTATCAGAGTTGATCACATCACTGCGCGCCCTCAGCCACTATCAGTTTGATGCTGGCCCTGATGGTCAGGAATATAACAGAAGTACATCAATCCTGACACTTACCGATTCCGCCTCAACCCTTTTATCTCTCCGCATCTGCTATCCTTCTCTGCATATCGAACGCTATTACACCAAACTCATTGACTAGGGTGACAAACGGAAATACACCCTATGTTTTGATAACCCGACTCATGGACTTATGCACTTAACGTTTTTACACCATAGGACTGATAATCATGAAAATTTTGATGATACTGACATCACACGATCAGTTGGGTAACACTGGGAAAAAAACCGGGTTCTGGCTGGAGGAATTCGCCGCCCCCTATTATGTTTTCAAAGATGCCGGAGCTTCACTGACACTTGCTTCACCAAAAGGGGGGCACCCACCGCTTGATCCGAAAAGTGATGCGCCCGATGCACAAACCGAATATACGGAACGTTTCAGACAAGACCCGGAAGCCCAACAGATGCTGGCCTCGACACAACGCTTGTCGGATGTACATGAAGCCGATTTCGACGCTGTATTTTATCCCGGTGGCCACGGTCCGCTATGGGATCTGGCACAAGATCCGTATTCCATCGCCTTAATTGAAGCATTTGCCAGGGCTGGAAAACCGGTTGGCGCGGTTTGTCATGCCCCTGGAGTATTACGCCATGTGAAAAACAGTGATGGCGCCCCACTGGTTAAAGGCCGCAAAGTCACTGGTTTCACCAATAGTGAAGAAGAAGCCGTACAACTCATCAATGTCGTACCTTTTCTGGTAGAAGATGAACTGAAACGGCAAGGTGGTATTTACGAAAAAATCGCCGACTGGCATCCACATGTAGTCACTGATGGACTGCTGGTCACCGGGCAAAATCCGGCCAGCTCTGCGCCAGTTGCCTCTGAAATGCTGAAACTGCTGGCTTAACCTTGTGCACGCTGACAAAGGCAGCACGGTTTTTCCGGCGCAAATATGATAAGGAAACCAGAATGCGCAGTGTCACCCACGCTTCATTTGGCAATCCGGCCGAAGTCCTTACTCTGACCGAAGTACCTCAACCCCAACCAGGTCCTGAACAAATCCTTGTTCGCATGACCTATTCTCCCATTCATAACCACGATCTTTGGACAATAAGGGGAATGTACGGCCATAAACCGGTGTTACCCGAAATCGGTGGTAGTGATCGAGGCTCTCGGTAGTAACGTGCAGCACCTGAAAATCGGTCAGCGCGTGGTAACCGCTGGCGTACATGGCACCTGGGCGGAATATTTTCTGACCACAGCTACAACGGCGGTACCATTACCGGATGAGATTAATGACAAGGTTGGTTGCCAACTGATTGCTATGCCGATAAGCGCATTAATGCTGCTGGAATACCTTGATATCAAACCCGGGCAATGGATGATTCAGAACGCCGCCAACGGCACAGTTGGGAAAACCGTAGCCATGCTGGCTAAATCACGGGGAATTCATGTCATTAATCTGGTTCGTCGTCATGGAACCATCAAAGAGATGGCCGCACTAGGATTGAGAAATACGATTTCGACCGATCATCCCGACTGGCAAGAACAGATTGCTGCCCTGTTGGACGGAAAACCACTGGTACGTGCAGTTGACTCTGTAGGCGGTAAAAGCAGTGGCGATTTGTTACATCTGCTAAGTGAAGGAGGAATGCTGGTTTCGTTTGGTGCCATGAGCGGTCAACCTATGCAAGTCAGTTCCGGTGACATGATTTTCAAGCAGGTGACAATGAAGGGATTTTGGGCCAGTAAAGTAGCCAGCACAGCGTCAGCCCAAGATAAGCAGCGAATGATCGGAGAATTGATACATCTGGCTGCCAGCGGTGATCTGATACTGCCGGTAGACTCGCTATTCGATCTTTCCGACGCGGCTCAGGCGGTAACGGCCAGCGAACGGCCTGGGCGTCAGGGCAAAATACTGTTACGCGGTTAATGGCTTTTCCTGACACAAAAAACGCTTGCCGATAAACGGTAAGCGTTAAATAAAATCAGATTGATAAAACCAGAGCAAATATAGAAGATGGAATGGGGGTCTACATGCTGGATTACACACATGTAACGTGAAATACAACAGGCATGCAATTAATTTTAATTATATTATTATTTACTATAGCTTGGACAACTGCCCATTTTACCGAGATCTAAAAGCACCTAATTATAAAGCATTTATCCTGATTCTTCTTTTGCTTTTATAAATCAGATACAGTTGATATCCATTAATTATTACTATAAGACCATCGAGAACGGCAACTGGATATGCTCGTATTGTTAATGCATATAATGTTATTATTGTGGCACCTATCATGTTTAGTAGTCTTAACCGTAGAATACTCTTGCAGATAAATGATAGCGCAACGACTACCGTCCCTATGTAACCAAACACATCAAGAAACGACATTATCTACGCTCCCAAAAAGTTGAAAAATTCAAATAACGCTTTTGCTCTATGAGAAACGTTATTTTTAACTTCATTATCTAATTCTGCTGCTGTGCATCTGAAACCATTTGGGATGAACATAGGGTCATAGCCAAAGCCGGAGTGTCCTCTTAAATCGGTTGTGATCACACCATCCCAGATTGCTTCAAATTTGAAATAAGATGCTACATCTGGTTTATAAATAAGTAAACAACGGTATCGCGCCGGGGTAGAAGAAACAGAATTCGATGTCATAAATTCACAAAGTTTACTCCTGTTTTCCCCATCGTTAGCAGAAATACCAGCGAATCGTGCAGAATAAACACCCGGGATATTGTTAAAATCAATGAGTTCAAGACCCGAATCATCAGAAAGCACGGGGCTATGGTAGAAAGCATAAACGGTTTCAGCTTTTATCAATGCATTGTCTAGATAATTATCGCCAGTCTCATGAATATCACCGATATCATTAGCGATAGGTTTGATCTCAAAATTAACACTTGCACAAGCGAGTTTTGCAATAGATGAGAACTCCTTCAACTTCCCACTATTCTGAGTTGCCAATATAATCCGCATATTATTATCCATTTAACCGTCCAAATGTAGACTCACGTTCTAAAAGCTGAATAATTTCATCACGTTTGAATTCACATAGCTCGCATACATACTCATTAACCGGAAATTTTACTGGCCCTTCGTCAGTTTCATCGAACTGTTTTCTTTTATTTAATGCCTTTTCTTTAACCTTTTCATAGTCATCACAATATTGATCGATCCAATATGTTCCCAAACGAGTATGGTTTATTTCATCACTGACAATAGACGTATAAATTTCTGTTACATCACTATCATTGCAAGTCAATACTTGCATAATAGCGGCATCGATACCTATCCATTCACCCATTTTCTGGTGGATATAAAGGCGTGTAGGGAGGTCTTCTCCTCTCGCCATCTGCCAAAATCTAAAATGAGAATTTAATGCGGGCCCACCTCCTCCGTGTTTTTCATACTCTTCTCGTAATATAATTGCATGATAAACTTCGTCTTCTATTTGCCGACTGAGATCATGAATAAATGGAGTATTAGACCAGTCAAATTCAAAATCATTAAGAATCGCACAACAACACTCTACGGTTGGAACTTCCAGATTAATATAATTAGAATACATCATTCGCATTTTTTTCGTTATGGAATGCGAAACCTCACCTTCATATTCTCGAACCGGTAAAGATGGAGAAATAAAACATTCATGATAGATATTAACAATTTCAGTTGAATCATCATTTTGAATGTTTATTTCAGAAAGAAGAGTGTTTGTCATAGTGAGTATTTTTTCTATAATCAAGGCTGAATTATTTAATCTCTCATTGATTCTTTTATATCTAACCTCATTGTGTAAGGAAGAAGAAAACTCAAGATTGTTTTTAATTCTCAACAATTCTTTATTGAGTGCTACAATCATTGATTCCTTCATCTTATATAATGAATAACTCTTCTTTCCTCCACCATCTTCCTTTGGAGAGGTAATGCCTCTTTTTTTATGAAAAATACTTCTTTCCAAAGCAATACTATACAATTCATACAATGAATATCCAATCCAGGATGATATTTTTGCAATTTGTAGTTTCAACAGAATATCAGGTTCACAAGGTACCCAACTACTGATGGTTTTCTGTAAACGGATTAAATCATCGATACTTTCAATTGCTATTTGTTGTTTATTTACATAATGCTTATTAATCCCTCGATCAAATGTATCAGAGACTTCATTTAAAATTGTTGGGATATATTCAGTCCGACAGTAAAATGTCGCTTTCGGATAGTCAGACATAGCACCGACGAAAACAGAAACCCGGGCATTATCCAACATAGCAAAATCATTTTCATCATTCCCAAAAACAATCGCCTCTTCAAAACTCACACCCAGTTTAGACAAAGATAAGTACTTATTCTCCACTTGAGGTGTAATATCAAAAATGTTTTCATTCCTATGATGATGAATATTAAAATTAAAATTTTCGTTATAGAAGAATGTGTTTATTTTCTCTCTTGAGCATCCATCCAAAACTAATATTTTAGTGATACCACTATCAAAAATAGATTCTTCACTCGTTTCATCCTCTGATAGTGATCTTATATATGCATGGAAGTCATGGCTTATGTCTGATACTGAAAATTTCCAGTTGCCGTCCAAGACATAAGGGATCTTATTTGCCTTGAGGAAACTAACTATTCTCTTTGCTTTTTCATCGGCAAAAGTATGTGAAAAGATAAACGCGTTTTTCTCCCATGCCATACCTCCATTGCATCCAACCATCAGGCAATTTCGGAGATTTTCTGGTATCAGCGGCAACATATCCCTGATTGGCCTTGCAGAAGCGAATATCACAGTATACTTATCAGCTAATGATGAAATTTTGTTAGCAATAACATCATGTATAACTTTGCCGTTTGTAACTATAGTCCCATCTAAATCAAAGATATAAGTTCTCACGCGTACCTTTCTCTTCTCGTTATATATTAAAATATATAACGTATTTTAACATGAGCTTCACAAATACGAAAGGGGATAAATTGCCTCTGATTTAACTTGGTGAAATGCCCGTTCTACCGTTTTACTACGGTAAGTCGCATAACGTGGTACAAGCTTCATCAGCGTTGATCTGATATTACGCTATTCGATCTTTCTGATACGGTTCAAGCGACGGCCAGTGAACAGCGGCTGAGCTGCCAGGGCAAAATACGGCTACGCGGTTAATGGCTTTCCCTGACACGAAAAAAAACGCTTGCCGATAAACGACAAGCGTTAAATAAAATCAGGTCTATAAGACAATTTGTGGTGCCTCACTCAACGTTATGTCCAAAAAATCCAATGAAGATATCTTTCATATAGTGTTGGACGATAAGCACCGTAAACGGCTCTGCGTCATTCCCAGGTTTATGAAGCCGAAGCAAACATAGAAGGCGGAATGAGCATCTACGCGTTAAATTAAGCACATATTATGCCAAAATTTCAAAAAATAGTCGAACGAAAGGAGTAATCTTGAATTATCGGTTGATAAATAAAGAATTTTTTATTACATCACTATTTACTGTTCAACCTACCCACCTTAGGGATGAACGGGAGATCACCCGATATGTCGCAGATAAAAGACACTTTAATTCAAAAATAAATTATTTATTATATTTCAATGAATTATCCGTCTCCTTTTTGAGACGTGTAAACAGTAAGTTGTCGCCAGAAAACTACACCCAGCGGTTCTTACGCACCGCTTGTGGTATCATTTTTCTACTATTCTAACGGTCAGGATCTCACCCACACCCGCCCTGGCCTGACGTTACAGCGGCCGGCTTCGTATCGCATAACCTGGCTCAAGGTCTATACTTAACACAGTAATGATTAGTCACCAGGAGAAATAAGAATATATGGGGCTGACGGCAATTCGGCGCGCCCATGTTTAACGCATTGAAAAATATCATGAAGGAGGAACGGGAACATGACTGACGACATGCCAGTTAGCCCACTACATCAAGATAATTACGCTTTTTTCTTTGATTTGGATGGTACCCTGGCGGAGATAAAACCCACACCAGAGCAGGTTGTCATTCCCTCTTCGGTTCTCCACACGCTACATGCCCTCTCTGAATACAGTAATGGTGCTCTGGCCCTGGTATCAGGCCGCGCTGTGTCAGAACTGGATAATCTGCTTGCACCTCTGACGTTACCGCTGGCAGGAGTGCACGGTGCAGAGCGACGTGACAGTCTGGGCCAGGTACATCGAATTACCCTACCGACAGGAATGCTACAGGTCCTAAAGGAGCGACTCACTATAGCGATGTCCGCTTTCCCTGGCAGTAAGCTGGAAAGCAAAGGTATCGCGTTTGCATTGCACTATCGCCAGGTTCCTGAATACCAACAGGACATTCTGATACTGGCGGAATCTCTCTGCCACGCCTATCCGCAACTGATGTTGCAACCTGGGAAATGCGTGGTGGAACTCAAGCCACATGGGGTAGATAAAGGTACGGCCATTGGTGCCTTCATGCAGGAACACCCTTTTTCTGGCCGTATCCCGGTATTTATTGGTGATGATCTGACAGATGAAGCCGGTTTCTACCAGGTCAACATGCTGAACGGTCTATCCATCAAAGTAGGACCGGGAGAAACTGCAGCACATTTTCGGCTCAATAATGTTGCAGCAGTACACCATTGGCTCAAACAACAACACCGATGCACAAACAATATCGGTAAGGAGAAAGGATTATGAGCCGTTTAGTCATCGTATCTAATCGGATTGCTATCCCTGATGGCAAGAAAAAAAGCGCTGGCGGCCTTGCCGTCGGTATTCTGGACGCGCTGAGCAGTAGTGGTGGTATATGGTTCGGATGGAATGGCGAGATCAGCGATGAAGAAAAACCGCCGCAAGTGCAGAAAAAAGAAGGCATCACATTTGCTTCATTCAGTCTGAGTCAGCAGGACTATGATCAGTATTATTGTCAGTTCTCAAATGCAGTGCTGTGGCCCGCTTTTCACTATCGTCTCGATCTGGTTTCTTATGACCGTAACGCATGGGAAGGTTATCGTCGTGTCAACGAGATGATGGCCAACTGTTTGAATACCTGGGTGAAGGACGATGATATGTTGTGGATTCACGACTATCATCTGTTGCCGTTTGGTGCAGCTTGCCGTGATTTGGGTATGAAGAACCAGATCGGTTTTTTCCTGCATATCCCTTTCCCAACGCCAGAAATTTTTAACGCGTTGCCACCGCATGAGGAATTGTTGGAAAAACTCTGTGATTTCGATCTGCTGGGATTCCAGACGGAAAATGACCGTCAGGCATTTATTGAATGTCTATCGATGCTGACCCGCGTGCAAGCGCTCGGCGCAAACACCTACACTGCATTTGGAAAAGTATTCACTACCGGGGTTTATCCTATCGGTATTGAAACGGAAAGTATCCGCAAAATGGCTGAAGGTCCACTTCCTGCCAGATTGGAGGAGGCCAAACGCGACCTGCGCCATATGAAAAACATTATCGCGGTAGAACGACTAGATTACTCCAAAGGCCTACCGGAACGTTTTCTGGCTTTTGAGGCGCTACTGGAAAATTATCCACAGCATCACGGCAACATCCGCTACACCCAGATAGCCCCGACGTCCCGGGGAGAAGTGCAGGCTTATCAAGATATTCGTCACCTGTTGGAAACTGAAGCTGGCAGGATTAATGGCCGATACGGGACGATGGGCTGGACACCACTTTATTACCTCAATCAGCATTTTGACCGTCGGCTACTGATAAAAACATTCCGTCAAACCGACGTCGGATTGGTAACACCATTGCGGGATGGGATGAATCTGGTCGCGAAAGAGTATGTGGCCGCCCAGGATCCAGCGAATCCCGGCGTACTGGTGTTGTCGAAATTTGCCGGTGCAGCCAATGAACTGACGTCAGCATTGATCGTTAATCCTTACGATAAGAATGAGGTCGCCGATGCATTGAACCGGGCATTAACCATGTCGCTGGCGGAGCGAATATCACGTCACAGCGAGATGATGTCTGTCCTGGAGCAAAACGATATTCAGCACTGGCGCACATCATTTATTGCCGACCTACAGGCCACAGCCATTGATCACAAACAATATGGCATGAACTCAGAGTTAATCACCTTGCCACGTCATGCCTGACAACAACCGCTCTGAAAAAGAGCCCGCATTGGAGGTATCTTTGCGGGTTTTTTATTTCAGTAATACCGTTTCAGTTGCAAAATAGAACAGTAATGGCGTCAGCGACAGCCCATCAATCATTTCACCTGATGTAATTAACGCCATAATTTCTCCCGCAGAAAACCACCGGGCTTCGATCACTTCATCCTGTTCATCATTCAGCCCGACAAATGTCACGTCACGACACAAAAAAATGACAAATTGCTGATCACTACAACCATGTAGCTTAGCCATGAATCCTGCTCCCACCATCCCAACACGAAATGGTATATTTCCACTGTATTTCTGAATAGTCATATTTATTTTCCTCAATTTAAAACTTGCTGGTTTCGGTTATTGATGACGTCGAATAAATACGTAGTAATGGTAGCAAAATAAAGAAAGCGACAAGAAACAGCACGCTTCCGGCAATAGCAGTAATACCCGCTCCCCAATAATTAATAATCACTCCACCTATAAATGCCCCAGAACCAATGCCGGTGTTAAACATAGCGACATGTATAGATGAAGCACGCGCTCCAGCATCAGGCGCTAGATTAAGTACGATGGACTGAAGTGTAACAGTGATGAGACAAATACCCATACCCCACAGGCCGAAAAATAAATAAGATAAGATGACTCTATTCTTGGAAAAATAAGTAAGTAAAACTATCGATATCACCATTAAGACAAATGAAAAAAGCGTAAAAAAAACCAACTTTTTATCAGGAATAAGCCCAGACGAAACATTACCAATAACGCCAAAAATACCGAAAGAGAGCAAAAACAAAGGTAAATGGTCATGTGATATATAAACAGCATCTTCAAGAATTGGTCCAATATAAGTAAATGCACAAAAATGTCCACAAATAGCAAGCGCAGTGACGGGGAACAGCCTTCGTAAATAAGGTCTGGTTAATAAACCCAGAAGTGAGGTATCTTTATCATTTTTTTCTAATTGCATTGTCGGCATCGTATAAATGATAACAAGCATAATCATCAGGCTACTGATAGCAAGCCATAGAAAAGCCAGTTGCCATCCTACTTTCTGCGAAATAAATGTTCCTAGTGGTACGGCGATAACGCTGGCAATCGCAATTCCACCAAACACAATAGCCATTGCCCTTGATTTCCCACCCTGAGGTACGATTTTTACCGCCATAGGGCCCACTATGGACCAAAACACGCCATGTGCAAACGCACCAATAATTCTTCCAAAATAAAGAACAAATAGATCAGATGTTTGAGAAACGATGAGATTCGAAATAGAGAAAGCCAACAAAAGAATTAATAATAGTCTTTTTCTTTCTACGCCAATTAATAAAGACGTAATAAAAACCGCCGATATCGCTACTACCCAAGCATATCCAGTAACGATTAAACCTATTGAGCCAGCAGATTCATTATAAGTTTCACCAATCTCAGTAAGTACACCAATCGGGAGTAACTCCGCAGTTACAAAAACAATAGCAGCCAGTGACAGCATCAAGATCGATATCCATCTGGAAAAAGAACCAGGAATAAATAAGCTGACGTCAGTGTGACTGAAATATTTCATACCATTTTCAATCCATTTTTGTGCTGAGATTCACATTTTTTGCTATCTAAACCTTTACAGCGGTGTCAAAGTCAACATTTTTTTAACTTATGATAATTGTGTTAACAACACCGCTACTCACGCCGAACATCAACACAAGCAGTCTAAAAATAGGTTGTTTATTCAACTAGATAATAGAATACACTCCATATATATAAGATAAAAAAACCGTCCTAATAACCGGTGATGAATAGGAAAGAGCAGAGATCGATACACAAAAAAACTACAAGCTAAATAGTTTTCCGTTTTCTATCGTCGCCTCTTTATCAGGCAACGTGTCTGAATCAGCAGCCGGTAAAAAGTTAACATAGCCCGTAACTAATTAAATATAAAATATATTTTAAATAATTCGAGTTACAGGAAGACGGCAATGCAGCGAACCCCTGATAGCTCACTCAAGTAGTGACTGTGATGAGCGAAGAAAGCCAGCACATCTGTAATGAGAAGGGTAACTGGTATATATACTTAACCTCTGTCACTATATGAATATACGCAGAGCAAGTTGACTTAATGTCTTTGAAGATGTAATGGTTAATTATCCAAGGGGTGCCTTATATAAAGGCTGAGATGGAGTCATCCAAACTCTTTGAACCTGATCCGGGTAATACCGGCGTAGGGATAGGACAAGTATCAGTCACTTCATAAAACATCAGTAAGGCAAGTGTCTTTTCACTCTTACCCTTTCACTCCGCACCCGGATCTCCTGTAATTAATTACTGGAGGGTCTATGTCACCAAGAGAGTTAGAAACCTTAACAAGGTTGTCCAATAAGCCAGGAAAACACCCCCATCCATCTTCACTATCCGCGCCTCGCCTTGCGGTCATTGCTGTAACTTTCCGCAACGATGAATTGATCCTTGTTAAGCGCAGTAAAGAACCACAGAAAGACACCTGGGGTTATCCGGGAGGCTCAGTTGAACCTGGAGAAAGTTTGCATACCGCGGTTTTACGCGAACTCATGGAAGAAACTGGAATCACTGCTGAAATTGAAGCGCTGGTAGATATTGTGGAAGTTATCGGCTATGACTTAACGGGAAAACATCATCATTATGTGTTAATTGCAATGCGGTGCAAATATATTGATGGTGAACTAAGGCCTGGCGATGACGCGACTGACTGCCAATGGGTGCATATATCGGATGGAATTTTTAATTTTGATGGGTTATTGGCAGATCAAGTGAGAGAGGTTGCTTTTAAAGCCTATAATTTACATTGCTCAGTTAAAGAAGGAGAAAAAAATGAGACGAATGTTTCTGGCCGGACCTTTTAAATCACTGGTTAATAGCCGTAGCGGTATTATGTCAGATGAAAGCATTACATTATTTAGCAGAATAATTATTTTTTTTGAAAATATTGGATGGAATGTTCACTCCGCTCATCGGAGAGAGAATTGGGGGAAAGATTTCATGACACCTGATGCTTGTACAAAAAAGGATTATGAGGAAATTTCTCGCTGCGACTGCTTCGTCGCTTTTCCGGGTTCACCGGTGTCACCTGGTACTCATATAGAACTTGGCTGGGCTTCCGCCTTAGGTAAGCCCATAATCATGTTGCTGGAAACACAAAAGACATATGCATACCTTGTACAAGGATTAAATCAAATCACCCGCGTCGAATATATAGAATATGAAAATAACTCAATAAATCCAGAGATTATTGAACAAGCCATCAAACGTCTTGAAAAGAGGGGATAAGTATGCCAGAAAGTTTTAATGATTTGACTCAATTGTATGAGGCAACTCTTCGTCAAGTCTGTTTTAAATATGAATACTACAACTCCCCTCGCGGGCATTCAGAATACGAAATAATTGGTTATAATGTACGGTTAAATAATCCAACCGCCCGTTTCTGTCTTAATACAGAACGAAAACAAAATATCGTTTTCAACTACGCAGAGGCATTGTGGTATTTATCTGGTAAAAATGACGTAGACTTCATTGCTTATTATGCTCCTTCAATGAAACGTTATAGCCCTGATGGAAAGTCCCTGCCCGGAACAGGCTATGGTGCCAGATTAAGATATTATGGTACGAATGCTTTGGATCAGATTGAACGAGCAATCGATATTCTGAAAAATGATGATGCAGACAGTAAGCGCGTGGTTCTCCAGATTTTTAGCGCCGAAGAAGATCTTTTTAGGCGAAATATAGATGTATCATGTACGTTAGGTTTGCAATTATTATTACGTGAAGGGAAACTCAATATGGTGGGTTTCATGCGAGCAAATGATGCCTATATTGGTCTGCTAAATGATATTTTTTCATTTACATTCTTACAAGAATATATTGCATCAAGAATTGGGTGTGAAATTGGTCATTATACTCATCAAGTTGGCTCTCTTCATGTCTACGATGATACGTTGAAACGTGCCTTGACAGTGCTCAATAATCAAGAAACCCTTAGACAAAACATATCGATTCCAACGATACCATTGGGAACATCGAGTGAAACAATAAGTTCTGTACTGAACTTCGAGGCACAAATTCGAAAAGGTCAAGTATCGCTTGATGATTTATTAAATATTCCGCTGTCCCCATACTGGCGGGATATACTGTTGCTCTTCTGGATCTATCGCCAAATCAAGATGGGTGAACAACTGCCCAGGAAAGCAATGGAGTCAATAAATCAATACTATCGTCCTTTTATTATCAACCGCTGGGACAGCACTACTGACTATTAACATAAAGGTAGGAATCTCAATGAATACAAACTGGACTGAAAAACAGACATCTGAACTTTTCGACGCATATGATGATTGGGTTGAAGATCACTTTGGCTATCAACCGATGATCGCTGACTTAACCAACTCATGTGGTAAAGAAATAAATGTACTTGATTATGGATGTGGTGGTGGAAAAGTATCGAGACGATTAGAAACCGCGGGTATCGATCATGTTACCGGAGTGGATATTGCACCCACCATGATAGATAAGGCAAAAGCGGCAGGTGGCGATAAATTGCAGTATGTACATATTCCCGGCCCAATGCTGCCCTTTTCTGATGGTAGTTTTGACGCGGCCATTAGTTGTTTTCTGTTTATCAACATACCAGAACGACTTGAACTATCGCGCGTAACCTCAGAAGTCGCACGTCTACTTAAGCCCGGGGGTATATACTATGTCTTAGATACTAATCCGCGGACTACAGGGATACAATATCCCACTTACCGTAATGGTGAATATGGTGTGACCTATCATGACGGAGAAGATCGCCCCGTTTATCTCAATATTCCAGGGCAACAATCACTAAAACTTGTTGATAAAAACTGGGATGTACAAACATACCATCAAACTTTCGCCCAGGCTGGACTGACACTTATTGAAGAAAAGGAATTAAAATACGTTAATAATTTTGACAATCCTGATCGCCAAAATTTCAATGAACTTCAAGATACCAAACCTTTCATTATGTTTAAGACGGTTAAGGCATCGGGTTGATAGTTTACTTCATAAAACCATAAACTTTTTATCAAAAATCAGCATTATTTACGGAAAAGATAAAGGACAGACTATTTATGTTAAATGTATATACCCAATAAATTTCAAGATGCAGGACAGCGGTAAATGAGTGAATCCAGATAAGTGACTCGAGTGGAGGAATGCAGCCAACACACCTGCATCTTGAAAGGCGAAGGGGATATAGATAGTCACTATTGTTAGCGATAACGACCAGGGAGAGCCATGTGTGACTGAACGATCACTGTTAATAGGTAAGCAGTTACACAGAATTATTTACAGGCTCACAGAAAGGAAACCTTACCATGACTCACTTGCAGAGAGCACGCCCACTCGCTTATCAGTGTATTTCAATTATAACCAGTGCGGTCTCTGCTGTACTCGCGAAAGTTGCATTGCAGCAAATATCAACATCTGCCTTTTTACTGGTATTTGCGATTATATCTGCTTTAATTAGTTTTCCTTATATCACATTCAAATCTTTCCATCGCTTTTTTACTTCCTGGTACGGAATGCTTGCCATTGCAACTAATCTAGTGGCAATGTTTATGTTCTATCAAGGCTTAAAAGGGCTTGATCCTGGGAGCCATGCATTTTTATCTCGAACCCAAATAGCATTTGGTTTTTTACTCTCACATTGGATTTTCAATGAAAAATTTAATCCAATGAGAATCGGAATTGCGATTGTTTGTATATTTAGTTCACTGATTTCAACTTGGCCAGCACCAAACACACCCTGGCCTTGGGATGCGGTATTAATTACCTCATTCTCAGCTTTTCTTTTCGCCCTTAACTTTGCCATTTTGAAACTTGTATCTATATCAGCAAGCCCCGCCACGATTATATTTTGCTACAATGTAGTATTAATACCATTCCTTGCTGTACAGGTAAAAATTGATTTATTGGACTCACTCATTACAATCCCTTTTTCATTTATATTTGCTTTTACAAGTGCAGTTTCTGCCAGCCTGTCTCTCTTTTTCTATATAAAAAGTGTTTGCCATTTATCTTTCTTTGAATCCAATACGTTGCGTGCTATAAATCCATATATTGTCGCACTGATAGCGTTACCTTTTTTCCCAATGCCACTTACTGCTATAAATGTAATTGGCGCGTTAGCTATGACCGGAGCCTTGTTGGTATTAACCTTAACCAACAAGGCCCCAAGTAATTCATCTTCAGCTTAAGTTAACGTTATCTTGGTTCTATTTACTTTGTGCTGAATAGCCCAAATGACATAATGTGTGCCCCGTCACGAGAACAAGTGTCTAATTTGCAAATGATCGAGTTTGTTGAAGACATCATGTGATTAATTTTTGGTTGCTCAATCATCCACTTGCTACCAGTTAACCGGGAAAAACAAACCTATCATAATGCTGTGCTATCAAATCTTATTACTTTAATTCAACAGCATAATCACCGACAGGAAGTTCCTTATTGATTAGCTTATTTTCGAACAGGAAATGCCCATAATTACGGTAGCGTTCAACATCCAACTTCATGGGATCTTTAGCAAAATAAGGTAAAGTCGCCATCCAGGCAATCTTATTGAGTTTGTTGTTCAAATCAGGATGAAGCTTAGCAAAGACTGCCCATGTTTCCTGCGGATGCATCCTTAGGTATTCTGTGCCTTTCTTCAAAGCTATCATAAACTTTTTGATCTTCGGGTCACCGACACTATCTTTGTTAACCAGCACAATCAATTCATCATATGCAGGCACACCATAATCCTCGACATTGAATAGGATTGGTTCGACGCCAAGTTCCCGGATTTCGGGTGCCTCAATATTACGAAAACCACCCAGCACGGCGTCGACATTTTTTGACATCAAAGCACTCACCAATTGGAAGTTGACGTTGATCAGGGTGACATCTTTTAATGTAAGTTTTCCCTGTTTAAGCATGCTGTTCAACGTGGCTTCCTCAATGCCACTAACGGAATAGCCGATCTTTTTACCCTTCAGGTCAGCCATCGAGTGAATACCTGACGATGCTAAAACGGCCAATGTATTCAATGGTGTGTTGATGATAGTACCGACCCGAACCAGCGGTAATCCTTGATCTGCATACATATAAAGTTGTGGTTGATAGCTAATGGCTATATCTCCCTGTTTTGCCGCCACTAAACGGGAAGGTGTGCTGGGATCTGCTGGCGGCACGAATTCGACGTCCAACCCTTCCGCCTTAAAAGCACCTATCTGGTCAGCGACAAAGAGAGAGGCATGGTCAGCATTGATAAACCAATCTAACAGAACAGTAACTTTTTCCTGCGCGTGTACCGACGTTGCCATTAGTAGACCAAATAACGAGCTGATAACCGTTTTCTTGAGCATTCTTATCCCCTATTTGACATCATGAACGGTTATTCTCCGGGATCTGATTTTTTCGTTCTGAATCAGGAACCCAATAGAGAACATGCTTTAGAAATACATCGACCAGTTGCCATAGCACGACAGCCATGATCGACAGAATAAAAAGTGCGGCAAAACAGACTGCGGTCTGTGTTCGGGCATTTGCGTTCAACATAACATAGCCAAGTCCACCCGCAGCGCCTACCCATTCGCCAATAATTGCCCCAATCGGTGCAATAACTGCGGCTACCCTCAACCCAGAACCGAAGGCGGGTAACGCCGCAATCAGCCGGACATGGCGTAATTGTGAATAGGGAGAGGCCCCCATGGTTTGGGCCAGTTCTAACCAACCTGTTTCGGTTCGCCGTAATCCATCAAAAAAAGAAGCCGTTATCGGGAAAAAAATGACCAAAGTGGTGGCAACAACCTTGGACCAAAGACCAAAACCTAACCAGAGCACAAGCAATGGGGCTAGTGCAAATACCGGTATAGCTTGACTAATAACGAGCACAGGCATCAACCAGCGCTGTAATATGGGTGAAAACATCATCGCCAACGCAAAAAGCGCACCGAACAACAGACCAAAGAAAAGACCGAGACAAATTTCAACCGTCGTGATCAATGTATGTTCCCAAAGATAGCTTCTGCCGTTCCACAGCGCCTCTACAACTTTAGGCGGCGTTGGTAACATGTAGGTTGGTAAGCTAAATAACCAAGTCCCTCCCCACCAGAGTGCAATTAGACCGAGAAAAATCACTATCCCCCGACTAATAAGGGCATAACGAGCCAAAAATTTATTATTCATTGCGCTTGCTCCACAAAAAGACGCAATAGTTCACCTTGGCTTCTTTGCAATTCAGGATCATCCAGGGAGCGAGGAGGATTACCCGCGATAGTAATAGGCTTCCCAATTCCGGCGGGCAATCCTGATAACACCATCAAGCAATGACCGAGTCGACATGCTTCCATCGGATCATGCGTAATGAACAACGCGGTACACCCTTCTAGTAACTCAGCAGCCAGATCTTGTACTTTAACGCGGGTAATAGCATCTAATGCCGAGAAAGGTTCATCCATCAGGACAATAGGCCGCTGTTCGTAGAGCGTTCTGGCAATAGCCGCTCGTTGCCGCATTCCCCCTGACAATTCAGCGGGCAATGCAGTGCGTCGGTTTGCCAGCCCTACGCGTTCAAGTAGATGTTCCGCCCAGCGTTTATCAACCTTTTCTCGTCTTAATCTTGCACCAAGCGTTACATTTTCAAAAAGGTTAAGCCACGGATATAGCAGATCCTGCTGGCCCATATAAGCAATGCGATTATTGAGTGGTTGTCCATCCGTACCGCATACATTTCCGGATGTCGCGTTGGAAAGCCCGGCAATAATCTTTAGTAAACTACTTTTACCAACACCACTCTCACCGAGTAATACCGCAAACTCGCCGCCTTTAATCTCGAAAGTCAGCTTATTGAAAACAGTATGATTACCAAAACGTAAGGTAAGGTTATCTACGCGGATTCCCGGAATCCCACTATTTCCCGTAGCTGAGGATACGGACTGATGGGAGCCAGACGTTTTTCCCATTACACGCTACCTTTTTAAAAAGTTCATATAATAGAGGGTAGTCATTTCATCGCAGAGGAGCCGCCCTATCCGCCAAGAGTCAATATGTTGTCATATGGCAAGGAAATACTTAAATAACTGAGCTAATTGTTTGTAATGATGGCTAACTTAATTCAATGCCATTAGCAAGTTTGCATAGCAACATGTTGATTTATAATGTAGAGCCTTCATCATCTGGTGGTTAATTACCACGGATAAACTCAATCATTACCTTTCATCACCACTATATTGTCCTTAAGGCGACGGAAAGCTGCATTAGCCTCACGGACGATCAGTTGCTCATCAACGTGCGTAAGAACCCTGCCACGCATCACAATTTCACCATTAATAATGACCGTATCAACGGTACTGCCATTAGCAGCAAAAACAAGATGGCTGGTTAGATGAACCGGTGTATCGCGCAAAAGTGGTGTAAAGATTGCGTTATTAGTTTCAACGAGAATGATGTCTGCTTTTTTGCCCACTGCCAGTTGACCAGTTTCATGCCCCAATGCTTTTGCTCCATGATGAGTAGCCATATGCAGGACTTCTCTGGCTGGCATCAAGCTGGCATCGACACGGCTTGCACGTTGCAATAAAGAAGCGTATTTCATGACTTCAAACATGTCTGCACTATTATTGCATTCTACTGCGTCATGTCCGAGCCCAACATTAATACCGGCAGCCAACATCTCGGGGACACGCGCAATACCGTTACCCAATTTTGCATTGGAGTTTGGGTTATGAGAGATGTGGGTTCCGGTTTCGGCCATCATGGCGATTTCACCATCACTGAGCCAAACACAGTGGGCAGCGATAGTGTCAGGGCCAAGCAGACCCATATCATATGCCAGCTCCGTTGGCCGACGCCCAAACTTTTCCAGACAGAAATCGACTTCAGTTTGCGATTCATTTAGGTGCACATGAATGCCACTTCCCAATGTATCCGCCATGGCTCGCGCCTCGCGTAATAAATCAGGTGAAGCCAAGGGAAGCCATTCAATGCCTACGCGTACCTCGATACGACCATTGGCCTTGCCGTGATTACGCTGATAAGCATCGTAGTTATCCTGGAGACAGTCTAAATGATGCTCCTTGAGTGCAACATCGTTGCACAGCACCGCTCGTATGCCAATTTCTTCAGCAGCCATGGTCAGAGAATCGAGCTGACGGTACATGTCGTTAACCGTCGTTGTACCTGCTTTAATGGACTCCGTATAGCTGGCAAGCGCAGCCCAGTAAGCCGCTTCTGGATCCAATGCTCTCACCAATGGATACCAACACTCATCCAGATATTCCCACAAAGGCATATGGTCATTGAAACCTTTACCTATAGCGGTGTGATAATGCAGATCGATTAATCCCGGCATCACGATTTTATTCGAGGCATCAATTACTTCGTCTGTCGGGAAACATTCGAAAGACTGGCTTGCAGGCAGAATAGCGGCGAGTCGATCTCCGTTGACAATAACAGTACCACTTTCGTAATAAGTACCCGCCTCATCCAACGTGAGTACCATGCCATTTTTGATAATGATTCGCCCCATCATTCCTCCACGTTTCCCATACAAAAATAATTTGGATCTGTGTCGCCAGAAGAGAAGACTGTATCGGTATCGCAGACAATCACACCGATAAAAAACGAACAAAATATAGCGTAAATAGAAAGTTACCAAAACAGATAGCACGACATTTTCACTATATGACTATAGACAGAAAAAAAGTTTTAACAAACCGTGCATCTGTAGTCATTCTCCGGTCCATTTCTGCCGTAACGGTTTAGTCTGTTGATGTGCTTGCGGATCAATATATTTACTCAGAAGAGCGCATGCCTGTCAGGCATAGCGCATCACATGTGCCGCTATTTTTTGCCCAAACGCATGCATAAAAAGGGGGATTTCACTATATCGAGGGGAAACATAACAAATAAAAAAACAGTAAGTCATGACAACTTACTGTTTTTCTTTATTTATTACTGGCCTCGTCCGAACATTAATGGACAAAACCTTTAGAGAAGATGGTCGGCGAGAGAGGATTCGAACCTCCGACCCACTGGTCCCAAACCAGTTGCGCTACCAAGCTGCGCTACTCGCCGATAAATTTACTGCTTTGATGCCACTGGCATCATCATTTGTGTGGTGCGAAGAGAGGGACTTGAACCCTCACGTCCGTTAAGACACTAACACCTGAAGCTAGCGCGTCTACCAATTCCGCCACCTTCGCATATTCACAAACTTTAAAATCTGGGGTGGCTAATGGGACTCGAACCCACGACAACTGGAATCACAATCCAGGGCTCTACCAACTGAGCTATAGCCACCATATACCACTACATTACTACCTGCATTCGGTACTTCTGTTACGGGGTAAAATACCTCCGCAGCTCTCGCACTCATAATAATGGTGCGCCCGACAGGATTCGAACCTGAGACCTCTGCCTCCGGAGGGCAGCGCTCTATCCAGCTGAGCTACGGGCGCATAGCGCCGTTGCGGGTGGGGATAGTACGGATTTAATGAGTAGCTGTCTAGTGCTTTTTTTCAGAAACGATGCGTTTGCTTATGCTTTGTTCATTTACTGGCACATTGCCCTCCACATCGACTCACTGGTCTGTTTTTTATACACATCTCCACGCAGGGTTAACCGTTACAAACGACCGCTGAAATGATAGGCCAGGTAACGCAGCAACTTAATTTGTCGCCTGATTCGGCTGGGTTCGGTTAGTAACCGATAAAACCATTCCAGTCCCAGATTTTGCCAGACCAGCGGTGCACGTTTTACCCGTCCGGTAAAAACATCATATGTTCCACCCACACCCATATAAAGCGCATGCGGGTAAGACTGCCGACAGTCTCGCATCAGTATTTCCTGTCTCGGCGTACCCATCGCTACTGTGACAATCTGCGCACTGCTATTGCTCACCTGCTGAAAGAGTGCCTGGCGCTGTTCCGGCACAAAGTAACCGGTATGGCTACCAACGATATTGACCTTCCACTGTGCACGAAGCTTATCTACCGTTTGCGCCAGCACATCCGGTTTACCTCCAATCAGAAAAACCGGGGTCCCTTCTCGACCGGCGCGCTGCATTATCGCCTCCCATAAATCAGCGCCAGCAATCCGCACGACCTCCGCCTGTGGATATTTTCGCCTGATAGACCGCACGATGCTGATACCGTCGGCGTATTTATACTCTGCCTCGTCTATCAGGGTACGTAACACTGGGTCGTTCTCTGTAGCCAGCAACTTTTCCGCATTCATGGCAATCAATGCCCCGGTTTTTACCCTCACACCCTCGAAAAGATAATCCACACACTGTGCCATATGACAAAATCCATGTAGCGTTATCCCCCGAATGGTGTAGCGGGGAATCACGTCATGTTCTTCTATTTCTCTTTTCATCGCATAGTGTCTGTTGGTGTGGCTGACGTTGAATGTGTCAAGGCTAGAGAACAGCGTCGTTGTCGGATAACCCCTGCACTGTCCAACAACCAATACAATAATTTGGCCATTAATAGGCAACTGCCGAAAATAAAACAGAAAAAGACGATCCGGGAAACAAAGGCATCTACACCTTCACGCGCCAGAACGATAATATTGAATACCGCACCAAAGCAGAAGCTTTGTAGAATTGCCGCCTTATAACGGTTACTGTCACGTAATCCGGCATCATATAACCAGTCAAACCATTTAATGATCAGCCCAACTACCACCGCCCCCAGAGGAATAAAGGCTACTCCACCCATGATCAGCAACGACCCCAATAACGTCGGAGAAATGGCCAGCCCAGCGTGGTAATTCAGTACATCCCAGGTAAAGTAGTTGGCACTGTTCAGTATCAACGCAGGGCGGGACGGCCACAGCCAGCCAGGTATAAATACGTAGAAATCCCTCACCACCGGAGCCAACCCCTGAAACGTGATACTGTCGTAATGCTGCCACAACAATGCCAGATTCTCCCAGGGAGAAAACGTATCGCGCGTCAGGTAGAGAAAGGTGTAGAACGCTTCTGCGCCACTGACATCCAGGTTATAGCGAGCCAACGCCAACCCGAACATACCAACCACCCCCACTGTACCGGCCACCGCCAGCATCCATAATGTAATCCAGCCGCGTCGGATACCGATAAACAGGAACAGGGCAAATGCAATAATAATGTTGGCGCGGGTTCCCCCGATGATGAGGTAAGTCAGGATGCCAAAAGAGACGGTAGCGAGCAGGAACAAGCACCAGGCAACCCGGGTCTGATGCAGGAAATAGATCACCAACATGGCGGGGATAAAAAAATAGAAGAAGCGTTTTAGCGCCACATCAGAGACTGCACTGGAAAAAATCTGGCTATAAGAATCTAGCTTGAACAACAGAAAACCATTATTCAGGAAAAACACGCCGGCGGTACACACGGCAACCAACGCCAGCAGTAGCCAGGTAATATGAGCTTCCACCCGGGTCATGGTAAATACAGGGGGACGGGTTACGCGGTTTTTGGGTCGCAGCCGGGTTTTATAGACGACGAAGTAGATAGCATAAAAAGCCGTGGCAGAAAGCATGGCCTGCAGCAAATATTCCGCTGGAGCGACTTCAACATCAAACCTGAAAACCAGGATACAGGTGAGCGGAAAACCAAAATAAAACGTTAAGAGGTAAAGTAGGGAAAACAGCACGTTAAAATTAAAACGCACCCGTCGGAACTCCTGCCAGGTCAGGAATAGGATGAACACCACGGAGATCAGATAAACCGCCAGCAGGCCACTGAACTGCGCTTGCGTCATGACGATTCTCCTGCTGCCTGCGCCAGCGCTTGTCGCCAGCCATACAGATAATTAGGGTAAAAGAACGCTATCTGCTGCTTATTCACCAATGCCAATTCACGCTGGGCTCTGCGCACTACAGTCTCATCAAGCACATCACCATAAAACAATACTGGCAGATTTTGTGCCGTCAAATCCTGCCTGAAAGGGTTTTTTCGGCTGATAACAAACGGTATGCCACACTGAATGAGCAGACACAGTGTCCCGATTCCCTGCTGGCGGTTAAAAATAAAATAACCCAAATCACAAGTACGCAGCATCGCCAGATAATCATCAAAAGACATTGGCAGACGAAGCAATTGGAAATACTTCACGCCAAACAACGAGTTACCCACTTCCTGAACCTGTGAAATATAGACATCATTATTGGCCGGATAGCCCATGGGGACAAGCACCCGGACCCGACAGCCAAACTGTTCATGAATGGCGTGTAAAGCTTCGATATGTCGATTGGTACGATCGCCAGAATTCCCGACCAGTATAGTCAGTGGCGCGGTTGGGTCCTTTTCATGCTCCGTGTTGTCAAATCCCGGAGTCATGCGGGTCGGGAAATAAAGTAGTGAGGCACCAACCTGGGCTGTTCGCTGTTGGTAATGAAATAAATCACCGCGAGTGGCAAAAACATGGCCGACACGCCGTTGGGCAATACGGCGCATCAGATAGAACAAGCGATACTTCCAGCTGGTAGCCTCTTCATACAAATCTGCTCCCCATATGTGCCAGTAAGCCTGTGATGGCTTAATTCCCCCAGATATCAACGCAAACCAAATCAACGGATTAAACTGACCGTGGAAAAAGAAACGCGTATCCCTGTCGGCTTTAGCCAACGCAACAACGGCCTTTGCCAGCGTGTTTTTATCAGGATAAAACGCAATGGTTAACGCCGGAAAATCATTCAACGGCACCGTATCACGGGCAACCACCATAAAACGCTGTACTTGCCGGGACGGTAATTGCGGCAACAGCGTGTCGTTAAAAAAACGCAACACAGTGTGATTATGGTGTGGAATATCCGCCCCTAAAACATGAATGAGAGTTGTCATGCACGCCTACAATAGATAATGAATACACTGCAACACAGCAAAAAATAGATCAGATAAGTCGCCATATACGCTTGAACCGCGCCCAGGGCCCCATGAAGGGGAATCAGCCAGTGTGAGAACCCGGCCAACAGCAAAAACTGGCTCACTTCCGTCAGCAAATAAAAACGCAGTGCCGCCCTGGCAATGACAACATAACCGAAAAGATAGGATCCCACTTTCAACACATCTCCAGTGAGCTGCCACGGAAATAAATCCCGCATGGCAATAAACTGCCGGGAAAAAAGCAGCCAGATGACCACATCCCGCAGCAGCCATATGCAGAAGCTGGCCGCCATCACCGCAGGTAGTACAAATTTGAGAGATTTCACAACCTCTTGGGCAATAGCGCGTCTATCAACCAGACGAGATAACGTTGGCAGCAAGTAAACACTAAAAGAGGCGGTAATAAATTGCAGATAGGCATCCGAAATGGTGCTGACACCTTGCCAGACGCCCACTGCTTCCCAGTTGTAATGCGCAGCCAGTTGGTTACGCATCATAATGTAGACCACCGGCATGGTCACCGCTGTCATCAAGGCCATCAGTGTAAACTTGGCGAGATTGCCAGCCTGCACATTATCCCAGCACGGCATTAACGCCCTCAGCCCGATATGCGCTCGGCGCCTCAACCACCAGCCAGCAGGTAACACGACCAATGCCGGGACTAGCGCCAACCCGACCAGCGCTCCGGTATAACCATCAGATTGAAAACAGAGGTAATAAGCGATCAATCCAATCAGACTACCAGCAATAATGGTCAGTGCCGTTCCCCGGACATCCCGATACCCTTTCAGGATGGACAGAAACAGGTTGGCACAGGCGATCCCCAATTGGATGAATGCCAATGCACGAATGACGGACCGGTAATGCTCATTCCCGAACAACAGTTGGGAAATAGGGGCCGCAGCCAACAAAAACAGCACCGCCAGCAGCGCCGAACAGCCCAGGACCACTACCACTGATGTCCCCAGTAAGGCGTTTAGCTGTTCTGGTCGTTGCTGATACTCGGCAACGTATTTGGTCACACCGTTAAAAATACCGGCACCCGCCAATACGCCTAAAACAGTAATCAACTGACGGAAGTTTCCTGCCTGACCAACACCTTCCGGGCCGAATGTCACTGCCAACAGTTTGATCACCACCAGCCCCACACCAATTTTTATCAGTGTCGAAACCGCCGTCCACATTGATGCTCTGGCTAATGACATATCAGGAAAAGAAACTCAAAACAGTATTGATCACAGTACGCTGATTTATATTTTTCAGATTGTAAAACAGGGGTAGCCGCACTAAACGATCGCTCTCACGAGTCGTATAGTGATCTTCCCCTACAAAGCGTCCGAATCGCTGACCCGCAGGGCAATTGTGCAGTGGGATGTAGTGGAACACGGTCAGAATTTCCGCTTCCTTCATATGATTGATAAACGCCGCGCGTTCCGCCGTATCCCGTAGCTTGATATAAAACATATGCGCATTGTGATCACAGTCGGCGGGGATATAAGGCAGTTCGAGCCGGCCCGCCGCCGCCAGCGGCTTAAACGCTTGCTCATAGTTTTGCCATAGCTGCAGGCGGCGATCATTAATGCGCTTCACAGTCTCCAGTTGTCCCCACAGATAGGCTGCCTGTATATCCGCCATCAAATAGCTGGAGCCGATATCCCGCCAGGTATATTTATCGACTTGTCCCCGGAAAAACTGGCTGCGATTGGTACCTTTTTCACGAATGATTTCCGCCCGCTCAATCAGCGTCGGCTCATTAATCAGCGTCGCCCCGCCTTCACCACCCGCAGTATAATTCTTGGTTTCATGAAAGCTGAAACACCCCACATGCCCGATGGATCCCAGCGGACGACCTTTATAGCGCGACATCATCCCCTGCGCCGCATCCTCAACTACATGCAGGTGATATTTCTCCGCCAGCGCCATAATGACATCCATGTCACAACCCACGCCGGCATAATGCACCGGAACAATAACTCTGGTCTTTTCAGTGATAGCCGCTTCGATTTTGCTTTCGTCGATGTTCATCGTATCCGGGCGAATATCCACAAACACAATGCTGGCACCGCGCAGGACAAACGCGTTGGCAGTAGAAACAAATGTGTAGCTTGGCATGATCACTTCATCACCGGGCTGAATATTTAGCATAATGGCAGCCATTTCCAGCGATGCAGTACAGGAAGGCGTCAGCAGCACTTTCTGGCTGCCGGAATACTGCTCCAGCCATTGCTGACAACGGCGGGTAAAACCACCATCGCCACAAAGTTTCCCACTGCGCATCGCCGCCTGCATATACTCCAGCTCAGAACCCACAATGGCTGGCGCGTTAAAAGGAATCATCTCATCACCTATATAACCAGTAAGCAGTGCTTTCTACGCTGGCACCGCTGCGCAGATAAAGACGTATCGCCGCCACATTACTGATTTGTGTCGCGATCCATAGACGCTTGATACCAGCTTGTTGGCACCATCTTTCAGCCGACTGGATCAGCTGCAACCCAATCCCTTGGCCAGATCGCCCCGGCCAGACCGATAACAACCCAATACGGGCCTCATGATCGGGCAACCTGCGCAATGTCACCCATCCCAGAGGTTGTCTGGCGTTATCTTCAAGCAGCAGACAAACATCATCAAACGTACCGCGCACCGCATTTTCCACCCAGCAGGCATAAAAACGACCACTGTCATTTGGCTGATACCAGGGAGGACGAAAGCGGCTCAACCCAAAAGTATGGGCAGCGACCTCACGCAACAGAGGAATATCACGCTCATTAGCCACACGCAGGCCACTTGCCTTGATAAGAAGATTCGACGCAACATTCAGACTGAAGTCGATTTCTCCTTCCACCAGCCGGAATCCCAGATTCGCCAGCGCGTCGGCTAATACCAACTGATCAGCGGCTACCTTCGCATGTGTCACCGCATAATGATCCAGTTGTGTGGCCGTCAGTTTCGGAGCTTCAGCATCGAACATCAACCGACCACTGAGAAGTTGAAAAAAATCGCTCTCCCAGCGTAATGGCTCAATATTGGCATAAACGGGCATACATGATTCCTGTTACTTCGTTAAGTACCAGTAAAGCCTGTGTCATCAGTTAATGAAAATCGGCTTCAACGCCAGATGCCTTTCGCATCAATAACCCAGGATTGGGTTACATGGTCCGGGCTGATAGCACGAAACTGACGGTGATCGACTAACATCACGATAATATCGGCGTCACGCAATGCACGGGTCATATCTACTAATGTAGCCTGCCCACTCAAATCCGCCGGAAGTTGGTCGATATGTGGCTCTACAACCCATGTTTCACCAGAATGCCAACGGGCAATCATTTCGGTAATCATCATGGCCGGACTTTCCCGCAGATCATCAATATCGGGTTTAAACGCCAGGCCAAAGCAGGCAATCTTCACTTCACTGGCACGCTTATCACTTTGTGTTACACAGTCTGCCAATGCGCGCTTAACACGGTCCACCACCCAGAGTGGCTTATCGTCATTTACCAACCGGGCCGTATAAATCAACCGGGCCAATTGTGGATTCTGTGACACGATAAACCAGGGATCCACCGCGATACAATGGCCACCGACGCCAGGTCCCGGCTGAAGAATATTGACCCGGGGATGACGGTTTGCCAATCGGATAAGTTCCCATACGTTAATATTCTGCTCCGCGCAAATCAGCGATAATTCATTGGCGAAGGCGATGTTAACGTCTCGGAAACTATTTTCTGTCAACTTGCACATTTCTGCCGTACGGGAATGAGTAACTACACAATCACCTTCCAGAAAAATGTTATATAGCTCGCAGGCACGTTCAGAACAACGTGGTGTCATACCACCAATAACCCGGTCATTATTTATCAGTTCCGTCATTATCTGCCCGGGTAATACCCGCTCAGGACAATAGGCGATATTAATATCCGCCGCATCGCCGACCTGCTGAGGAAAAGTTAAATCAGGCCGTATCGTCGCCAGATGTTCAGCCAGCCATTCGGTTGTTCCCACCGGGGACGTCGATTCCAGAATAACCAAATCACCCCGTTTCAGAACCGGCGCGATAGATTCAGCCGCAGCCTGCACAGCTGAAAGATCCGGCTCATGGGCATGTTTAAATGGTGTCGGCACTGCAATCAGGAAAGCATCGGCCGGAACCGGCTGACTGAACGCCCGCAGGAAACCATTCTCCACGATAACTTTCACCTGCACCGCCAACTCCGGCTCGACGACATGAATCTCACCTCGATTGATGGTTTCCACCACATGCTTATTGACATCAATGCCAATAACTTTTTTTCTGCGAGAAGCGAAAGCCGCTGCCGTCGGCAGGCCGATATACCCCAAGCCAATGACTGAAATTATTTCGAAACTCATACCGTTACCTGATGTTGTTTTAAAACGTCGATAATGCGTTGACTGGCATGTCCGTCACCATAGGGATTATGCGCATGAGTCATAGTCTGATAAGCGTCGTCATCCGTAAGCAATTCCGAGACATTAGCCAGAATTTTAGCAGCATCAGTGCCAACCAACCTGACCGTGCCAGCAACCAGCGCCTCCGGCCTTTCCGTAGTTTCCCTCATCACCAGTACCGGTTTACCCAGTGAAGGCGCTTCTTCCTGGATGCCACCAGAGTCCGTCAAGATCAGATAAGCACGGTTCATCAGGTAGACAAACGGCAAATAATCCTGCGGACCAATCAAAAAAATATTATCAATACCGTTGAGAATTCGGTTAACCGGCTCGCTGACATTCGGGTTGAGATGTACCGGATAAACAATCTGGACATCAGGATGATGACGGGCGATATCTGCCAGCGCGCTACATATGCGCTCAAATCCATCACCGAAACTCTCACGCCGATGCCCGGTCACCAGCAGCATTCTTTTGTGCTCATCAAGAAAACGATACTGTTTATCCAGACTGCGGCACAACGCCGCGTTGCTGATAATATGTTTTTTTACCCAGAGCAACGAATCAATGACCGTATTTCCCGTAACGAAAATATGCGAGTCAGGAAGATTCTCTTTTAACAGATTCTGGCGAGCGCTTTGTGTTGGTGCAAAATGGAACATTGCCAGATGCCCGGTTAGCTTACGGTTTGCTTCTTCCGGCCAGGGGGAATAAAGATTACCCGTGCGCAATCCCGCTTCTACATGTCCAACAGGAATACGCTGGTAGAATGCCGCCAAACTGGTGATCAACGTAGTGGTGGTATCACCATGAACCAGTACCAAATCAGGTTTGAAGCTTTCCATGACCGGCTGTAAGCCTTCCAGAATCCGGCAGGATATATCACTGAGGTTTTGCCCCGGCTGCATGACATTCAGGTCATGATCTGGCGTGATATCAAACAGACGCAGCACCTGATCCAACATCTCTCGATGCTGCGCGGTCACACAAATTCTTGATTCAAAAAATTCATCCTGAGCTAGAGCATGAACCAGCGGAGCCATTTTTATGGCCTCGGGACGAGTACCAAAAACAGTCAACACTTTCACAATGACTCTCTTTAATCAGGTTAGATGTAGCCTTCTGCCCATCAGGAATGATGTGCCTGGATATTACCGGTTAACGGGGATGGCGTACCAATGCAACACCTGCCCCGATTAACAGACCGATAGCGCCCCACATTGCCAGCAAAAAAAGGCGGCGGGGACTATCTCGCTTAACAGGCTCTTCGGGTGTACGCAGATATCGGTAAGTCTGAATGTTTTTATTCAATGTCGGGCCAGCATCAAGGATGGTCAATATCGCCCGGTTTTGATCATAATCTATGTCGTATTGTGGGCCGTTGGCTTTCAGTGAAGCCAATCGAGCCATCAGCACTGGTGTTCCCAATAAAAACATTTCCGATACGGGCAACGCATCAGGAAGCTTACTGGTTTGGTTATGGTTGATTCCTTGCTGTCTGGCAATCGTCAATCCTTGTTCAACATTGTGCAATTCACGGTTATAAATGGCTTGGGAGACAGCTTCCTGCTGCTTGATTTGTGAACGAATAAAGGTTGTTTTGGCAACCCAAAGCCCCTTCAGTTCATCATTGAGGTGAGTGATAGCCCGTTGATTTGAAAAGTTGATGTACTGGCGTAATAACATGTCCGCATCGGTGGCCGTCTCTGCCGTCAACTTCACACTATCATTAGTCTTTTTGACATCGTTATGCGAAGTAAACTGAATATTATTTATCAACTTATCCAGCAAAATAGCATCCGCTTTCCTATTACCTTCCTTGCGCGATAGGTAGTATTCAGACTGTAACCAAAAATCACGCTGGGTATCGTAAGCAGCCAGTTGCATGATAAATTCAGCGTAAACATCCGCAGCGACAGATGGTGACTCAGGTCCAGAGACCGGAAATGCCTTAGTGTCAAGATTACGCAGCAACTGCTGTTGGGAGTAGAATCCGTTCAGCATATCCACTGTCGGTTTATCGGTTACTGCTATAGCACCCCATTTCTGTGGGGCAAGATAAGAATAAATCAGGGCAAAGAGCACAAACAGCGCAGTGATACCCAGCACCCATACTTTTCCACACCAAAGCGCACAAAATACGCTACGAAGATCCAGCGCATTCTCTAACTGCTCATCCGAGACAGAAATATTATTCGTTCTCATTACTTCCCCAAACTGATCTGGTTAATATGACTGACTACTTGGCCGACGCATACGCCGTTTTACACGTTTAATCAACCGTGCAACACGCCAGGCTCGTTTGAGACAGTAACCATACAAGAAGAATGCGAGCAAAAATAATACCAGCATGAACCATTCGGGAATGAACAACAGATATTCACCCAAAATACCCACGGCGGCTAGCACTAGCGCCGCCAATGTAATCAGTACAAACGCCTGGCGTGAAGTAAATCCTGCCCGCATGATCAAATGATGGATATGCTGCCGATCCGGTGAAAATGGACTCATTCCTTTACGTAACCGACGGTACATGGTGGCAACCATATCCATCAGCGGTATGGCGATAATCCACAACGCAGTTACCGGATGTATAACATGATTGGGTCCCTGAGTACTCTGCAACAATAGCCATATTGCAGTGAACCCAATCATGGTACTTCCCGCATCACCCATAAAAACTTTATACCGTTTCCCGAGTACACCAAGGTTCAACAAGATATAAGGAAGGGTGGCTGCAATCATGGCAAAACACCACAATGCCAGGCTGGTATTGCCACTTTCGTACAGCAAGAACCCCAAGGCGCCAAATGACACACAAGAAAGGCCGCCAAGCAACCCATCAATACCGTCAACCATATTAAACGCATTGATCGCGGCCCAAACTGCAAGTAGTGTCAGTACATGACCGAATGGCCCGGCGCCAAGATCCCAAGACCCCAGGATACGCCCAAAGTGCTGTAAGTATAGATTGGCATGCACCATCATCAACATGGCGACAACAGCTTGCATAGCGGCACGAATCCAGGCACTGATATCAAAGCGATCATCCAGTGCACCAACAAACACCAACGCACCTGAACAAATCAGGTACAACTGGAAATTCGGGATGTGATAATTAGTGATTACCGATGTAAAACAGATACCCGCATAAACTGAGATTCCGCCTACTAATGGGATCAGCCCCTGATGGCGTTTACGAAAATCCGGACGATCAACCAGCCCTATTTTTTTTGCCACCTTGCGAGAAAAAAACAGAAAGGCAAAAGAAAACAAAAAGATAAATACTAATTCGGTACTCATAATGAGTAAATTCACCGTTCACAGCAGTTAATGAGACTACGGCTGTTCTATTGTATGCCTTGTTATGCCTAACTTGTTACCATCTCGATGAATAATACTGGGTCAACAATGGATTGCCACCATTACTCATCCGGGTAGGCGCTCGTAGTATAAAGATACGTAGTTTATAAAATTTATCTATTCTCTACCATTATAGGTGAATAGAAATAAAAAACGCCACGACCCGCGTGGCGTTTTCTCATACCAAAGCATTTTTACGAACGTTTCATCATGTCGAAGAACTCATCATTGGTTTTCGTCATTGCCAGCTTATTAATCAGGAACTCCATCGCATCAGTTTCACCCATAGGATGAATGATTTTGCGCAGAATCCACATTTTCTGTAGCTCTTCAGATGTGGTTAACAACTCTTCCTTACGTGTACCGGAACGGTTGTAGTCAATCGCGGGGAACACACGTTTTTCTGCGATCTTACGAGAGAGATGCAGTTCCATGTTGCCAGTACCTTTAAACTCTTCGTAGATCACTTCATCCATTTTGGAGCCGGTGTCGATTAACGCCGTGGCAATAATCGTCAGACTGCCACCTTCTTCAACGTTACGTGCAGCGCCAAAGAAACGTTTAGGGCGATGTAAAGCGTTAGCATCCACACCGCCGGTTAATACTTTACCCGACGATGGTACGACGGTGTTATAGGCGCGCGCCAGACGAGTAATGGAGTCCAGCAGAATAATGACATCTTTTTTGTGCTCAACAAGACGCTTGGCTTTCTCGATCACCATCTCAGCAACTTGCACATGGCGGGAAGCCGGTTCATCAAAGGTAGAAGCTATCACCTCTCCTTTAACCAAACGCTGCATCTCTGTGACTTCTTCCGGACGTTCGTCAATCAGCAACACCATCAGCACGCAATCAGGATGGTTATACGCAATATTCTGCGCAATATTCTGCAACAACATGGTCTTCCCGGCTTTCGGCGGAGCCACAATCAGTCCACGCTGACCACGGCCAATCGGCGCAGCCAGATCCAGCACACGGGCAGTCAAATCTTCAGTAGAACCGTTACCACGTTCCATACGCAGGCGCGAATTAGCATGCAGCGGAGTCAGGTTCTCAAACAGAATCTTACTGCGCGCATTTTCAGGTTTGTCATAGTTAACTTCGTTAACTTTCAACAAGGCAAAATAACGTTCTCCCTCTTTCGGCGGGCGAATTTTACCAGAGATAGTATCACCGGTACGAAGGTTAAACCGGCGGATTTGACTGGGAGAAACATAGATATCATCAGGACCGGCGAGGTAGGAGCTGTCAGCAGAGCGGAGGAAACCAAAACCATCCTGCAATATTTCCAGCACACCGTCGCCAAAAATATCTTCGCCACTTTTGGCATGCTGCTTAAGTATGGCGAAAATAATATCCTGTTTACGCATACGAGCCAGATTTTCCAGCCCCATATTTTCGCCAAGTGTAATTAACTCAGAAACTGGCGTGTTCTTTAATTCGGTAAGATTCATAATGGTGGGTTCTTTAACTCGGGGTAAATCTCGAACTATTAATGTGAATGGTATGGCAGGATCATCCGTGCCTCTATAAACAGCCTTCAATCGCCGAATGCCAGCATCTTTTCGAGCTGAAGTCACGCGGACTTTGCACATACACACGGCAAGAGATCGAAGACACCTTAAAACCAATTAATTTAAAACTGTTAGATTGCCCAAATCAGATAAACAGACATTCGTTAATCAATGACTTTCCGATTTTGACACAGAATAATGCTTTAGATTTTAACTCTCAGGTTTAAGCCTAGAGGCTCAAACATAGGTAAGTACGATATGCAGTATTGACGAATCTAGCACGCTTCCCCGTGGGCGTCCAGCGGTCAATATGAGAAATTCTTACTGTCCACTGTCGCCCAGGGTATTGCAGATATAACAAATTACAAATTAGCGTTCAGGAACTCTTTTAACTGGCCCTTAGACAAAGCCCCTACTTTTGTTGCTGCCACTTCACCGTTCTTGAACAACAGTAAGGTGGGAATACCACGAATGCCATATTTCGGCGCAGTAGCTGGATTTTCATCAATGTTCAGTTTAGTGACCGTTAATTTACCCACGTACTCTTCAGCAATTTCATCCAGTATAGGGGCAATCATTTTACACGGACCACACCACTCAGCCCAGAAATCAACCAGTGTTACGCCCTCAGCCTGCAATACTTCCGTATCGAAACTACCATCAGTCAGGTGAACAATTTTATCACTCATGTTTTACTCCGCAGGATTATGTCTACCTAGTTGGTGTAGCATTAACCAACCATGAGGTTGACTTTATTTCACTGGATACGCTTTCGTAAAGCAATAGTTAACTGATATTCTACCACACTATGAGCAAAACATACTTAACTGAACAGAAGTTTTCCGACTTCGCACTGCACCCGAAAGTTATCGAAGCACTTGAAAGTAAAGGGTTTCATAACTGCACACCCATCCAGGCTTTGGCTCTGCCATTGACCTTGTCAGGGCGTGATGTAGCGGGACAAGCGCAAACCGGTACGGGCAAGACGCTGGCTTTTTTAGCGTCTACTTTCCATTATCTGCTTTCTCACCCCGCCTCAGCTGAACGTCAGACCAACCAACCACGGGCCTTGATTATGGCCCCCACACGTGAACTGGCAGTACAAATCCATTCCGATGCGGAAGCACTTGCGCGCATTACCGGATTGAAATTAGGCCTGGCCTATGGTGGCGATGGTTATGACAAACAACTGAAAGTGCTAGAAAGCGGGGTAGATATCCTGGTCGGCACTACGGGCCGCCTGATCGATTATGCCAAGCAGAACCATATCAGTCTGGGCGCGATTCAGGTTATCGTACTGGATGAGGCCGATCGTATGTACGATCTGGGTTTCATCAAAGATATCCGCTGGCTGTTCCGCCGGATGCCACCGGTAAATCAGCGTTTAAACATGCTGTTCTCCGCCACGCTATCCTATCGCGTGCGCGAATTAGCGTTCGAGCAGATGAACAATGCGGAATACATAGAAATCGAACCGGAGCAAAAAACCGGTTATCGCATTACAGAAGAGCTATTTTATCCTTCTAACGAAGAAAAAATGCGGTTGTTACAGACACTGATTGAGGAAGAGTGGCCTGATCGCTGTATTATTTTTTCCAATACCAAACACCGTTGTGAAGACATCTGGGGTCACCTCGCTGCCGACGGGCATCGTGTCGGGTTGCTAACCGGGGATGTGGCACAGAAAAAACGACTGCGTATCTTGGATGATTTCACCCATGGCAATTTGGATATTCTGGTCGCCACCGATGTTGCTGCCCGTGGCCTGCATATCCCCGCCGTTACCCACGTATTCAACTATGATCTGCCGGATGACTGTGAAGACTATGTCCACCGCATTGGTCGTACAGGTCGCGCTGGTGCCAGTGGTTACTCAATAAGCCTGGCTTGCGAAGAATACGCACTGAATCTTACTGCTATTGAAAGCTATATTGGACACCATATTCCTGTCAGCAAGTATGACAGCGATGCATTATTGACCGACTTACCCGCACCGAAGCGGCTGACTCGTCCGCGTTCCAATAGCGGCCCTCGTCGGCACAATTCACCGCGTCGTAGCGGAGCCGGAGCACCACGTAACAACCGTAAACGAGCGAGCTGATTCGCCGATGCCAAGTTCTTCTTCGCTTTATGCGGCTATTGATTTAGGTTCCAACAGCTTTCACATGTTGGTGGTGCGTGAAGTCGCTGGCAGTGTGCAGACAATGTCTCGCATTAAACGTAAAGTTAGGCTGGCAACAGGACTGGACGCACAAAACTGCCTCTCACTGGAAGCAATGCAACGTGGCTGGGCATGTTTGAAACTGTTCTCAGAACGCCTGCAGGATATTCCGCCCGAACAGGTGCGGGTAGTGGCTACAGCGACCTTAAGGCTTGCCGTCAACGCTGACGAGTTTTTGCAGCAGGCCCGACATATCCTGGGACTACCTATTCAGGTTATCAGTGGTGAAGAAGAAGCCAGGCTGATTTATCAAGGTGTTGCCCACACGACTGGCGGACCGGAACAGCGGCTGGTTGTTGATATCGGCGGTGGTAGTACCGAACTGGCGACCGGCACGGGTTCTCGCACCACTCAGCTATTCAGTTTGCCGATGGGTTGCGTTACCTGGCTTGAACGCTACTTCGGCGATCGTAATCTCGGTTCAGATAATTTTGCACATGCCGAACAGGCAGCAAGAGTGATGCTGCATCCGATAAAAGATGCCTTACGACAACAAGGCTGGCAAATCTGTGTCGGCGCTTCAGGCACGGTTCAGGCGCTACAGGAAATCATGGTGGCCCAGGGTATGGATGAGTACATTACCCTGGACAAGCTCCAACAGTTGAAACAGCGCGCTATTCAATGCAACAAACTTGAAGAACTGGAAATTGAAGGGCTGACGCTGGAACGTGCCTTGGTTTTCCCCAGCGGTCTTTCCATCTTGTTGGCCATTTTTCAGGAACTAGAAATCAGTACCATGACGCTGGCCGGAGGTGCACTGCGCGAAGGACTAGTCTACGGTATGCTGCATTTCCCCGTCGATCAGGACATTCGCCACCGGACCTTGCATAATCTGCAACGCCGTTATTTGCTGGATGCCGAACAGGCTAAGCGCGTCAGTCTGCTGGCAGATAGTTTCGCACAACAGGTGGCGCTTGACTGGCAGCTGGATAATCGATGTCGGGAGTTACTGCAAAGCGCCTGCCTGGTACATGAAATTGGACTTAGTATCGACTTTCGCCAGGCTCCACAACACGCCGCTTATCTGGTTAGCCATAGTGATTTGCCCGGCTTCACCCCGGCCCAAAAGAAGTTACTGGCCACTTTACTGAATAATCAAAGTAACCCACTGGATCCCATACCGTTAACCCAACAGAATGCATTGCCAGTGTTACAGGCACAACGGCTTTGCCGTCTGTTACGATTGGCAATTATTTTCGCCAGTCGACGCCGTGACGATACATTACCGAACGTCAGTCTGCGAGTGGAAGGAGAGACACTGCGGGTTACTCTACCGGCGGGATGGCTATCCCAACACCCGTTGCGGGCAGAAACATTGGAGCAGGAACGGTTATGGCAAAGCTATGTCCACTGGACGTTGATCGTGGAAGAAAATCCCGCCTGAGATAACCACAGATAGCGATATGCTATCTCTGCTGATAACACTCGGTGATAATATTCGAACCGATAAAGATCTCCCCATAAGCCCACACCGCACTATTTCTGGTGCGGTCACACCGCATCGTCGCTCATTATCATGATCCTGGTTTGTCAACATTCTCAAGAATCATTACCGTTTTTTTGATTTATACACACCGATTTGTGATCCCGCACCGAGTAAGAGCAAAAGCACTAGATGTATTTTACAAAACGTCATTCTTATTAAAGTAAAATTATGTTTCACACCTATCATATTTCAAGTTGCAGATGCGTTGGCCATACTGACTCACCCGAATCACTTACCTGAGTCAACTCATCAAGATGTTTCTGCTTGCCATCTTTCCGTAATTTAAGATCTATTGGATATATAAAAATAACCGGATGAAAAAAACCACTTTAGCTGATTAATGATAAGGAACGAACGAGAATGAACAAGCATCTTTTCTCCCTTCCTGGAACTTGCAGAATATCCGTCATGTCGCTTCTGCTAGCGGCAACCATCATGGCTACAACATCATTCGCGGCCGTTCCCTCCCCGCAAGCGCCACAGCAACTGAAGGTACCCACGCTAGCTTATGACGACCACAGTATCGTACTGGTTTGGGATACCCCCGAAGATACATCGGCGATTGTCGACTACCAGATTTACCAGAATGGCCGATTGATTGGGCTGGCCAGCCAGAATAGCGATGAACACTCGCCTTCCAAACCCTATATCAATGCATTTTACGCCAACGATAAAACCAATTTTCATCATAAAATTGTAATACAAAACGCAAAGATTGAGGGTCTGAAGGCTGACACCCAATACCGGTTTACCGTTCGAGCTGTCTATAATAATGGCTCTACATCAAGCGATAGTAACGTAGTCATTGCCAAGACGACCACTGTGCCGCCGATAGTTAATATCACCCAATATGGTGCCAAAGCAGACGGGGAAACCATTAATACTACGGCTATCCAGAAAGCCATTAATGCCTGTCCGCCTGGCTGCCGGCTTGATGTTCCCGCTGGGGTATTTAAAACTGGCGCACTATGGCTGAAAAGCGACATGACGCTGAATCTGATGGCCGGAGCCACACTGTTAGGCTCGGATAACCCATCCGACTACCCTGACGCCTACCAGCTTTACAGTTATTCATCTCAGAAACGTCCGGCATCACTGATCAACGCAATTGACAAGAACAGCGCCAAACCCGGCACCTTCAAAAACATCAGAATTGTCGGTCAGGGCGTAATCGACGGAAATGGCTGGAAATTCGCTACCACCGGGGAAATCAAAGATGAAGCAGGGAATATGTTGCCGCAGTATATGAAAGGCAACAACATCACCGTCGAACAGGATGGTATTCTGGCCATGAATCAAGTGAAGAGAGCGATAGGAAGCGGTATCAGCGCCAAAATCGCGTATAGCCAGTATCGTTCCAGCCTGATAACCCTGAGAGGCGTAGAAAACGTCTATTTGTCAGGTATTACCATCCGCAACCCGGCGTTCCACGGCATCATGTTCATGGAAAATCGTAACGTAGTGGTTAATGGCGTCACACACCAGACATACAACATTAACAACGGCGACGGTATCGAATTTGGCAATAGTCAGAACATGATGGTGTTTAACAGTGTGTTTGATACCGGGGATGACAGCATTAACTTCGCGGCGGGTATGGGAGCAAAAGCGCAACATCAAGAACCAACCCAACATGCCTGGATATTCAACAACTACTTCCGTCATGGGCATGGCGCGGTGGTGATGGGGAGCCATACTGGCGCCTGGATTGAAGATATTCTGGCGGAAAACAATATCATGAACATGACAGATATTGGTTTGCGTGCGAAAAGCGCCACAGCCATCGGCGGCGGTGCCCGTAACGTGACATTCCGCAATAACGCCATGAAAAACCTCTCCAAACAGGCTGTGATAGTGACACTGAATTACAGTGACACAAATGGCTCCATTGACTATGAACCAGCGGCCACGCCGGCACATTTTTACAATTTTACGGTGAAAAACGTGACTGTTCAGAACTCCACCGGTAACAAGCCAGCCATTGAAATTGCCGGTGACAGTAAACACGGCGTTTGGCACAGCCAGTTGAATTTCAGTGATATGAAACTGGACAAAGTGATGCCGACGTCCATTAGTGATCTTAAAGATAGCCACTTCAATCATCTGGTCTTCACCAACCTGTTGAGCGGCAGCACACCGTGGAAGTTCGGAACGGTAAAAAATGTCAGCGTAGACGGCAAAATCGTTACACACTGATAGTGCTTCGTCGCAAGAAAAAACCCGGGTGGCAGTTAGTGCTGCCCGGTTTCACGTCCAGGAGAGATATTTATGGATGCACATGCCCGTCAGGATCAGCTTTTTTCCCTGGCTTTCGCCAACTGTGCTCGCAAATTTTCCAGATGATTCTGCCCTTTCTGCATCCTCTCCTGCGGGCTTACCACTTTGCGTTCCGTTTCCCAGATAACATCATCCTGTGGAAGTTCTAGTAGGAAACGACTTGGATCCGGACGAACCAGCTCGCCGTACTGCCGACGCTCCCGACACAAGGTAAATGTCAGTTCCCGTTGAGCACGGGTGATACCGACATAAGCGAGGCGCCGCTCCTCATCCACATTGTCTTCATCGATACTGGTCTGATGCGGTAACAATCCTTCTTCCATACCGACCAAAAACACATAAGGGAACTCCAATCCTTTTGACGCGTGCAATGTCATCAACTGAACCTGATCCAGATCTTCCTCATTTTCAGCGCGTTCCATCATATCCCGTAACGTAAAACGGGTAACAACCTGAGTTAACGTCATCGGCTCATCCAGATCGTCGCCTTTCAGCATTTCCGTCATCCAGCTAAATAATTGGTTAACGTTTTTCATGCGCATTTCAGCGGCTTTCGGGCTGGGAGAGGTTTCATGCAACCAACTCTCGTAACCCAGGCCATGAATCAGGTCACGCACTGCCATTACAGGCTCTTGTTCTGCCAAACGGGCGATCTCCGCCATCCACTGAGTAAAACGCTGTAACGATTCCAAACCACGACCGGTCAACACTTGGCTCAGCCCGAAATCAAAGCTGGCGCTGAACAGACTGCGATTACGCTGATTCGCCCACTCGCCCAACTTTTGCAGCGTCGCCGGCCCTATTTCCCGCTTCGGCGTATTTACAATGCGTAAAAAGGCGCTGTCATCATCCGGATTGGTCAATACTCGCAGATAGGCCAGCAGATCCTTGATTTCCGGACGAGAGAAAAAGGACGTTCCACCAGAAATCTTGTAAGGAATGCGGTTTTGCATCAGCATCTTCTCGAACAGACGTGACTGATGGTTGCCGCGATACAAAACCGCATAATCGCCGTACTGGGTTTTGTTGATAAAATGATGGGCAATCAACTCCCCAACGACCCGCTCTGCTTCATGATCCTCGTTATTGGCCGTGATGATTTTCAGTTCGCTGCCGTAGCCCAGCTCGGAATACAGTCGTTTATCAAACACATGAGGATTATTGGCGATAAGAATATTTGCCGCTTTCAGAATACGACCGGATGAACGGTAATTCTGCTCCAGCTTGATAACCTGTAATTGCGGAAAATCCGTCTGTAACAACACCAGATTCTGTGGCCGCGCCCCGCGCCATGAGTAAATCGACTGGTCATCATCCCCCACCACGGTAAACCGCGCCCGGCTTCCCACCAGCAATTTCACCAACTCATACTGGCTGGTATTGGTGTCCTGATATTCATCCACCAGCAGGTAACGCAGGCGGTTCTGCCAACGCTCACGGACGTCTTCATTACGCTTGAACAACAAGGTAGGTAACAGGATCAAGTCGTCAAAATCCAGGACGTTACAAGCACGCAGATGCTCGGTATACAACCGGTAGCAATGGGCAAATAGCTTATCCCGCTCAGAACTGGCCCGCGCCATCGCCAGAGCAGGGTCAACAAGATCGTTTTTCCAGTTGGAAATGGTGGAAATCAACTGCTGTAACAGCGTCTTATCATTCTCCAGCCAGGTTTCCGTCAGCTCTTTCAGCAACGCCATCTGGTCCTGATCGTCAAATAACGAAAAATTGGACTTCATTTCCAGCGCAGTATATTCCCGTTTGATGATTTCCAGCCCCAGGGTATGGAATGTGGAGATCATCAGACCACGGGCTTCTTTACGTCCCAATGTCTGCGCGACACGCGCTTTCATTTCCCGAGCCGCTTTGTTGGTAAAGGTCACAGCAGCGATATGTCGCGCTTGATAGCCGCACACCCGTATCAAATGCGCTATCTTTTGAGTAATAACGCGCGTTTTGCCAGAACCCGCCCCGGCCAGCACCAAACAAGGGCCGGTAACGAATTCAACAGCATGTTGTTGGCTGGGGTTTAAACGCATGGTTCATCTTGCTCACTGATCAAACGAAAGGCGATTGTAGCAAAAGTCAGGGCAGTCTTGTTCGGCTGATTCTGGTGTTGGAATGCGCTCTGCATTTCCATTTTATGACCGTGCAATGTTACATTGCGCGCCAGTTTTTCTATCAAAAGGTACTCAACATGGCAAATACAGCAGCAGCGTTGCATATTCTGGTCGATACGGAACAACAGGCAAACGACATTCTGGATCAGTTGGAAAAAGGAGCAGATTTTCAGCAGATGGCACAGAAATTCTCAACTTGCCCATCCAAACGTAGCGGCGGAGATCTGGGCGAGTTCCGCCAAGGCGACATGGTTCCGGCATTTGATAAAGCCGTATTTTCCGGTGAACTACTCAAGCCATTCGGCCCGGTGAAAACCCAGTTCGGCTATCACATCATCAAAGTGTTGTATCGGAATTAAAGGGAAATAACCGGCTGTCGCCCCTGTTACCGGGAAGACAGCCGATAAACCCGTGTTATCCAATTGTCATCAGGCTGGCATTCCCACCCGCTGCCGCTGTATTCACACTCAAGGCACGTTCATACACAAGCCGTTCCAGCAGAATGTTGGTTTCACCCTGGGCCAGCCCCTGCACCGAAACAATTGCCCCTTCCCGCTGAGCAATCTGCTCGCTCAATACCCGCAGTTGATCCGCATCGCCGTGATAGATCACGGCGTCGAAGGCAATATCTCCAGCCTGCCAGTCAACACTCTGTTGAATACGTTCCTGCACTACCACGGGTAAACGGCGATACAGTTCGCGCAATGATGGTGTGTCGGGCCACAGAACCTGACTTCCTACCGCCAGTACGGCGGCCAGTTGCAACAGTACATCGTCATCATTATCTGCCAGACACAGCACCCGCTCACGGGGCTGTAACGCATAAGTATTACGTTCGCCCGTCGGCCCGGACAACAACCGCACGGTTCCGCCCAATCCCAATTCGGCATAACGCTGACAACACTGCGCCAAATGACGATAATTTTCCGCTATCGCCCAGGCTTCCAGCGCCTGATGTGCTGTTAATAAGGCGTCTCGATGAGTGGCGTCAATCGGTTGTTCGCTATCCTGTCGCATCAGTCCTTGCATCACCGCGTCATCAGGGCGTTGTGACAGCAGCCGGTATAGATACAACGGCCCCCCGGCCTTTGGTCCCGTACCGGAAAGTCCCTCGCCACCAAACGGTTGTACACCAACCACCGCGCCCACCATATTGCGGTTAACGTAGAGATTACCGACTTTTGCTGTGGCCGTTACCCGAGCAATAGTTTCATCAATACGGGTATGCAACCCCAACGTCAGGCCGTAACCGGCCGCATTTATCTGGTTGATAAGCTGGTCCAGATCCTGGCGTTGATAACGTACAACATGCAAAACCGGACCAAACACTTCTTTTTTCAGCTCATCAAAACTGTCCAGTTCAATCAGCGTCGGTGGGATAAAATGTCCTCGGGCCCATTCATGTTCATCCTGGGAGTGGGAGTATGCCGCCTGAAAGACTTTACGCCCCTTGGCGCGCATCGCCTGAATATGGCGCTCAATACCCTGTTTCGCGTCCGCGTCAATCAACGGCCCAATGTCAGTCGACAGGCGTTCCGTGTTACCCATCCGGCATTGCGCCATTGCGCCACGCAGCATCTGTAATGTGTGTTCCGCCACATCCTCCTGCACACACAAGATCCTGAGCGCGGAACAACGCTGCCCGGCACTATCAAACGCAGAGGCGATAACATCGGTGACTACCTGCTCCGTCAACGCGGAAGAGTCAACAATCATCGCGTTCAGTCCGCCGGTTTCAGCAATCAATGGTGTTGGCCTTCCCTGTGGGTCAAGACGACCAGCAAGGCTGCGCTGTAAGATTGCCGCCACTTCGGTTGAACCGGTAAACATCACACCACGTACCCGGCTGTCGTTGACCAACGCCGCACCAACCGTCTCTCCCGCCCCCGGAAGCAGTTGCAGGACGCCAGTCGGGATACCCGCCTCCAGCAGTATTCGTACTGCTTGTGCCGCAATCAGCGGTGTTTGCTCCGCCGGTTTTGCCAGCACACTGTTACCTGCCGCCAGCGCGGCAGACACCTGTCCGGTAAAGATTGCCAGGGGGAAGTTCCACGGGCTGATACACACTACCGGTCCCAATGGACGGTGTGTATCATTGGCAAAGTCAGTTTTTACCTGCCCGGCGTAATAACGCAGGAAATCCACCGCTTCACGCACTTCGGCAATCGCATTGGCAAAGGTTTTACCAGCTTCACGTACCAGTAATCCCAACAAATGCTGGAGCTGACTCTCCATAATATCAGCGGCACGCGCCAGAATCGCGGCCCGCTCAACGGACGGGGTGGCAAACCAGATAGCCCCGGCATTAACGGCAGCGCTCAGCGCTTGTTCAATTTCCACACTCTGCGCTTCCCGCACATAGCCCACAATGTCTCGCGGTTCCGCCGGATTCAATACCGCCTGCGCCTCTCCGGTTTCGATTTCACCGTCAATCACAGGATCGGCATGCCATAACTGAGTAGCGCTGGTCAGTAAGGCACTGGACAACGATGCAAGACGATGCTCATTGGAAAGGTCCAGTCCACTAGAGTTGATACGTTGATCACCATAAAGCGAGCGGGGCAACGGAATACGCGGATGTGGAACGCCGACGCAGCCCTCCTTCACCGCCAACGCGTCGACCTCGCTGACCGGATCGGCGACCAATCGTTCCAACGGCAGTGTATTGTCCGCGATACGGTTCACAAATGAGGTATTAGCGCCATTCTCCAACAGACGTCGCACCAGATACGCCAGCAAGGTTTCATGCGTCCCTACTGGCGCGTAAATCCTGCATGGTCGATTCAGTTTGCCATCGGCGACCTTACCTACCACCTGCTCATACAGCGGTTCCCCCATGCCATGCAGACACTGGAACTCATACTGCCCTGGATAGTAGTTATTACCCGCCAGATGATAAATGGCACTCAATGTGTGCGCATTATGCGTCGCGAACTGTGGATAAATCAGATTCGGTACAGCAAGCAGTTTACGGGCGCAAGCCAGATAGGAAACATCGGTATACACCTTACGGGTATAGACCGGATAGCCTTCCAGACCGTCCATCTGGGCGAGTTTGATTTCACTGTCCCAGTAGGCGCCTTTGACCAGACGAACCATCAGACGGCGGCGGCTGCGTTGCGCCAGATCCACCAGCGCATCAATCACCAACGGACAACGTTTCTGATAAGCCTGAATCACAAAACCGATGCCATTCCAACCGGCGAGCTGAGGTTCAAAACAGAGGCGCTCCAGCAAATCGAGGGATATTTCCAGCCGGTCTGCCTCTTCCGCGTCAATATTAATGCCGATGTCGTACTGACGAGCCAGCAATGTTAACGATAGCAGTCGAGGATACAACTCCTCCATCACTCGTTCATGCTGCGCCCGGCAATAACGAGGATGCAGAGCAGACAGTTTGATGGAAATGCCGGGCCCTTCATAAATCCCGCGCCCATTGGAAGCTTTACCAATCGCATGAATCGCCTGCTGATAGGACAACAGATACGCCTCAGCGTCTTCCGCCGTCAGAGCGGCTTCACCGAGCATATCGTAAGAATAGCGGAAACCTTGCTCTTCCAGTTTTCTGGCGTTAGCCAACGCTTCGGCGATGGTTTCACCCGTCACGAACTGCTCACCCATCAGTCGCATGGCCATATCAACGCCTTTGCGAACCAGTGGTTCACCGCTTTTACTGATAATCCGATTCAGAGAGCCGGATAATCTGGTTTCATTATGTGTTGCCACCAGCTTGCCGGTGAACAGTAATCCCCAGGTAGCTGCATTCACGAACAGTGACGAACTGTGCCCTACATGAGATTGCCAGTTACCGGTACTGATTTTGTCGCGGATCAGTGCGTCACGGGTCGGCTTATCGGGAATTCGCAGCAGCGCTTCCGCCAAACACATCAACGCCACACCTTCTTGCGAAGAGAGGGAGAATTCCTGTAACAGGCTCTGGATCATACCGGAACGCCCATTCGTACGTTTTTGTGTCCGTAATTTTTCGGCAATCCGATATGCCATTTGATACGTAGATTGCGCGAGATCAGCAGTTAATCTCGCCTGTTCCAGTAGCATCGACACCATTTCACCTTCAGGGCGACGGTACACGGAAGTAATAGCAGCGCGAGCTACCGATTGAGGTAAGACCTGCTCGGCAAAATCCAAAAATGGCGGATGGGTTTCTTCTTCCTGAGATTTCGGCATAATCTCTTGCGTTTCAGCATGACTGGACAGGGCTAGTAACGGGATTTCGGGCATGTCAGCGCCGCTTTCGAGGCGTTCGAGATAGGTAAAAATGGCCTGCTTAATAAGCCAGTGCGGCGTGCGATCAATACGCTGTGCCGCCGCTTTAAGTCGATCACGCGTTGACTCATCGAGTTTTACGCCCATCGTGGTAGAACCCATATCCACTCCTGTGGTGAAGAAATAGATGCCGGAAAGATTGTCACTATTATACATGTTGCAACTTTGTGCAACCTTGTTAATAAAACAATCTTGCTCATTTTATCAACCTGTTAATCTGGCTGGTTTTTGCTGACACTGATATACACAACCGATGATGGGATTAGCTGTAACACCGTAGATTGTCGGATTTTTTTCATAATCCTGGCATGCTGCCTGTAATTTTATGGTGCAACCTGACAGATAAATGTGACACCGCGTGAACTTTATGTAATCCATATGTTAAATGTATTGTTAACGTCAATGCATCTCAATTAGGATAAAAATCGTTCAGCCCCGACAGGAGGTACAACTTATTGCAACCAATCCCCTTCCGAATCTGTCCCCGTTCCGGACAGAGTAACGGAATAGCCAATCGCAAGCGCATAGGGCGTGCGAGTAAATAATAATGACAATGGAGAGATAAATGACGATAAGCACACCGATGCTGGTGACCTTTCTGGTGTATATCTTCGGGATGGTTCTGATTGGATTCATCGCATACCGGGCAACCAACAACTTCGGTGACTATATTTTGGGTGGCCGTCGTATGGGGAGTCTGGTGACAGCGCTGTCTGCCGGCGCTTCCGACATGAGTGGCTGGCTGTTGATGGGGTTACCGGGAGCCGTTTTTCTTTCCGGTATATCAGAAAGCTGGATCGCCATCGGCCTGACCATCGGTGCCTACCTGAACTGGAAGTGGGTTGCCGGACGCTTACGCGTACATACCGAGATTAACCATAACTCGCTGACATTGCCCGACTACTTTACCCATCGTTTTGAAGACAAAAGCAAACTACTGCGAGTGATTTCAGCACTGGTAATTCTGATTTTTTTCACCGTTTACTGCGCCTCTGGTATTGTGGCGGGCGCCCGCCTGTTTGAAAGCACTTTTGGCATGAGTTACGGTACCGCGCTATGGCTAGGTGCGATAGCGACGATTGCCTACACTTTCATTGGTGGTTATCTGGCAGTGAGCTGGACAGACACGATTCAAGCCAGCCTGATGATTTTTGCGCTAATTCTGACGCCTGTGATGGTCATTCTGTCCGTTGGCGGTATTGATACATCACTGGCGATGATCGAAGCCAAAAGCATATCCAATATAGATATGTTCAAAGGATTAAACACCGTAGCCATCATCTCGCTGATGGGTTGGGGCTTGGGCTACTTCGGTCAACCCCACATTCTGGCCCGTTTTATGGCCGCTGACTCACACCATACCATCCATCAAGCCCGCCGTATCAGCATGACCTGGATGATCCTGTGTCTGGTGGGTGCGGTCACTGTCGGCTTCTTCGGTATTGCCTATTTCGCTGAGAACCCCGGACAAGCAGGTAACGTTTCTCAAAACAGTGAACGGGTATTTATCGATCTGGCTATGTTATTGTTTAACCCATGGATAGCAGGCATCCTTCTGGCGGCCATTCTGGCAGCAGTGATGAGCACGCTGAGCTGCCAATTACTGGTATGTTCCAGCGCAATTACGGAAGATTTATACAAACCATTCCTGCGTAAAAACGCCAGCCAGAAAGAGTTGGTATGGGTAGGCCGTTCGATGGTGCTACTGGTTGCGGTGGTCGCCATTATGCTGGCAACCAACCCGGATAATAGGGTGTTGGGACTGGTGAGCTATGCCTGGGCTGGCTTCGGTGCGGCATTTGGACCTGTCATTCTGATTTCTCTGATTTGGCCGCGGATGACCCGCAATGGCGCGCTGGCCGGCATGTTGATCGGCGCGGCTACGGTGATCCTCTGGAAACAGTACGACTGGCTGGGCCTGTATGAAATCATTCCCGGCTTCCTTTTCAGCTCTGTGGCTATTTTCCTGGTCAGCCTGATGGGGCTGGCTCCATCGACTGATATTACCGAACGATTCCATACAGCAGAGGCAGAATTCAGAGCCCACTAATCAACTCTCAATAAAAAAAGGGCACAACCTGCGTTGTGCCCTTTTTGCTATGCCATTCGGAATAATGTAATGAATTAACCTGCAACAGCGACGCGTTTCATATCAGTCATATAGCCACGCAGCTTCTTACCGATGGTTTCGATTGGATGATTGCGGATAGCTTCATTCACATCACGCAACTGGGCGTTATCCACATTAGTCGCAGCCACTGATCTGCCGATATCACCCGGTTGCAGAGAGCCCATGAATTTCTCTTTCAGCAATGGTACGGCCGCGTTGGCAAACAGGTAGTTGCCGTATTCTGCCGTATCGGAAATCACTACGTTCATTTCATACAAACGCTTACGGGCAATGGTGTTGGCAATCAACGGCAGTTCATGCAGTGATTCATAGTAAGCGGATTCTTCAATAATGCCGGCACTCACCATAGTTTCAAATGCCAGTTCTACCCCGGCCTTGGCCATTGCAATCATCAATACGCCATGATCGAAATATTCCTGCTCGGCAATTTTACCTTCGTACTGTGCCGCATTTTCAAAAGCGGTTTTACCGGTTTCTTCACGCCAGGTCAGCAATTTAACATCATCATTTGCCCAGTCCGCCATCATCCCACTGGAAAATGCGCCAGAAATGATATCGTCCATATGCTTCTGGAATAACGGTTCCATGATGGTTTTCAGTTGCTCAGACAACGCGAAAGCTCGCAGCTTGGCCGGATTCGACAGACGATCCATCATCAGGGTAATCCCGCCTTGTTTCAACGCTTCGGTAATGGTTTCCCAACCGAACTGAACCAGTTTTTCCGCATAAGTCGCGTTAACACCATCAGACACCAGCTTGTCGAAACTCAACAACGAACCCGCCTGCAACATGCCGCACAGAATAGTCTGCTCACCCATCAGGTCGGATTTTACTTCCGCCACGAAAGAGGACTCCAGCACGCCGGCACGATGACCGCCGGTTGCTGCGGCCCAGGCTTTGGCAATCGCCATACCTTCACCTTTCGGGTCGTTTTCCGGATGCACCGCAATCAGGGTCGGCACACCAAAACCACGTTTGTATTCTTCACGTACTTCTGTACCCGGACATTTCGGTGCCACCATCACCACAGTGATGTCTTTGCGCACTTGTTCACCCACTTCAACGATGTTGAAACCATGGGAGTAACCCAATGCAGCACCTTGCTTCATCAACGGCTGCACCGCCTGCACAACGGAGGTGTGCTGTTTGTCCGGCGTCAGGTTGACCACCAGATCTGCCTGCGGGATCAGTTCTTCATAAGTACCGACTTTAAAACCGTTTTCGGTGGCTTTACGCCATGATGCGCGCTTCTCGGTGATCGCCGCCTGACGCAGGGCGTAAGATATATCCAGGCCGGAATCACGCATGTTCAGGCCCTGATTCAGACCCTGAGCGCCACAGCCGACGATCACCACTTTTTTACCTTTCAGATAGCTGGCTTCATCGGCGAATTCGTCGCGGCCCATAAACCGACATTTACCCAATTGAGCCAGCTGCTGACGCAGGTTTAATGTGTTGAAATAATTAGCCATGTGGTGGTGCTCCATATCGTGTGTTATTTGCTAATGTTCAGTAAGGTTAGCCGTTTTCACAGCGCCTAGGATGTCTCCATCATATGACAGGAAACGTGTTGCTTAAATTGATATATTAACAACGTGATATTGCAAGATATGCAACGTAAAAATGAGGCTGGCATCGCATGGACTTACGAGATCTCAAATTGTTTCTGCATTTGGTGGAAAGTCGCCATTTTGGTCGTACCGCCAAGGCGATGCACATCAGCCCATCGACATTATCGCGGCAAATTCAGCGATTGGAAGAGGACATCGGTCAGTCGCTGTTTCTGCGGGATAACCGTACCGTTCAGCTCACCGATGCCGGTGAACACCTGAAAACCTTCGCTCAGCAAACACTGTTACAGTATCAACAATTACAGTTGGTGCTGGGCCAACGCGGCCAGTCACTGAGCGGTGAACTGCGGCTGTTTTGTTCAGTAACCGCCGCCTACAGCCATCTACCGCCCATTCTTGACCATTTTCGAGCCGCACATCCACTGGTGGAAATAAAACTCACCACCGGTGATGCTGCCGATGCAGTGGAAAAAGTACAGTCAAACGAAGCCGACCTCGGTATTGCCGGTCATCCGGAAACGCTGCCTGCCAGCGTAGAATTCATGCCTATCGGCAAGATCCCGCTGGTATTGATTATTCCGGCACTACCTTGCGCGGTACAGACGCAGGCACGCCAACCTGAACCAGACTGGTCACAGATTCCGTTTATCCTGCCAGAGCATGGGCCAGTGAGAAAACGGATCGATGTCTGGTTTCGCCGTCAGCATATTGCCAATCCACCAATCTATGCCACAGTATCAGGCCATGAGGCAATGGTGTCGATGGTCGCATTAGGGTGCGGTATTGCGCTAATCCCTGATGTCGTACTTGAAAATAGTCCGGAGCCGGTACGTAATCGAGTGTCAGTATTACCAGGACAGGCGATGGAACCGTTTGAACTAGGCGTTTGCGTACAGAAAAAACGGCTGAGCGAACCACTTATTGCCGCCTTCTGGGAAACCTTACAGAAAAAATAATGGGACTATCGCTTATCATGCTACTTTTGCCGTTGGCCATTTTTAGGCCGTCAGCTAAAGCGAAAGTTATCTATTTAATTATCTGATGGCTAAAACCAAGTAATCTCAACGACTGAACCATTTGTCATCCAGAAAGGCGGGGCTGACATTTGCTGGTTCAGCCGCCTTCTTCATGATTTCAATCTTCATCAGATAATGATACAGCGGCTCCAGCCGGGTAAATTCTCTTGCCAGCACCGATGCCAGCTCTCCGTCAAAAAGAGGCTCCATATCCTGTCGTGTTACCATGGCGGCAAACGACTTACGGTTATACCAGCAGGCCAGCTCAGCGGGCTGATCTTTAATCAACGGGCGTTTATAGCTTTCCCCTTCCAGCACAAACTCATCACCCAAACAGGCCGCTATATCCAAAAATCCCTGCGGATTATCCCGTAATGTCTGGCGAAACAACTCCATGGTGGTACGGCTGGCGCTGTAGTAACCCAAACCATAGCGCCAACTGTCCGGCGTGATCTCAAAGAAATAGACCGGCGCATCCGTCCAGTCTTTCTGGGTACGCTTAAAGGTCAGCCACATCCGGTCTCGATAACGGGATTTATCATGAGAAAAACGGGTATCGCGATGAATACGGGACAGGGTTTTACCTATCGTCGGGCGAGTTTCAAAATGATCGTCAATCTGTAGCATGGTAATGCTCAGTGATTCCACCAGCGCACGGAACGGCGTCAGCAGCGTCTCCTCATAGAGCGAACGATATTCCTCAAACCATTCCTTGCTGTTTTTCTGCCGTACCTGTTGCAGAAAGATCAACCCCTGCGGAGAAAAACCGCCAAAGCGTATCGTCATGATGTCATCATCCATAAACCGGGAGGAGTAAAAGAACACGCTAAACGATAGCGCGCCCGGCGGATAAACTCCACCGGACGCAGCACATTGCAACAGCAATCATCACCCTTTCAGAAAAAAGCGGAATGCCGGATTCTGCGTCTCATCATGACATTCGTAGCCCAGTGCCTGTAGATGTTGCTCAAACTCCGGGTCACGTTCCGTCAGCTCAAAGGCAGCAAGTACGCGGCCAAAGTCCATACCGTGACTGCGATAATGGAACAACGAAATATTCCAGTACGTTCCCAGCGTATTGAGGAATTTCAGCAAGGCTCCGGGCGATTCCGGAAACTCAAAACTGTACAATCTTTCCCGCAACGGCTTGGAAGGCCGACCACCGACCATATAACGCACATGCAACTTAGCCATTTCATCATCGGAAAGATCCACTACCTGGTAGCCATCTGCTGACAGCTCAGCGATGATTTCCTGACGCTCAACATTACCGTGGGTCAGACGTACACCCACAAAAATGCAGGCGTTATCCGCATCCGCATAGCGATAATTAAACTCGGTGACAGAACGGCCTCCCAGCAGTTGGCAGAATTTGAGGAAACTGCCTTTCTGCTCGGGAATGGTGACCGCCATCAATGCTTCACGCTGCTCACCCAGTTCACAGCGTTCGGAAACATAACGCAGGCCATGAAAATTCACATTGGCGCCGGAAAGGACATGCGCCAGCCGTTCGCCCTGAATATGGTGTTGTTGGATATATTTTTTCATGCCCGCTAGCGCCAGTGCCCCGGAAGGCTCAGCTACCGCGCGAACATCCTCGAACAAGTCCTTAACCGCAGCACAGATCGCATCACTGTCAACAGTGATGACATCATCCAGGTACTCACGGCACAACCGGAACGATTCATCGCCGACACGTTTTACCGCCACACCTTCGGCAAATAACCCGACACGCGGCAAATCCACCGGTCGGCCGGCATCTAGCGCCGCACGCAGGCAGGCGGAATCTTCCGCCTCGACGCCAATAACCTTGATCTGCGGCATCAACTGTTTGATCAATACAGCGACCCCAGCCGCCAGACCACCACCACCAACCGGAACAAATACCCGATCGAGATGCGCGTCCTGTTGCAGCAGTTCCATCGCCAGCGTGCCCTGACCGGCAATTACTGCCGGATGATCAAATGGCGGCACAAACGTCATTTTCTGCTGCTGTGACAACTCAATGGCCCTGGCTTTCGCCTCATCAAAGTTATCACCGTGCAGTAACACTTCCCCACCGAAACCGCGCACGGCATCCACTTTGATATCCGCCGTAGCAACCGGCATCACAATCAGCGCTTTGATACCCAGACGATTGGCGGAAAGCGCCACGCCCTGAGCATGATTACCTGCCGATGCGGTGATCACACCATGGGATTTCTGTTCATCACTCAGTCCAGCCATCATCGCGTAGGCGCCACGCAGCTTAAAGCTGTGTACAGCCTGACGATCTTCTCGTTTCACCAGAATGATATTTCCCAGCCGGGCAGAGAGTTTGTCCATTTTCTCCAGCGGCGTAACCTGTGCGACCTCATATACCGGAGCGCGCAAGATCGCCCGCAAATATTCAGCGCCACAGGGCTCGGCAGGAAGCGGTTGTGAGACAGCCATGAGTTAACCTCCCAGCTTACTTTTATCGCGGACAGCACCTTTATCGGCGCTAGTCGCCAGGCTGGCGTATGCACGCAGTGCGAAAGATACCTGACGGTCACGGTTTTTCGGTGTCCAGGCGGCATCACCACGGGCCAGTTCGGCCTCACGGCGTGTTGCCAACTCACTGTCAGATACTTGCAGCACAATACTGCGGTTCGGAATATCAATGGCAATCATGTCACCCTCTTGCACCAGCGCAATGATGCCGCCACTCGCGGCCTCCGGCGAGGCATGACCGATGGACAAGCCAGACGTACCGCCAGAAAAACGGCCATCGGTGATCAGTGCGCAGGCCTTTCCCAATCCCATAGATTTCAGGAAGCTGGTGGGGTATAGCATTTCCTGCATACCCGGCCCACCTTTCGGCCCTTCATAACGAATAACCACCACATCACCGGCAACCACTTTATTGCCCAGAATCGCTTCTACCGCATCATCCTGGCTTTCATACACTTTGGCCGGACCGTGGAACACCAGATTACTTTTATCAACACCGGCAGTTTTCACAATACAACCATCTTTAGCGATGTTGCCGTACAGTATCGCCAGACCGCCATCCTGACTGTAGGCGAATTCACGTGAACGGATACATCCTTCTTGACGGTCGGTATCCAGTGAATCCCAGCGACAATCCTGCGAAAACGCCTTGGTGGTACGAATACCCGCCGGACCGGCAGTAAACATTTTCTTCACCTCGGCATCCTGGGTCAGCATAACGTCATATTTCGCCAGCGTTTCCGGCAGTGTCAGACCCAGTACATTTTTCACGCCACGGTTGAGCAAACCTGCACGATCCAACTCGCCCAAAATACCGATCACGCCACCCGCGCGATGGACGTCTTCCATATGATATTTCTGGATGCTGGGAGCCACTTTACACAAGTGCGGCACCTGACGAGACAGGCGGTCGATATCCGACATGCTGAAATCCACCTCGCCTTCCTGTGCGGCAGCCAGCAGATGCAGGACGGTATTGGTAGAGCCCCCCATGGCGATATCCAGCGTCATGGCGTTTTCAAAGGCGGCTTTATTAGCGATATTGCGCGGCAATACGCTGTCGTCATCCTGCTCATAATAGCGTTTGGCCAGGCCAACAATACGTGAGCCCGCATTGATAAACAGCTGCTTACGATCCGCATGCGTTGCCAGTAGTGAACCATTGCCTGGCAGTGACAAGCCCAGCGCTTCCGTCAGACAGTTCATGGAATTGGCGGTAAACATACCGGAGCAGGAGCCGCAAGTCGGACAGGCCGAACGTTCAATCTGCGCACTGTCTTCATCACTGACTTTCGGATTGGCCCCCTGAATCATGGCGTCAATCAGGTCGAGCTTGATGATCTGATCTGAGAGTTTGGTTTTCCCGGCCTCCATTGGGCCGCCGGAAACAAAAATGACCGGAATATTGAGGCGCAGTGCTGCCATCAACATTCCCGGCGTGATTTTGTCACAGTTAGAGATACAGACCATAGCGTCAGCGCAGTGGGCGTTCACCATATATTCCACGGAATCGGCGATCAGCTCGCGAGAAGGCAGAGAATAGAGCATGCCACCATGCCCCATGGCGATACCGTCATCCACCGCAATGGTGTTGAACTCTTTGGCGACACCGCCTGCTGCGTCTATCTGCTCAGCGACCAACTTTCCCAGATCACGTAAATGTACGTGCCCGGGAACAAATTGAGTGAACGAGTTCACAACCGCAATAATGGGCTTGTCAAAATCAGCGTCGGTCATCCCTGTAGCGCGCCACAGGGCTCGCGCTCCAGCCATATTGCGACCATGCGTAGTAGTGGCTGAACGGTACTTAGGCATACTCTTGTTACTCCAGTTTAAACAGATAACCGGTGACGGAACGCATCACCGGAGAAAAATAATAAGTTGATTAATTAACGATTTACCGGATCAAGCCAGCCCCATTTATCTTCGGTTTCGCCGGTAAACAGGCCAAAGAATGCCTGCTGCAGTTTCTTGGTCACCGGACCGCATTTGCCGATACCAACCTGAATGCCATCCACGCTACGTACCGGGGTAATTTCCGCCGCCGTACCGGACATGAACACTTCATCCGCCAGATACAACGATTCACGAGACAATACCTGTTCGCGGATTTCAAAACCCAGACCTTTCGCCAGTTTGATAATCGCATCGCGGGTAATCCCCGGTAGCGCCGAAGAGGTAAATGGTGGTGTGAAAAGGACATTATCTTTCACTTCAAACAGGTTTTCACCAGCACCTTCAGACACATAGCCATGAACATCCAGCGCAATCCCTTCCTGATAGCCATGACGACGGGCTTCACTCCCCACTAGCAACGAGGACAAATAGTTGCCTCCAGCTTTAGCGGCCGTCGGAATGGTATTGGCAGCAGCGCGATTCCAGGAGGACACCATCGCGTCAATCCCTTGATCAAGCGCTTCTTCACCCAGATAAGCGCCCCACGGAAATGCGGCAATAATCACATCTGTCTTATAGCCTTCCGGCGGATTCACGCCCATCCCCACATCACCGACAAACACCAGCGGACGGATATAAGCACTGGACAGATTATTCCTGCGCAACGTTTCGCGACAGGCTTCCATCAATTCATCCACACTTTGCGTCAACGGCATGCGGTAAATTTTGGCCGAATCATGCAGACGTTGCATATGCTCACGGTGACGGAACACCACCGGGCCGCGATGAGAATCGTAGCAGCGGACACCTTCAAATACCGACGTACCGTAATGCAGCGCATGAGACATCACATGAACCTTGGCCTCAGCCCAGGGAACCATTTCACCGTTAAACCAGATATAGTCAGCTTTTTTAGTCATTCTTGTTTTCCTTCTTGATGCCCCTCAGGCACGAATTTGTTGTGATGAAATCGGCTGAATATCGACACAGGCAATATCCAGCAGTTTACTTAATTGTGTTGACAATAAATCTACTGATCTCTGACTGGCAACGGTCAGTTCAATATTAATGTGATCGCAACTGTTAGCCTGCGTCATATTCATGGCGTAAACCTGAAAGCCGCGATGACGAGCAATCCGCAGTACACGCTCCAGAATTTCGGGGCGAAAGCGGGCCTGAATTGAAAGCTGATGGTGTGTCATTGGTTTTTCTCCAGACATTATTTTGTTTTATCCAACATCGTTTCATTACCGGCACCAGGCGGTACCAGAGGCCAGACGTTCTCATACTCATCAATGGAAACATGCAACAAGTATGGTCCATCACTGTTCAACAAGGCGTCAAGCGCGGCATCAATCTGGTCTTTACGGGTGATACGCTGGCCTGGGATATCAAAGGCACTTGCCAGCGTCAGGAAATCAGGATTATCGGAGAGGTTGGTTTCACTATAGCGTTCATCAAAAAACAGTTGCTGCCACTGTCGAACCATCCCTAAACGCTGGTTATCCAGCAAGACGATTTTCAGTGGTAATCGTTTTCGCTTGATGGTACCCAGCTCCTGCACATTCATCATGAACGAACCATCACCGGAAATGCAGATTACCATATCATCCGGGCGCGCCACCTGAGCGCCCACCGCAGCAGGAACACCAAATCCCATCGTGCCCAGCCCGCTGGAAGTAATGAAATTTTCAGGACGAGTAAATTGCATATGCTGAGCCGACCACATCTGATGCTGCCCGACATCTGTCGTGATCACCGTTTCCGGTGCCATACGTTCAGACAAGGTTTTCAGCAGTGCTGGAGCGTAGATGGCCTGGCCCGGATGATCATAACGCCACGGATATTCCGTTTTCATCATCATGGCCTGCTGTCGCCACTCATCAATCTGCAACGGCTGCTGCAAGGCTGGCAACAAACAGTTCAGGTCCCCCTGCAACGCAACATGCGCCTGACGCAACTTATTCAGCTCTGCCGGGTCGATATCCATATGAATCACTTTGGCATGCGGCGCGAAGGCACTCAATTTGCCAGTCACACGGTCATCAAAACGCACACCTATCGCTACCAGCAGATCGCACTGTTGCACCATCAGGTTGGCCGCTTTGGTACCGTGCATACCAATCATACCCAGATAGTAAGGGTGTGAATGATCTACCGCACCCAGTCCCTTCAGCGTGACCACGGATGGCATCTGGGTCGTGGCAATAAAGTCACGTAACGCGGGTACGGCCCTGGCCATGCCCACACCGCCGCCCACATACAGCACCGGTTTTTTCGCCTGGGTCAGCATGTCAAACGCTTGGGAAACCGCCTGTGCAGGGAAAGATGGCGGCTCGTCAACCGATGTGAAATACGGGCTGAATTCACCGTCCGCCAATTGAATGTCTTTCGGGATATCAATCAATACCGGGCCGGGACGACCACTGTTGGCTACCGCAAAAGCCTCTGCCATAACTTCCGGTAAAGACTCTACCGAGTCCACCAGAAAACTGTGCTTGGTACAGGCCAGCGACAACCCTAAAACATCGATTTCCTGAAAAGCATCAGTGCCTATCAATGCCGAACCAACCTGACCAGTGATGGCCACGATAGGAATAGAATCCAGCAGGGCATCAGCCAGGCCTGTAATCAGATTAGTCGCCCCCGGCCCGGATGTGGCAATACAAACGCCAACTTTCCCAGTGGATCTGGCATAACCAATCGCAGCCATGGCAGAACCCTGTTCATGACGGCATAGCACATGTTCTACGCCGCCATCATACAGTGCATCGTAAACTGGCATAATCGCGCCACCAGGATAACCGAAGACCGTATCCACTCCTTGTGCCCGCAACGCTTGCACCACCCACTGAGCCCCATTCATAGTTATTTCCCCGACGCCTTTTGGGAATAACAGGACTTTATTCTGCTGAACATAGCTGCTCCCTTGTTTAGGTTTCTGACCGCATAAAAAAACCCCCGACCTTTCGGTGCGGGGGTTTTCTTGAATTCGGCCTTGATTTTTAAGCCATTCTTCGTCCAAGTGCAGCCCCGCACGGTGGGATAATAATCACCACCACACTAATCACGAGTAGGCTAATCACCAGGGAGAACGCTTTCATTTCAGGTTGTTCATTGATCTATTGTCGAACGAATACCTACAGAGTTACCACAGTAAGCCATAATATGACAACCATTTTTTTTCGTAGGTATTCTGTCCGTTTTGCATAATTAGACATAAAATCTATTACTATTCATACACTAACATTCATTGAACCGGTCTTTCTTTTTTCCTGCCGTGACCCACTCCCGGCAAATGCCGTTAGCACAGCTATCAAGATAGCCACCACCCCGGCAATAGCCGCCATAGCCAGCGCATAATTATGGTTATGCGTTTCAGCGATCATTGCCTGCAGCGTAGCATTAACGGAAGCAATCAAATTTCCCAACTGATACACAAAACCGGGCAATACCGCACGGGTATTGCTCGGTACCAGCTCATTGAGGAAAGTAGGAATAACCCCCCAGGCTCCCTGAACCATAAACTGCATCAGGAAAGCGCCCAATCCCAACATCCAGGCTCCCTGAGAAAATGCCCAGAGAGGAATAATCGGTAATGCCAGCAGGGACGCAGTTATAATGGCTTTTTTACGACCGATACGCTCCGATAGCGTACCGAAAAAGACGCCCCCCATGATCGAAGCAATATTGTAGCTAATAGCGATAATACTGACGGTTTTAGCATCAAAACCATGCTGAATTTTCAAAAATGCCGGATAAAGATCCTGTGTGCCGTGACTGAAAAAATTAAATGCCGCCATCAGCAGTACCAGGTAGAAACAGAGTTTCCAGTGAGATTTCAATACTGGCAGTAAGGCGGTACTCTCCTTACGCGCTCTGGCCGCCAGCCAGACCGGGGACTCTTCCACGCAGAAGTAAATGAAGGGCAATAACAAGATAGGTACCGCACCAATTACGAACATACCACGCCAGCCAACCACATCGAACATCGTCCCATAGACGACAGCCGCCAACAAATAACCAAATGGGTATCCCGCCTGAAAAATACCGGACATTAATCCCCGAGATTTATCAGGAATCGTCTCCATTGTCAGTGAGGAAGCCACACCCCAGATCCCGCCCATCGCCACGCCATAAAGAACTCGTAACAGCAGGAATATCATCAGTGAAGGAGCAACGGCAGACAACAGCTCAAATACAGAAAACAGCACAATGTTAAGCATCAGAATCGGCTTACGACCAAATTTCTCCGCCAGACGTCCAATAATCAACGCCCCCAATGGCCTGACAGCCAATGTCAACAATATAGCCAGCGTCACCTGTTCCATACCAACCTGATAGGCGTGAGCAATATCGCTAAGCAAGAAAACCAGAATAAAAAAATCGAACGCGTCCAATGACCAGCTCAGAAAACTGGCAATCGCGGTATTGCGTTGCGGGGGAGTCCAACCAAACATAGATATTTCCCTATCGTATCGTAGAGTACGAAGTTGGCAGAAAACAGGCTGTACGGCAGGAGGATGCCGCAGTCGATGAGGTGATGTTTTAAAATTGCAGACATTATTTTAAATAATTGTTAAATACACCTTCAGTTTTAATATCGCAACTGATATCCCCCATCGAATGTGTTGCAAATTAATTGCAGTTGTTAATCAGTATTAACAACGCTGCGATGAAGTACGCAATTCTTTGAATCTCCGCTGAGAAAGGGAATTATTCCATTGAAGGGTTTCGCATATCTGCAAACCTCTCCGTGCCGAGGATGGGCCGAACAGGCATGATCATATCTGTCAAAGGAAGGAGTAGAACATGACGCTGGCAGTGACATATACACGGGCAACACTAGGGATGCAGGCACCCGAGGTTTCTATCGAAGTACACATCAGCAATGGTTTACCAGCCCTGACATTGGTGGGGCTGCCTGAAACCACCGTAAAAGAGGCTAGGGATCGGGTCCGCAGCGCACTGCTCAATTGTGGTTTCACCTTTCCGGCAAAACGTATCACCGTCAATCTTGCACCCGCTGACCTGCCGAAAGAAGGAGGCCGCTACGATCTGCCTATCGCATTGGCTATTCTGGCAGCCTCTGAACAAATCCCGGGAGAACAATTGGCTAAATATGAATTTCTGGGTGAATTGGGATTGTCGGGTACCTTGCGCGGCGTCAATGGCGCAATTCCCGCCGCACTGGAAGCACAAAAAGCAGGTCGATGTTTGATGCTCCCAGAAGATAACAAACTGGAAATGGCGCTGATCCCGCAAGGAGAGACGTTACTGGCTAATCACTTGCTACAGGTTTGTGCCTTTCTACACGGTGAAGATGTATTATCCCCCGGTGGTAATATTCCACCTGAAGAACACACTGAAACACACGCCGCCGATTTAAAAGACATTATTGGGCAGGAACAAGCCAAACGAGCGCTGGAAATTGCCGCCGCTGGGGGGCATAACCTGTTGCTGCTGGGCCCACCTGGTACCGGAAAGACTATGCTCGCCAGTCGTCTGCCTGGGCTTATGCCACCATTATCCGATGACGAAGCTTTGGAAAGCGCTGCAATTAACAGTTTACTCAATATCAATGCCACATTGTCTCAGTGGCGCGCCAGACCGTTTCGAGCGCCTCATCATACCGCTTCCATAACAGCGTTGGTCGGTGGGGGAGCACTCCCTAAACCGGGAGAAATATCACTGGCACACAATGGTGTACTGTTTCTGGATGAATTACCGGAATTTGAACGCCGTGTGCTGGATTCACTACGTGAACCGCTGGAATCAGGAGAAATTATCATCTCCCGCACCCGAGCCAAAGTTTGCTATCCGGCACGGTTCCAATTGATCGCCGCCATGAATCCCAGCCCCTCAGGGCATTATCAAGGCATTCATAACCGCATGCCAGCCCAGCAGATTTTACGCTATCTAAACCGGCTCTCCGGTCCGTTTCTGGATCGTTTTGATCTTTCAATTGAAGTGCCGTTATTACCACCGGGCGTTTTACGCCAGCAAACCAATAACGGAGAAAGCAGCGCGACGGTCAAGGAGCGGGTACTGTCGGCACAACAACGTCAATTGAAGCGTACCGGCAAGATCAATGCGTTGCTAAAACCAGTTGACATCGAAAAGCACTGTCGCTTAACAGATGTTGACGCCGCTTATCTGGAAGAAGTAATGAGTAAACTTGGACTTTCAGTCCGCGCCTGGCACCGAATACTGAAAGTAGCCCGTACCATTGCCGATCTCAGTGATACGGAAAAAATAGAGCGTAGACACCTTGCTGAAGCACTCAGCTATCGGTGTATGGACAGGTTACTAATTCAGCTACATAAAAGCCTGGCATAACAAATGTCACCCTGGGTCTTATTATGAGGGAAGAAAATGGAAATGGGGCTTACGCCCCACGGTCATCAATCATCGCTTTCAGTATATTCTTCAACTGCATCCATCTGTGGCTTGCCACCAGACAGCGTATGGAACCGTTTTGGACGACGAATACGATTCGTATATTTCATCCAGATTTTTTCCATTTCAGTTTCAGGTTGACGTTCATCACGGCAAACCGCAACAAATTTCACCTCATCTTCCGTCGCTGGCTGACGTTTACCCAGATCAAGCTCGTTAAGAGCGTGACCATACCTCTCCAGCAGTTGCGCTTCCTTTATCGTAAAGTCGCCATGCCGGGAAAAACCTCGAGGATAAAACTTGTTATCAAAAAAACGACTGGTTGTTGAGAAGCTTTCTGCCATCTTACACGCTCCTAATTCTCATATGGTCATGCCGTTTATGGCGCGGAGTATTAGATAGGCTTGACTTTCTGTAAAACAAAACATTTAAATCATCACGACAAATTTTTTTTGGAGAAAGGCATGGACACCGAATTACTAAAAACCTTCCTGGAAGTTAGCCGGACAAGACATTTTGGTCGAGCGGCAGAATCACTCTATCTGACGCAGTCTGCAATCAGTTTTCGTATCCGCCAACTTGAAACCCAACTTGGTGCTAATTTGTTCACTCGCCATCGCAATAATATACGACTCACGCCAGCAGGAGAGAGGTTGCTGCCCTATGCCGAAAGCCTGATTGGTACCTGGCAACTGGCGAAGAAAGAAGTGGCCCGTTCACAGCAGCATAGTCAGTTATCAATCGGCGCGACTGCCTCATTATGGGAAGCCTATCTAACACCATGGTTAGTAGCACTCTATCAACAACGCCCACTATTGCAGTTGGAAGCGCGTATAGCGCTTCGCCACTCATTAGTTAAACAATTGCATGAACGTCAACTGGACCTGCTTATCACCACCGAACCGCCCAAAATGGAGGAATTGGCCAGCCAGATATTGGGCAATTTTTCGCTCTCGTTGTTTACTGTCAAAGGGAATGAAACCAAAGAAGAGTTGCCTTACATCAAGCTGGAATGGGGAGCTGATTTTCACCAACAGGAAAGCCGGCTTTTACTCAGCGACCAGATCCCCACCCTCACAACCACATCAGCACATCTTACCCGTCAGTTACTATCCACTATCGGGGGGTGTTCATTTCTACCCAGTCACTGGTCACAGGAATATCCAGAGTTACATACAGTGGGTGATACGTCGGCCATCACTCGCCCTTTTTATGCTGTATGGCTACAGAACAGCGATCAACAGGCGTTAATACGCCAGCTCTTAAAAACCCCCATTGATATCACTACCTAGCGCTAACGGGTGGTTCTGATTAAGCACGCCTGACTTGCCAAAACGTGCTTAACACTTTTTGCAAACCAATAAATGCAAACAGCAGAATGCCAATGACTATCTTGGTCCACCATGAGCTCAGCATACCGTCGAAGGTAATATAGGACTGAATCAAGCCTTGAATCAGAACACCAAACAGCGTGCCCAATACCGTCCCCACACCGCCAGTCAACAAGGTTCCGCCGATGACGACAGCGGCAATCGCATCCAGTTCAACACCACTGGCAGCCAAGGCATAGCCGGCAGAGGTATAAAGCGAAAAAATGATACCGGAAAGCACTGCCAGCGTGCTGGACAACATATAAATCTGAATAGTGGTATGACGGACCGGAACCCCCATCAATTCGGCAGAATAACTATTGCCACCAATAGCATAGACCCGGTTACCAAATCGAGTGCGGTGTGCCAATATCATGCCCAATACTACAGTTATCAACATAATCAAGGCCAAAAAAGTAAACCGACCGCCACCAGGGACACGCCAGGCAAGGCTAGCCAGATAAGCGTAGATAGGATGATTAATGGGTAACGATTCTTCCGACACAATAAAGCTCATGCCACGGACAAAGAACATGCCAGCCAATGTGATGATAAATGCTGGCAGTTTTAACGTATCAATAATCCAGCCCATGAAAGCCCCAAACAGCGCCCCCATCACTAACACAATGGCAATAGCAAACAGAGGATCAAAACCATAACTGCCAATCAGTTTTGCCAGTAATACACCCGTAAAGGCAATCACCGAGCCCACCGAAAGATCTATGCCGCCAGACAGGATGACAAACGTCATTCCCACCGCCACAATGCCAAGAAAGGCATTATCAGTGAGCAGATCGCAGAATACCCTGGTTGATGCAAATCCCGGGAACTGACTCAGGCAAAACAGGTAACCAAGGATAAAAACCACAATCGTTATCAACAAAGGAAGATTTCGTTTCAACATTATCCTTGCCTCCTCAACAGACGGCGAAATGAGAAACGGGGCGACTGCATTACCAATACTGCCAACACTACCAACGCTTTTAATACCAGATTGAATTCTGGTTGATAGCCAGACAGCAGGATGCCTGTATTCATACTCTGAATAATCAACGCGCCTACCACTGACAGCAGCAAATTAAAACGACCACCCAGCAACGAGCCTCCGCCGATAACTACTGCCAGAATGGCATCCAGCTCCAGCCACAGCCCCGCATTATTGGCATCCGCACCACGAATATCGGCAGTAACAATAATGCCGGCTGCCGCAGCACAGACACCACAAATCGTATACACTACGATCAGTATCAGACCAGTATTTACCCCAGAATTACGGGCAGAACGCAGATTGATACCAGCCGCTTCAATGAATAACCCCAGTGCTGTTTTTCGCGCCAGTAACCACATCACCAGTAACATCAGGGCAGTGATAATCACCGGCATCGGCAGATAGAACAGTGCACCGCTGCCAAGCCAGGCAAAAGCCGGGTTGTCAAAAGTGATGATTTGCCCCTTAGTGATTAACTGGGCAATACCTCGTCCGGCCACCATAAGCATCAGCGTCGCGACAATGGGCTGAATCTGTAACACAGCGACTAAAAACCCGTTCCACAGACCACATAATGCCCCAACCATCAACGTCGTCATCAATACAACAGATAGAGGTTGACCGGCATCCGTTAGTGTGGCGGCCGTAGCCCCGGCTATCGCCATTACAGCACCAACAGACAAGTCAATTCCCCCGGTAGCGATAACCAGTGCCATACCAAGCGCCAGAAGCGCGACAGGTGCACCGCGGTTCAGAATGTCAATCAGACTGCCAAACAGACGTCCGTCCTGAACGTGCAGTGAAAAGAAATTAGGTGCAACCAGGCTATCAATCAGCAAAATTGCTACTAATGCCATCAGTTGCGGCACACCTTTAGAAAAGGTCAACCTACGTTTTTGGGCAGGGATAATTTTATTATCAGCCATCAGCAACTCCTGCTTGTGCCGCTATCGCCTGCATGATGGCGGCAACAGAAACATCTTCATGCTCAAGATGTGCCACATGTTGGCGATCCCGCAGCACCACAATGCGATCAGCATAACCCGTCAGTTCTTCCAACTCTGAAGAAATCACCAGCAGAGCCATCCCCTGTTCACATAATTTTTCTATCAAACGGATAATTTCAGCATGAGCCCCTACATCAATCCCACGAGTAGGTTCATCAAGGATAAGAAAACGAGGTTCTGTCGCTAGCCAGCGAGACAACAACACCTTTTGCTGATTACCACCAGAAAGGTATTGAATTTCCTGCTCCGTTCCTGGAGTACGAATGCCCAACAGCTCAATGAATTTTTCCGCAATCCGGGTCTGTTCACGTAATGATATGGGTTTTAACCAACCACGCTGAGCCTGCAGCGCCAGAATGATATTTTCCCGTACCGTAGCAGCACCGATGATGCCATCGGTCTTTCGATCCTCCGGACAATAACCTAATCCTAACTGACCAGCTTTACGGGGAGTCGTAATACGAACAGGTTGTCCATTAATTTTCGCCTGACCGCTATCTGGTGTAATAATGCCAAAAATAAGCTGTGCAGTTTCTGTCCGTCCAGAACCGAGCAATCCGGCTAATCCAACAATTTCACCTGGGCATATCGCCAAATCGAAATTATTAATAACACCATGGCGACCATAATTATTAAATTCCGCCACTGGCTCGCCCGTCACTAAATTATGCTCTCCACGCTTAAGCGCAGACTCATCAAAAGTATGTCCCAACATCATCTGGACTAACTCAATACGAGGCAATTCATCAGTCAGACGAGTTCCCACCAATTTACCGTTACGCAATACAGTAATACGGTCGCTGATGCGATAAACCTGATCCAGAAAGTGGGTGACAAAAATCATTCCAACACCTTGACTACGAAGTTTACGCAATATTTCCAGCAGCATATCAACTTCTTTTGCATCCAAACTTGCTGTCGGTTCATCAAGAATTAATACTTTTGCGGAAAGATCGATAGCTCGAGCAATTGAAACGATTTGCTGAATGGCAATAGAATATTTTCCCAGCGGCTGGCTGACATCAATGTCTAAACCATAAATACTTAGTAAATTTTCAGCGAGGTGAATAACCTGTTTTTGATCAACAATGCCATATTTGGTTGGCTCTCTACCGATAAACAAATTCGCAGCCACCGACATATTGGGAAGTAAATTAACTTCCTGATAGACGGTACCAATACCCATAGATTGAGCATGTGCAGTATTTACCGGATCAATAGCGACACCTTCCAGTAAAACCTCACCTGTCGAACGATGATAAACACCTGTCAACGCCTTGATCAGCGTCGATTTCCCAGCACCATTTTCTCCCAGTAGAGCGACGATCTCGCCTCTGTCCAGTGTAAAATCGACATTTTCCAATGCTTTCACACCAGGAAACTCAACACTGATACCACGAACATCTAATAATCGAGCCGTTTCCATTGCCTCACCTATTTCGCTGCGTCATAAGGTAAGAAAGTGATGGATAATAATAACAATGGTGGGCTACCCCACCATTGATGATAATTAATATCCCAGGTTCTTTTTAGATTCGTATTCCTGTTTTGCTGTATCAGGTAATAAGAGACGTGATTCCGTCTGAATAAACTTCTTGGGTTGTTTACCTTCCTTCTTCAAAGCCAAAAATGCATCAAAAGCTGGCCCTGCCATATTAGGCGTTAATTCTACTGTCGCATTCGCATCACCATTCATCATGGCTTTGAAAATATCAGGAACACCATCAATAGAAACAACCTTAATTTGCGAACCTGGCTTCAAACCCGCCTCTTTAATAGCTTGAATTGCACCGATAGCCATATCGTCGTTATGTGCATATACCGCACAAATATTTTTACCGTTCTGTTCTGCTTTAATAAAACTTTCCATGACTTCTTTACCTTTACTACGGGTAAAATCGCCAGACTGAGAGCGGATAATTTTTACTTGTGGAGCCGCAGCGATAGCTTCTGCAAATCCTTTCTTGCGGTTTATTGCAACACTTGACCCAACAGTTCCCTGTAACTCAACAACGTTACAAGGTTTGCCAGCCATTGTTTTTACTAACCAGTCACCTGCCACTTTCCCCTCATAAACACTATCAGAGGCAATAGCTGCTGTATAAAGTGATGGATCACTCACGTCTATCGTTCTATCCAACAAAAATACAGGGATCTTGGCTTCTTTAGCCTCTTGTAATACAGGTGCCCAGCCTGTTGCTACTACAGGTGCAATAAAAATGGCATCAACTCCCTGAGCAATGAAGGAGCGGACCGCTTTAATCTGATTTTCCTGTTTTTGTTGAGCATCAGCAATTTTTAAGGTGATATTCCGTTTTTCTGCTTCCTGTTTAGAGACTTTCGTTTCCGCTGAACGCCACCCTGACTCCGAGCCGATTTGAGAGAAACCTACCGTTAAAGATTGCGCCTGTGCCACACCACATAACACGGTACTCACAGTCATTGCTACCAATAAACGCCTGAACATATTTCACTCCTTCTGTGTAGTCTTACAGCTACTTAAGATCGCAGGTACAGCGTAGAACCATAGCGTAATTGCCACAGCGCTACTGATATCAACAATATTTCGAGTAAGCAAACACAGCCCTTGTGACGATCATAACGATCGTTACCAGTTCCGAGCATAAAATAGTTGTAGTCGAATTATTAAGAAGTATGGATGAGCAAGCTCACAACCTGGCATTATGATGATTTTGTGCATAATTACAGCTAAAAAGGTCTGTAGATAGAAACATCATCAGAAGCAGTTGGTTATAACAATATTCAGTTATAAGGGATAATTAGAGGAGCAACAATTATGGCGTTGATATCATATTCGATTCAATGCAAGCTGAGACATAAAATTCTAAACGAAAAAAACCCTTCACAATAATGTGAAGGGTTATTTCTTGGCAGGGGCGGAGAGACTCGAACTCCCAACACCCGGTTTTGGAGACCGGTGCTCTACCAATTGAACTACGCCCCTAAATAGGGTGGCGGAACGGACGGGACTCGAACCCGCGACCCCCTGCGTGACAGGCAGGTATTCTAACCAACTGAACTACCGCTCCACCGATTCTGCTACGTTGTATCATCCTGATACTTAACCCCTCATCAGGGCTCACTTTCCGTGCTCAGAACTACTTTCGTAATTCTGTTGGCTATCAGATGTCTCTGTTAGCACGTGTTTGATGCCTGGCAGTTCCCTACTCTCACATGGGGAGACCCCACACTACCATCGGCGCTACGGCGTTTCACTGCTGAGTTCGGCATGGGGTCAGGTGGGACCACCGCGCTATCGCCGCCAGGCAAATTCTGTTTCGTTCCAACCGTCACACTTCCGCGTCACCATCAGAACCAATACCGGAACATCACTGAAAATAGCTCGTCTCTCATTCCAAAACACCTTGGGTGTTGTAAGGTTAAGCCTCTCGGGTCATTAGTACTGGTCAGCTCAACGCATCACTGCGCTTACACACCCAGCCTATCAACGTCTTCGTCTTAAACGTCCCTTCAGGGGCCTTGAAGGCCCAGGGAAGACTCATCTCGGGGCAAGTTTCCCGCTTAGATGCTTTCAGCGGTTATCTCTTCCGCACGTAGCTACCGGGCAATGCAATTGGCATCACAACCCGTACACCAGTGGTGCGTTCACTCCGGTCCTCTCGTACTAGGAGCAACCCCCCTCAATCTTCCAACGCCCACGGCAGATAGGGACCGAACTGTCTCACGACGTTCTAAACCCAGCTCGCGTACCACTTTAAATGGCGAACAGCCATACCCTTGGGACCTACTTCAGCCCCAGGATGTGATGAGCCGACATCGAGGTGCCAAACACCGCCGTCGATATGAACTCTTGGGCGGTATCAGCCTGTTATCCCCGGAGTACCTTTTATCCGTTGAGCGATGGCCCTTCCATTCAGAACCACCGGATCACTAAGACCTGCTTTCGCACCTGCTCGAGCCGTCACTCTCGCAGTCAAGCTAGCTTATGCCTTTGCACTAACCTCCTGATGTCCGACCAGGATTAGCTAACCTTCGTACTCCTCCGTTACTCTTTGGGAGGAGACCGCCCCAGTCAAACTACCCACCAGACACTGTCCGCAACCCGGTTCACGGGCCCACGTTAGAACATCAAACATCAAAGGGTGGTATTTCAAGGTTGGCTCCACGCAGACTGGCGTCCACGCTTCGAAGCCTCCCACCTATCCTACACATCAAGGCTCAAGGTTCAGTGTCAAGCTATAGTAAAGGTTCACGGGGTCTTTCCGTCTTGCCGCGGGTACACTGCATCTTCACAGCGAGTTCAATTTCACTGAGTCTCGGGTGGAGACAGCCTGGCCATCATTACGCCATTCGTGCAGGTCGGAACTTACCCGACAAGGAATTTCGCTACCTTAGGACCGTTATAGTTACGGCCGCCGTTTACCGGGGCTTCGATCAAGAGCTTCGCCTTGCGGCTTACCCCATCAATTAACCTTCCGGCACCGGGCAGGCGTCACACCGTATACGTCCACTTTCGTGTTTGCACAGTGCTGTGTTTTTAGTAAACAGTTGCAGCCAGCTGGTATCTGCGACTGCGCAATGCTCCATCCGCAGGGGACTTCACCTCGCACAGCGTGCCTTCTCCCGAAGTTACGGCACCATTTTGCCTAGTTCCTTCACCCGAGTTCTCTCAAGCGCCTGAGTATTCTCTACCTGACCACCTGTGTCGGTTTGGGGTACGATTCGATGTTACCTGATGCTTAGGGGCTTTTCCTGGAAGCGTGGCATTTGTCACTTCGACACCGTAGTGCCTCGTCATCACGCCTCGGTGTTGACAGCGCTCCGGATTTGCCTGGAGCACCCACCTACACGCTTAAACCGGGACAACCGTCGCCCGGCCAACATAGCCTTCTCCGTCCCCCCTTCGCAGTAACACCCAGTACAGGAATATTAACCTGTTTCCCATCGACTACGCCTTTCGGCCTCGCCTTAGGGGTCGACTCACCCTGCCCCGATTAACGTTGGACAGGAACCCTTGGTCTTCCGGCGTGCGGGTTTTTCACCCGCATTATCGTTACTTATGTCAGCATTCGCACTTCTGATACCTCCAGCAATCCTCACAGACCACCTTCAACGGCTTACAGAACGCTCCCCTACCCAACAACGCCTAAGCGTCGCTGCCGCAGCTTCGGTGCATGGTTTAGCCCCGTTACATCTTCCGCGCAGGCCGACTCGACCAGTGAGCTATTACGCTTTCTTTAAATGATGGCTGCTTCTAAGCCAACATCCTGGCTGTCTGGGCCTTCCCACATCGTTTCCCACTTAACCATGACTTTGGGACCTTAGCTGGCGGTCTGGGTTGTTTCCCTCTTCACGACGGACGTTAGCACCCGCCGTGTGTCTCCCGTGATAACATTCTTCGGTATTCGCAGTTTGCATCGAGTTGGTAAGCCGGGATGGCCCCCTAGTCGAAACAGTGCTCTACCCCCGAAGATGACCTCACGAGGCGCTACCTAAATAGCTTTCGGGGAGAACCAGCTATCTCCCGGTTTGATTGGCCTTTCACCCCCAGCCACAGGTCATCCGCTAATTTTTCAACATTAGTCGGTTCGGTCCTCCAGTTAGTGTTACCCAACCTTCAACCTGCCCATGGCTAGATCACCGGGTTACGGGTCTATACCTTGCAACTTGACGCCCAGTTAAGACTCGGTTTCCCTGCGGCTCCCCTATTCGGTTAACCTTGCTACAAAATATAAGTCGCTGACCCATTATACAAAAGGTACGCAGTCACCCCACCCCAAAGCACTCACCGCTTGTTTTGTGTGTTGGGCGTCGCAAAAGACGCGCCGCCACCGCGATGCTGCTGTTGCGGTGCCTTCATCACCAGAGAATGCTTTGGTGGTGGGGCTCCCACTGCTTGTACGTACACGGTTTCAGGTTCTGTTTCACTCCCCTCGCCGGGGTTCTTTTCGCCTTTCCCTCACGGTACTGGTTCACTATCGGTCAGTCAGGAGTATTTAGCCTTGGAGGATGGTCCCCCCATCTTCAGACAGGATATCTCGTGTCCCGCCCTACTCGTCGAACTCACAGCACGTGCATTTTCGTGTACGGGACTGTCACCCTGTACCGTGCGACTTTCCAGACGCTTCCACTGATGCACAAACTGATTCAGGTTCTGGGCTCTTCCCCGTTCGCTCGCCGCTACTGGGGGAATCTCGGTTGATTTCTTTTCCTCGGGGTACTGAGATGTTTCAGTTCCCCCGGTTCGCCTCATGCCACTATGTATTCATGACATGATAGTGTGTCGAAACACACTGGGTTTCCCCATTCGGGTATCGTCGGCTATAACGGTTCATATCACCTTGCCGACGCTTTTCGCAGATTAGCACGCCCTTCATCGCCTCTGACTGCCTAGGCATCCACCGTGTACGCTTAGTCGCTTAACCTCACAACCCGAAGGTGTCTTTTTCATGAAGAGCAAGACCACCTCGCGCTGCAATTATTTGAGAGACTCTGATACAGCAACATCCTCGCCATCAAGGCCAGGTTTCGCTGTATCGTTTCAATTTTCAGCTTGTTCCAGATTGTTAAAGAGCAAAATACTTCACAGCATACTGCTGCCAATATACTCTGAAGTCTTTTTTTGTATGGTGGAGCTATGCGGGATCGAACCGCAGACCTCCTGCGTGCAAAGCAGGCGCTCTCCCAGCTGAGCTATAGCCCCATCGCATGAAAACCTTTACACAAATTTCTGTCAGGCAAGGCGCAATTCTCGACACAGACTCTCGTCCGTGACAGGAAACACAACACAGCATGGAAAGAAATTGGTAGGCCTGAGTGGACTTGAACCACCGACCTCACCCTTATCAGGGGTGCGCTCTAACCACCTGAGCTACAAGCCTATAAAGGTATTTCTGCTCGTACTTCATCAGACAATCTGTGTGAGCACTTCACACAACGGCTATCTTTGGTAAGGAGGTGATCCAACCGCAGGTTCCCCTACGGTTACCTTGTTACGACTTCACCCCAGTCATGAATCACAAAGTGGTAAGCGCCCTCCCGAAGGTTAAGCTACCTACTTCTTTTGCAACCCACTCCCATGGTGTGACGGGCGGTGTGTACAAGGCCCGGGAACGTATTCACCGTAGCATTCTGATCTACGATTACTAGCGATTCCGACTTCATGGAGTCGAGTTGCAGACTCCAATCCGGACTACGACGCACTTTATGAGGTCCGCTTGCCCTCGCGAGTTCGCTTCTCTTTGTATGCGCCATTGTAGCACGTGTGTAGCCCTACTCGTAAGGGCCATGATGACTTGACGTCATCCCCACCTTCCTCCGGTTTATCACCGGCAGTCTCCCTTGAGTTCCCGCCATTACGCGCTGGCAACAAAGGATAAGGGTTGCGCTCGTTGCGGGACTTAACCCAACATTTCACAACACGAGCTGACGACAGCCATGCAGCACCTGTCTCTCAGTTCCCGAAGGCACAAGTCTGTCTCCAGTCTCTTCTGAGGATGTCAAGAGTAGGTAAGGTTCTTCGCGTTGCATCGAATTAAACCACATGCTCCACCGCTTGTGCGGGCCCCCGTCAATTCATTTGAGTTTTAACCTTGCGGCCGTACTCCCCAGGCGGTCGACTTAACGCGTTAGCTCCGAAAGCCACGGCTCAAGGCCACAACCTTCAAGTCGACATCGTTTACAGCGTGGACTACCAGGGTATCTAATCCTGTTTGCTCCCCACGCTTTCGCACCTGAGCGTCAGTCTTCGTCCAGGGGGCCGCCTTCGCCACCGGTATTCCTCCAGATCTCTACGCATTTCACCGCTACACCTGGAATTCTACCCCCCCTCTACGAGACTCTAGTCTGTCAGTTTTGAATGCAGTTCCCAGGTTAAGCCCGGGGATTTCACATCCAACTTAACAGACCGCCTGCGTGCGCTTTACGCCCAGTCATTCCGATTAACGCTTGCACCCTCCGTATTACCGCGGCTGCTGGCACGGAGTTAGCCGGTGCTTCTTCTGCGGGTAACGTCAATGAAACACTCTATTAAAGTGCTCCCCTTCCTCCCCGCTGAAAGTACTTTACAACCCGAAGGCCTTCTTCATACACGCGGCATGGCTGCATCAGGGTTTCCCCCATTGTGCAATATTCCCCACTGCTGCCTCCCGTAGGAGTCTGGACCGTGTCTCAGTTCCAGTGTGGCTGGTCATCCTCTCAGACCAGCTAGAGATCGTCGCCTAGGTGAGCCATTACCTCACCTACCAGCTAATCCCATCTGGGTTCATCCAATGGCGTGAGGCCCGAAGGTCCCCCACTTTGGTCTTGCGACGTTATGCGGTATTAGCTACCGTTTCCAGTAGTTATCCCCCTCCATCAGGCAGATCCCCAGACATTACTCACCCGTCCGCCGCTCGCCGGCGGGGAAGCAAGCTTCCCCCCCGCTGCCGCTCGACTTGCATGTGTTAGGCCTGCCGCCAGCGTTCAATCTGAGCCATGATCAAACTCTTCAATTTAAGATTTGTTTGATGTGCTTCCGAAGAAGCGATGCTCAAAGAATTTATAACTGTTTATTCGTAATGAATTTACTGTCAGTCACTCTTCAAGTCTTTTCGTATTGATTACGATAGGGTCCTGTGAGTGCCCACACAGATTGTCTGATTATATTGTTAAAGAGCAGGACCACCTTTTCGTGGTCGCGGGCCGTATATACTATGCGTTTCCGCTAGAAAGTCAAGTAATACAAACTCTAATTCTTACTGAAACCACCACAACATCATCGCTGTTGCCGTGTCAGTGGAGGCGCATTATAGGGAGTTCTTTTTCTCTGACAAGCACTAAATACAAAAATAAATTCAACCGCTCAATATTTACCCACCAATTCACTAAAGTGATAGCTTTTCCAATGAGTGAAAGCCATAACGACGTAGCACTGGCCATAAAGCAGCCACTTTAGGGGTAATGGTGAGACAATAGGCCAAATTTGTTTCTCTTGATAAAACCGGCGTATCCAAATGATCGATCAACCATGCTGTTCTTCTCGCAATGGCAGAGCCAGAATCAACCAGCCGAGTACCATCCGGTAACACTCGTTGAAGTTCATCAGTCAATAAAGGAAAATGTGTACATCCTAAAACGACAGTATCAGGTGGTTCCGGTAACTTGAGCCACGGTTTGAGGATTTTTTGCAGCACTGCTGCCGAAATAACGTCACCCCGTAGCTTCGCTTCTCCGCATTCCACTAATTCTGCCGACCCCAATAAAAGAATTTTGCAGTCATTGGCAAAGCGAGAAATCAGTTCATAAGTATAAGTTCTCTGAACTGTAGCGCGTGTTGCCAATAATCCTACAACACCATTTCGCGTGAGTTTCGCTGCAGGTTTTACCGCCGGAACTACACCGACGACGGGAAAAGGAAAACGTGCTCTCAGAGCGGGAAGCGAAACAGTACTCGCAGTATTACAGGCAATGACCACCAACGATAAAGAGTGATGTCTTTGTATAGCGCCAACAATTGCCAACACTCGTTCAATAATGAATTGTTCCGGCTTTTCACCATAAGGGAAAGCCTCATTATCAAATGCATAGATATAATGTAAATCCGGCAGTAATTTTCGGATTTCGTCATAAACGGATAAACCGCCCACCCCTGAATCAAAAATCAAAACAGAAGGGCGGGCAGCGGGTAACTCAGAAGGTATAGCTTCCGGTGAGATAATATTCTCGCCCTGCGGTTCGGTAGCCATATGCCGTCTCATAATTTTTATCAAACAGATTGGCAATTCTACCACGAACCGTAAGCTGAGAGGTTATCGGATATGAAACGGCAATGTCCCATAAACTGACACCTCCCATCTTTATTTTTTCAGATAGGTTGAAATCATTATCAAAACGTTCACCCAGGTAATGATAAGTTACCGCCCAGTCAAAACTATACAGTTGCCAGTCTAGTTCATACTTGAACTGCTGCTTGGCACGTCTCAAAAGCACTTCATTTGTTCGCACATTTCGCGGATCAACATAGTCATAAGATATTGTGTGACTGAAAAATCCAGTCTCGAAGGATGCTGTACTTTCGATACCCTTGATGAGCGCTTCACCAACGTTGAAGTAACGAAGACTGGAATTGTCGAACTCAATGAGGTTGTCTATATCGTTTCGGTAGGCTGAAACCCGCCAATTAACCGGACCGGTAAGTCCTTCGACACCACCTTCCCACTGCTCGCTCTCTTCCGGTTTCAAACTGCTGTTGCCGTATGAACTATAAAGCTGACCAAGATTAGGGGCCTTATAGGCCGTACCATAGGAAGCCAACAGTCGATATCCAGAAATGAATTCCCATGCCGCACTGCTTTGCCAGGTCGTATGCTGACCAAACTGAGAACTGTTATCACTACGAACGGCACCTTCGAGGGTGATCGGCCCAAACAGTTGCTGCGCAGTAGTGTAAATACCGGTATTGCGCAGTGCATATCCTTGAGCTAAAAAATTGGTTCCAGGTTCAGTTGTCTGTTTCTGCCAATCCAACCCTGCACTGACATTACCCTGACCAACCTGCAACGTGTTTCCCCATTGAACGTTGTATTGCTGAATATCATCCAGCGTCGCGGAGATATCATAGCGGCCATAACGCGGGTCGTAGTTGTAATCTTTACTATGGCTATAACTGGTTATCAGCTGGGAAGACCACATACCTTGATGGTAGCGCAGACCTGTATCCCAGGACTGGTTGTATAACTGGCGGGTATCTGGCAATGCACCCAAGCGGATGGAACTTAATGTACCATCGTAATCAGTACGATTATCAAATTCGTAACCACGAACAAAACCGCTGATGATATCGCTAAACTGATGCTCAAGCGCGCCATACAGCGATTTACTCATGAATCCATCACGATCGGTTTGGGCTGGGTCACCAAAACCATCAGGCAAATTCGCTACAACATCAAACCCTTTAGTATAAGTATAATTACCCGCCAGCGTTGCCAGCGTGCTGTCACCCAGTTGTTGTTGTGTGGAAGCATCATAAGTTTGATAACCATGGGATCCCATGCCAGCAGAAAGGGTTGATCCCTTCTTTTTACGAACAGTAATAATATTGACCACACCACCGATAGCATCGGATCCATAGACAGCCGAACGCGGCCCACGGATGTATTCAATTTTCTGAACCAATGAAATAGGAATCTGGCTGATATCGGAAGAACCGGTAACACCAGCTTGATTAAGACGAATACCATCAATCAACACCAACACATGGCGTGATTCGGTCCCACGAATAAACAACGAACTCGACTGTCCCAACCCGCCATTTTGAGCTACATCAACGCCCGGAAGACGCCGCATCACGTCAATCAGACTTTTGGCTTGCCAGCGGTCAATCTCTTCTTTAGTGACAATGGTTGTCGACGCCAGCACAGAGGAAACAGGTTGGGAAAAACGGTTTGCGGTAACCACCAATGTATCGCTACTGCCTTGCTGTGTACTATTGTTCCCTTGAGCCCACCCAGAGAAAGCTGTGGCGCAAAGTCCTGCCAGCAGCGTAAATTTTTTATCAAACATTCTATAAAGCATCCAAACAGTATTGGAGGATGCCGCATTACCATAATCGATAGCACGCGATGATCATGAACATTGCGACGTATACCGGCAGGTCTTCGGACTTGGGTACTGTTGTTGCCAACATAGAGACAATGACTTCCCATCGTAATACGACAGTGTCTGCAAAATGCTATTGCCCCCAATTTCCCCTTACCGCTGCGCGTCAGCTCCAGATTTACACTGGATTCCCTTTTAACTTATAGAGCAAGGCCGGACGCTCATGCTACAATCGGGCTGAATGGAAGTCTAGACTTCCATTCAATGAATAGGAAATACGCATGACAACGCTGGACATCCCTTCAAGATTCCCTACAATCGCCGCCAGTAATGTCACCGCACTAACCGTTTTCCAGACGAGATAACCATGACGCCAGAAATCCTGCCAATCGATCAATATGATGCCCAGCTTGAAGAAAAAATCGGGCGAATTAACGCGATAATGGCACCTTTCAGTGCGCCAGAGCCTGTCGTTTTCCGCTCGCCGGTCAGCCATTACCGGATGCGTGCTGAATTCCGCATCTGGCATGAAGGAGACGACCTTTACCACATCATGTTTGATCAGCAAACCAAACAGAGAATCAGGGTAGAGCAATTTCCGGCGGCCAGTGAACTGATCAACCGTCTGATGCCGGTGTTACTGGCGGCATTACGTCCGCAACCGGTACTGCGCCGTAAGTTGTTCCAGGTCGATTATCTTTCCACATTGAGTGGTGAAATCGTGGTGTCACTGCTATACCACAAAGTGCTGGATGACGAGTGGCAACAACAGGCCACGGCTTTACGGGACTATCTGCGTGCGCAAGGTTTCGCCTTACAACTCATAGGACGAGCAACCAAGACAAAAATCTGCCTTGATCGCGATTATATAGACGAGTGCCTGCCAGTTGCCGGTAAACAGATGATTTATCGGCAGGTGGAAAATAGCTTTACCCAACCCAATGCGGCGATGAACATTCAAATGCTGGAATGGGCGCTGTCAGTCACGGAAGGATCTAAGGGTGATTTACTGGAGCTGTACTGCGGCAATGGTAACTTTTCACTGGCACTAGCTCGTCATTTTGAACGTGTATTGGCAACGGAAATCGCTAAACCATCGGTGGCTGCGGCTCAATACAGTATTGTCGCCAACCAGATTGATAATGTGCAGATTATCCGTATGTCAGCAGAAGAATTTACCCAGGCAATGCGAGGTGTCCGCCAGTTTAATCGTCTGCAGGGTATCGATCTTTCCAGCTATCGTTGTGAAACGATATTTGTTGATCCACCACGCAGTGGCTTGGATACTGACACAGTACGGCTGGTACAGGAGTATCCGCGTATTCTTTATATCTCCTGCAATCCAGACACACTATGCGCCAATCTTGAAACCCTAAACCAAACCCATCAGATAAGTCGATTGGCACTGTTTGATCAGTTCCCTTATACACATCATATGGAATGTGGTGTGTTGCTGGAAAAACGTAAATAAAACTACTGCCAGCAACCAGGGAATTGATCCCCTGGTTTTTCGCTCACGTATTCGGAGATATTATCTAAAGCATATTGACCTTGGTGGCAGCCTTACGTGCACGCAATTTAGCAACCAACCACAATGCCAATACAACACAGAGAATCGACGGTACAAAATTGGAACCGATCTGTGGATACTCTGCACGGAGAATCGCACTGTAGAGCAATAAGCCAAGCAAAAAACAACCTGCGGCGAGCACTGGAATACCTTGCGGCATAACATGACGCATATAGTGTTGATGTAAACAATAAACAGACAAGACCAATGCTATTGGCGGGAAAATGGAAAAAGGCACTACCGAACTAAATAACGCAGCAAATGTGCCATTTACTGACAAACCTGCAACCAATGCCAACACTAATGTACCGTTCTCTTTACTCACCTGCTCTGCCATGATTTTCCCCCAAGTCGCGACACCAAGTCTCAAGATGAAACAAACCCTTTACCGGCTTCTCTTCTGTACCAGTAACACGCACCTTTTGAAATCATACGTAACTGCAACACCAACCGCTCTTCCAGTTGACGACGTTGTTCCGTACTCACATCCAACGCCTCTGCACCCGCGCTGAAAACAATGATCACCATCGCTTCTGCCTGTGCTTCGGCAAAACTGCGCGGGATATGATTTTCGACTTCAAGATAATCGGCCAGTTCAGCAATAAAATGTTGAATTTCTCTGGCGACCGCAGCACGAAAAGCGGCCGATGTTCCTGATCTTTCCCTCAACAACAGTCTAAAAGCATTAGGATTATTGCCAATAAATTCCATAAACGTGGAAACAGACGTTTTGATGACGCTACCACCTTTGGCAATACGCTGACGTGCCTGTCGCATCAGTTGGCGTAACATAAGCCCACTTTCATCGACCATGGTCAGCCCCAGTTCGTCTACGTCACGGAAATGGCGATAAAAAGAAGTTGGTGCGATCCCGGCTTCACGAGCAACTTCACGTAAACTCAGACTGGCAAAACTACGTTCAGCACTTAGTTGACTAAACGCTGCCTCTATAAGGGAACGACGCGTCCGTTCTTTTTGCTGCGCTCTGATACCCATTATCGTGCCCAAATTATCTGTTCTCCTTGTCCAGAGAATCACTATAGCAAACTTTATTAACTACATACTGAGCCAAAATGACTATGTTAAAAGTGCAACAATAAGTTCCCCTACGAATTAAAGGGATGATTGGGTTATTTTGCAGAGGATGTTACAATCGCGTTAGTAATTTGTATTAAAATAGGTGTGTCCTACCATGTCCATACAACAGCAACAACACAATTACGATGCCATAGTGATTGGATCTGGCCCCGGAGGTGAAGGGGCTGCGATGGGGTTAGCCAAACAAGGCGCTAAAATCGCCGTGATCGAAAAACACTATAGTGTCGGCGGTGGTTGTACCCACTGGGGTACCATTCCCTCCAAAGCCCTACGTCACGCGGTCAGCCGTATTATAGAGTTCAACCAAAATCCGCTTTACAGCGATAACTCTCGTGTCATCAGTTCCTCTTTTTCCGATATCCTACGCCATGCCGACAGTGTTATTGGGCAGCAAACCCGTATGCGTCAAGGCTTCTACGAACGGAATCACTGTGATTTGTTTTCCGGAGAAGCACGTTTCATTGATGCCCACACTATCGTCGTCAACTATCCGGATGACACGCACGACACGCTGACGGCAGACAATATCATTATTGCCCCCGGCTCCCGGCCTTATCATCCGGCGGAGGTCGATTTCACTCACCCACATATTTATGACAGTGACTCTATCCTGCAACTGGATTATGAACCTCAGCACGTCATTATTTATGGTGCCGGAGTGATTGGTTGTGAATATGCCTCCATTTTCCGCGGTCTGAATGTAAAAGTGGATTTAATTAACACCCGCGATCGCCTGCTGGCATTTCTTGATCAGGAGATGTCCGATGCGCTGTCCTATCACTTCTGGAACAATGGCGTAGTAATTCGTCATAACGAAGAATTTGAGCGAATTGAAGGTTTGGACGATGGTGTTATCGTCCATCTGAAATCCGGTAAGAAAATGAAGGCTGATTGTCTGCTGTATGCTAACGGTCGTACTGGCAACACCGAGAATCTGGGGCTGGAAAATATAGGACTGGAAACCGACAATCGTGGGCAGCTTAAAGTCAACAGCATGTATCAGACAGCACAGGCGCACATCTACGCTGTAGGTGATGTCATTGGCTACCCGAGTCTGGCTTCAGCAGCCTATGATCAAGGTCGCATTGCCGCGCAGGCCATTACCAAAGGTGATGCCAGCGCTCATCTGATTGAAGATATCCCCACCGGGATCTACACCATTCCTGAAATCAGTTCTGTAGGTAAAACCGAGCAAGAGCTGACCGCACTGAAAGTGCCTTATGAAGTGGGCCGGGCGCAATTCAAACATCTAGCTCGGGCGCAGATTGTCGGCATGAATGTTGGGAGTCTGAAAATTCTGTTCCATCGCGAAACCAAACAGATTCTGGGTATCCACTGCTTTGGTGAACGGGCTGCCGAGATTATTCACATCGGTCAGGCCATCATGGAACAGAAAGGTGAAGGTAATACTATCGAGTACTTCGTCAATACGACCTTCAACTACCCGACGATGGCCGAAGCCTTCCGGGTAGCGGCTCTGAATGGGTTAAACCGCCTGTTTTAACAAACGCTCCATATGCTGTTGCATATGTTCACGAATGGCATCAGCCAGTTGCTCATACCGGCTACGCAATGGTGAACCCGGGCGGTAAACCAGCGCGATGGTGCGCTTCGGTTCTGGCTTGTAGCAGGGCAGATAGCACACACCATCGCGTATCCGTTCTGCGGGTACCGCCAGTGACGGCAGGAGTGTAATACCACTACCAGCAGCGACCATGTTACGCAGGGTTTCCAGACTGGTGGCCCGAAAATGAGTATCTTCATCTGCGCCGGCCTGGAAGCAGAATCCCATCGCCTGGTCGCGCAGACAATGACCATCTTCCAGCATCAGCAATTTCTCTCCTGCCAAATCGGACATTGCCACGCGCTCACGGTTAGCCCACGCATGATCCTGATAAATGGCCAGCTTCATAGGTTCATCAAACAGTGGCACTTCGATAAACGCTTCTGTTTCTTTCACCATCGCCAAAATGGCGCAGTCCAGCTTGCCGCTGTCCAATTGGGCTAGCAACTGATGGGTCTGTGCTTCGTGTAGGTACATTTCCAACTTCGGAAAAAGCTGATGCAACATGGGAATAATTTGCGGTAACAAATACGGTCCAACCGTAGGGATCAAACCGATATGCAATGGCCCTGACATACTCTCCCCTTGTTGGCTGGCCATCTCTTTCAGTACCTTAACCTCACGCAGCACCGTTCTGGCCTGTTCCACCAGCAGTAACCCCGCCTGAGTAAACAGTACCTTGCGGCTGGTCCTTTCCAGCAGCATCACGCCCAGCTCGTCTTCCAGCTTACGAATTTGCCCACTCAGTGTGGGTTGGCTAACGTGACAGGAATCCGCTGCTCGACGAAAATGACGATGCTCGGCCAATGCCACTAGATACTCTAAGTCCCGAATATTCATACACTAATTCTCCATAACCACGATAGCCAGCAACGATAGATAGAATAGCAATGAACGATTATCCCTATCAACACAAAAAAGAATAAAGTCTCTCAGCGAAACATATCTCTCTGCTTATTCATTAAGAAAAATATAATTTTACCACTAAGTAGGCTTAAATATGTTTGTCAGTCAAGAAGGCAAAGAAATCCCACAGGCTACTGTTCACACTCGTCAAGGACGATCAATAGATTGACGTCACTACTGACAAAGTGTTTAACAACAAAATCGTTATAGTTTTTTCATTGCCAGGGGGTTTTTATACCGACCTGCTCCTCCAGCCATCTGCCACGCTATAATGAGTTAGTTATCATATTCAAACAATTTGGCGTAGATAACATTTTGTGCTTTTTCGTAAATGATACTTTCGTGATGAATATCTAGAAAGCAGACCAGAACGCAGAGAGTATTCGGTTTATTCCAGACGGTAATGCGAGTTCACTAACGTCATGAACATGCTGGTGGAGAAAACCGAGTTGAGATTCGGCCCACACTCCTGGGGTTACTCCATGCTGAAGTAGCGGGCTCCAGACTTTAAAGTTCAGAAATCTGTTTCTTTGTTTACCAAACCGTGTTGCCCGCTTTGTACCAAAATAAAACAACTGCTACAGGATCACGGCATCCAGTATGAAGAGATTATTCTGGGTAAAGATGCCGTTACGGCCAGCCTGCGTACAGTAGCCGGACGGAACACGGTTTCCCAGGTCTTTATTAGTGGTCGCCATATCGGTGGCAGCGATGATCTCGAAGCGCTTCTGACAGCTGGTTATTCTTATAAAAAAACCAGCGAAGCTTTGGCGGGTCTTGTCCCGCCTTTTTTGACGCAATCAGATACAGGGAGAAAGAAAAAATGAAAGAACTGCATGTTGATATCGCAGCTATCTAGCTGGAAATTACCATGGCCGGTTCCACCCACCATTAATGCTTGAAAATCATACCGTAGCCGGTCTAACGCCCAAGGTATGGCAAATGGCATAACTCAGTTCAGCACGATTCAGGGTATAGAAGTGAAAATCCTTCACCCCTTCACGGCTGAGGATTTTTACCATATCCATAGCGATGGATGCCCCTACCATTTTGCGGGTTTCTGGATCGTTATCGAGCCCTTCAAACATTGCTGTCATCCAGTTTGGCACACGAACGTTTGTCATGGTTGCAAAGCGTTGCAGTTGTTTAAAGTTGGAAACGGGTAGTATGCCCGGAACAATCTCCACATCAATCCCGGTGGAAACACAGCGGTCACGAAAGCGTAAATAGCTCTCCACATCAAAGAAGAACTGTGTGATGGCCCGGTTGGCACCAGCATCAACTTTATGTTTCAGATTGATCAGATCAGCCTGGGCGCTTTTCGCTTCCGGATGAACTTCCGGATATGCCGCGACCGAAATATCAAAATCGCCCACCTCTTTCAACAATGTAACCAAATCGGCGGCATACATATCGGGCTTACCGCTACCCGGAGGTAAATCACCACGTAACGCCACAATATGGCGAATGCCGCTCTGCCAGTAATCCCTAGCAATGGCCTTTAACTCATCATGAGTGGCATCAACACAGGTAAGGTGTGGTGCCGAATCCAGCCCGGTACGTTCTTTAATCGCCTTGATGATGCTATGAGTACGGTCACGTTCACCAGAATTGGCACCGTAGGTCACTGAGACAAATTTGGGTTTCAGGCTACTCAGACGATCAATAGAGCTCCATAGGGTTTCTTCCATCTCGCTGGTGCGCGGCGGGAAAAATTCAAAGGAAACGTTAATATGTCCCTGCAACTCTGCCAGACTCTGATTCAGCGCTTCCCGCTGGTTCGCGTGGAAAAAACTCATATCCTTACCTCAATTTGCCGTTGTCATTGTTCTATTATACAAACGTCTATACGTTTAGACGTCCATATAGAAAATGACCGAATCCGTATAAAGAGTCAACGCTTTTCATTGCGTTGAGAGCTGATGTTTATTCATGCATCTTGAAAAATATTCAACTGACTACGGTCAGTATAGACGGCAACAAAAAAGCCTGAAGCATTCAGTTTCAGGCTTGGCGTTTGATGACAAAGTGTATATAGCGGCTATCGATAATAAGGGGATCGTAAAAGCGTATTACAACAACTGGGCTAAACGATTTAAATCAGACTGGATAGCCCCTGCGGTAACATCCCGTCCGGCTCCCGGCCCACGAATGACCAACGGATTATCACGATACCAGCGGCTTTCAATGGCAAAAACGTTATCACACGGCAGCAGTGCTGCCAATGGATGATCCGGTCTGACGGCTTCCACCCCGACACGGGCTTTGCCATGGGCGTCAAAACGGGCCACATAACGCAGCACCAGTCCCATTTCATTTGCCGCTTCCAGTCGCTGTTCCATCTGTTGATTCAGCGACTCACCGTCCTCAAAAAACTGGTCTACCGAGCTATTTTCACATCCTGCAGGCACTAGAGACTCAACGCGGACCTGTGTTGGTTCGATTTCGTATCCCGCTTCACGCGCCAGAATCACCAGCTTACGCATGACATCCTGACCAGAAAGATCAACCCGGGGATCCGGTTCCGTTAATCCCTGCTGCCAGGCTTGATCCACCAGTTCGGTAAATGGCACCGTGCCATCAAATTGCAAAAACAACCAGGATAAGGTACCGGAAAAAATACCACTGATAGCCAGGATACTGTCGCCACTTTCGCGTAAATCCCGTACTGCATAGTTTACAGGCAAACCAGCGCCTACCGTGGCGTTGTACAGCCAGTAACGGCCAGTTTTGGCAAACGCATCCCGGATTTGACGATAATTATCACCACCGGAAGCGCCCGCCAGTTTGTTGGCGCTAATAACGTGGAAACCATAACTGGCAAAATCCAGATAGAGATCGGCAACCGCCGGACTGGCTGTGACATCCAGCACCACCAGGTCATCATATGGGTGTGCACGCATCCACAGGAACAGATCCTCGCCGTCGTGTTCCTTCGCATCCTCGTCAAAAAAAGCCAGTACACGACTGGCGTCCAGTCCATCATAATTCAGCAGGCTACGGGTACTGTCCACCACGCCGGCCAGAATAAATTCAAATCCGGTACGAGCCGAAATGAGGCTTTGCTCGCGAGAAAACAACTCAAGCCAACGGGAACCAATATTCCCCTTACCAAACAACACTAACCCGATACGCTTTTCAGCCCGGAACAAAGAATGATGCAGACCACGTACCACATGTTCCGTAGGACCGACACGCAACACGGCGACCAGACTGATATCATCCTCAGCCTGCCAGATAAACTCGATCGGTTGATCTTTTAACTGCTGATAGAAACGGTGGCTGTGCAGCGGATTCTTACCGACACCAGCACCAACCATCGCCACCAATGCCAAACCTTCACGCAAGCCAAGCTGTACCGGCAATGCGGCCTGCTCCAATATCTGCCAGGCACTCTCCACCACTTCAGAGGTATAACAAAGCTGTAGCAAACTACGATCCTGATGCACACCTGTTGCCAGAGGTTTTATCTGCACCCGTTTCAGCAATTGCTCCACGTCTTTTTGCACCCGTTGAAAATCGTGTTCTTCCGGGATTTTCACTTCAATCAGGCACACGTCATCATGGCTGGTAACGATTTTGGCACCTGTGCCGGAAGCCAGCACCCGTTCAATGCGGGTAGACCCTTGCTCCGGTTGATAGCTGCAACGCAACTGCAGATCAATATCACTACCCGAAACCGGCTGTAATGTGCGGGTATGCAGCACTGGTGCCGCCAGTCGCGCCAATTCACTGGCCTCATCCAGCCGCAGTAACGGCAGCAGGCAGGCATCTTTCACTTTGCGCGGATCAGCACTATATACCCCGGCAACGTCACTCCAGATAGTGACACGCTCAACACCAGCCAATGCACCAATCTGGGTCGCAGAATAATCACTGCCATTACGGCCCAATAGTACCGTTTCCTCAGCTTTATTCCGGCAGATAAAACCAGTGACAACCAAACGCTGATCAGCATGTTGTGCCAATAACTGCTGTAGCAGTGGCCAGGATTGACCTTCGTCTACCTGCGGCTGAGCCGCACGCTCTGCTCTCAGGAATTGGCGAGCGTCCAGCCAAGAGGCAGACATCTCTTTCTGATTGAGTACCGCAGACATCAGACGCGCTGACCAGATTTCACCATGTCCAACCACTTCGGCATACACCGCATCGGTGATCTTTCCATCCAACAGTGCAGCCAAACGTTCCAGATCGTGAATAAACGCTGCCGTCAATAGATCTGCACTCTCCGCTGGTAATAACCCGGTAATTAAATCGCTCTGATAACGGCGTAATACCTGCTGAATCTGGTGGGCGGAAATACGATCGACCTGACTAAACTTCAACCAGCTAATCAGCTGATTAGTGGTGCTACCCGCAGCGGAAACCACCATCAAATCACCGGGACGGCTGTACTCCGCCATAATACCGGCGACACGCTGATAACATTTCACATCAGCGAGACTACTACCGCCAAATTTATGCAGTTGCCGCCCAGTGACGGCCCCCGCTATCCCTAAAGCACTCATTTTTACCTCGTGGTTACAGCTTGAAACGCCTGTTCCAGATCGGCAACCAAATCATCACCGTCTTCAATACCTACCGAAATGCGCAGCAGTGTGTCTGATATCCCGGCAGCGGCACGTGCCTCTGGAGACATGCCCGCGTGAGTCATGGTAGCTGCATGAGAAATCAGGCTTTCAACACCCCCTAACGATTCCGCCAACGTAAATAACTCCAACGATGAGAGGAAACGGCGCAAAGCGTCTTCATCACCATCCAGTTCAAAACTTAACATCGCGCCAAAGCCGGACTGTTGACGACAGGCGATGTCGTGTCCAGGGTGTTGCGGCAGAGAGGGATAATACAGCTTTTTCACCAGCGGTTGATCCTGCAAATACGCCACAATTTGTTGCGCATTGTTCTGAGCCGCGGCCATACGCGGTGACAACGTGCGCAAACCGCGCAATAGAAGGTAACTATCAAACGCCGCACCAGTAACACCGATATTATTCGCCCACCATGCCAGTTCGGTAACCACTTCAGGGTCCCTGGCAATCACCGCTCCAGCAACAACGTCAGAGTGCCCGTTCAAATACTTGGTACAAGAATGAATCACCAGATCGGCACCCAATTGCAGTGGATTTTGCAACACCGGACTGAGGAAAGTGTTATCCACAACACTGACAGCGCCCGCTTCACGCGCCGACTGACAAATGGCCGCAATATCCACCACACGCAGCAGTGGATTACTGGGGCTCTCCACCAGCACCAGCTTCGGTTTTTCGGCCAAAGCCGACTTCAGCGCCGAATCATCACCCTGATCGACAAATTTCACGCGGAATACACCCCGCTTGCTTAGACTTTCAAACAGCCGGTAACTACCGCCATAACAATCATGAGGAGCCACCAGCAGGTCGCCGGGGCGTAAAAATACCGTGCAGACCAGAAAAATCGCCGACATACCGGTGTTCGTCATCACAGAACCGGCCCCCCCTTCCAGTTCCGCCAACGCCCGCTGCACAACATCACGCGTTGGGTTCCCCCGACGAGAGTAGTCATGCGCTCGAGGCTGATTAAAACCGGTAAAATTGTAAGTGCTGGAAAGGTGAATGGGAGGAACGACACAACCAAACTGCTCGTCATTATTTAACCCACTACGAACTGTGATAGTAGCCTGTTTACGCGTCATTGGTGCTTTTCCTGGCTGAAGACTGAGTGAAGAATATCAAGAGTAAACGTAGATATTATAGACGTCAATACATCTAGACTTCTAAACTTCTTTGCGTATAGATTGAGCATCCCTATAATAATCGCTAGAATTATGGTATTACGCGACAGTATCTGTCTTCACCACGATCAATTTTTAAGGTATCCCATGGCTGAGTGGAATGGCGAATACGTAAGCCCATACGCTGAACACGGTAAGAAAAGTGAGCAAGTAAAAAAAATCACAGTTTCTATCCCATTGAAAGTACTTAAAATATTAACTGATGAGCGAACGCGTCGTCAGGTAAACAACCTGCGTCACGCGACTAACAGCGAGTTACTCTGTGAAGCGTTTCTGCATGCTTTTACCGGCCAACCCTTACCGAATGATGAAGATCTGCGTAAAGAGCGCAGTGATGAAATTCCGGAAGCAGCCAAAATAATCATGCGCGAAATGGGGATCAACCCCGATACCTGGGAGTACTGATCATCTATTGATGTGGGATTCAAAAACAATAAAGGCATCCAAGGATGCCTTTATTTTCGTCCAGCAGAACGTTGTCTAACCGGTGAAGCTTATTTTTTGGCGCCCGGTACGCTGAAACGTTTGTTGAAACGTTCAACACGACCACCGGTATCAACCACGCGTTGTTTGCCGGTATAGAACGGATGGCATTCGCCACATACGTCCAGATTCAGATCATGACCCGCTGTAGAACGGACTTTGATAACATTACCGCAAGAGCAGGTAGCGGTAACTTCAGCATAATTCGGGTGAATACCTTGTTTCATGGGAAACCTCTGTTTAAGGCCGTGTCGCTATCCAGCCCTATTCCGCCAGACACCACACGAAGTTGAGTAAAATGCCATTATACCACGAGGTATAAAGGCGGCGAATCATACAGAAATTAGCCAGCTGATGCAATCACATCGACACAGAATCATTCACACCATGTACACTACTGCCAGGACATTTCTTGCGTGCTGCGTCTATTCCGAAACAGGAACCGCACAGCATGAAGAATAACAACGCTTATTACCCAGACGGAGTTGTCATGCCTGTCGTTCAGGTCGCCCTACCCGTGCCGCTGGCACGCACATTCGATTATCGATTACCCGAAGGGTTGTGCCCTGTGCCGGGTATGCGTGTCAGCGTACCCTTTGGCAACCGTAAAATGATTGGCATTGTCACCACACTGAACAACAGCAGCGAACTGCCGTTGGATCAGCTCAAGGTCGTGCGAGAAGTTCTGGATGACGAACCACTTTTTCCTGCCAGTCTGTGGCGCATTCTGCTTTGGGCCGTGGATTATTATCATTACCCCATCGGCGAAGTTCTGTTTCATGCCCTGCCAATTATACTGCGTCAGGGTAAACCGGCCCATACCGCACCGCTTTGGCAGTGGTTCGCAACAGAACAAGGGCGGGCAATGCCACTGGCATCACTGAAACGAGCCCCTAAACAGCAACAGGCGCTAGCCGCCTTACTACATGCTCCACTTTACCGTCATCAGGTCAGTGAGTCAGCACTAACCGAAACCGCGTTACAGGCATTGCGCAGCAAAAGCCTGTGTGACCTGAGACCCCTTTCCCGACAACTCTCCGACTGGCGTAGCGAATTCAGCATCATCGGTGAACGATTAAAGCTGAATACGGAGCAGGCCACCGCCATAGGCGCGATACGCAGCGAAGACAACCATTTTTCCGCCTGGTTACTGGCGGGGATTACAGGATCCGGCAAAACCGAAGTGTATCTCAGCGTGCTGGAAAATATATTGGCGCAAGGCAAACAAGCTCTGATACTGGTGCCGGAAATCGGCCTGACGCCACAAACCATCTCCCGCTTTAAAGACCGTTTTACTGCACCGGTAGAAGCCCTGCATTCCGGGCTGAATGACAGTGAGCGCCTTGCTGTCTGGTTGCGGGCCAAAAGCGGCGAAGCGGCGATTGTCATCGGTACTCGCTCCGCGCTGTTCACGCCATTTGCCCGATTGGGGCTGATTGTGATCGATGAAGAACACGATGGATCTTATAAACAACAGGAGGGGTGGCGCTATCATGCCCGCGATCTGGCGGTATTTCGTGCCAGGGAAGAAGACATTCCTATTGTCATGGGTTCCGCCACTCCGGCGCTGGAAACATTGTATAACGTACAGATTGGCAAATATCGTCAGCTCCGACTCAGTAAACGTGCAGGTAATGCCCGACTGGCACAACAGCATATACTCGATTTGAAAGGATTGCCGTTGACTAGCGGCTTGTCCCAACCACTGATCAACCGTATCCATCATCACTTGAATAATGATAATCAGGTGATTCTGTTTTTGAACCGACGCGGTTTTGCCCCAGTGGTGATGTGTCATGAATGTGGTTGGATTGCTGAGTGCCAGCGCTGCGATCACTACTATACATTGCACCAACATCAGCAAATATTGCGCTGCCATCACTGTGACAGCCAACGTCCGGTGCCACCACAATGTCCTCACTGCGGCTCTACGCATCTGGTTCCTGTAGGGCTAGGCACCGAGCAGTTGGAGCAGGCGCTACCCGCTTTGTTTCCCCAGACCCCCATTACCCGCATTGATCGGGACACTACCAGCCGCAAAGGCTCGCTGGAACAACAACTGACACAGGTAAGGCAAGGCGGGGCACGGATACTCATCGGGACACAGATGCTGGCCAAGGGCCACCATTTTCCGGATGTCACACTGGTCGTGCTACTGGATGTAGACAGTTCATTGTTTTCCGCTGATTTTCGAGCCGCAGAACGCTTCGCTCAGCTTTATACGCAGGTATCCGGTCGCGCTGGTCGCGCTGGCAAAGCAGGGGAAGTGATTCTTCAGACTCATCATCCAGAACACCCGCTATTGCAGACTTTGCTGCAAAAAGGGTATGACGACTTTGCTAACCAGACTCTGAAAGAACGTCAGAGCGTTTTCCTACCGCCGTTTACCAGCCATGTCCTGTTCCGGGCAGAGGATCATGATAATCAACAGGCCACGCTGTTCCTGCAACAACTACGCAATCTGCTGGAAGCCAGCCCACTACGGGATGATGCCCTCTGGCTAATGGGACCCGTTCCCGCACTGCAACCCAAACGAGCGGGTCGCTTTCGCTGGCAACTACTGCTTCAGCATCCATCCCGCGCTCGTCTACAGCAATTGCTCCGAAATTCACTGGCCTTGATCGACACACTTCCACAGACGCGAAAGGTGAAATGGATACTGGATGTTGACCCAACAGACAGCTAACAGGATGCGGTTAAAGAACATTGAGATCTCACACCGTTTGACTGGGATTTATTGCGAACTGCCTCCAAAAAACTGACATTCATCACATCTTGCCAGCAAATTAAGCCACAAATGTTGCTCCCAATCTGTTAAGAGTGTTGGTGATGGCAGTATGCTGAACAGCACAGTGACAGAAATATCCTGTTTTTAAGCGGCTCCCGACGCCTCTCTAGCAAAAGCGAACGGTAGCCAAAGCTACGGCGCCAGTTGACGCTGATGCAAGGAGAAAAGCGTTGGAGCAAAAGAGAGAAAACACCACAGCGACCATGAAGGACGTTGCGGATATGGCAGGGGTTTCTACAGCCACTGTATCTCGGGCATTGATGAGCCCGGAAAAAGTATCTGCCCTAACCCGGCAAAAAGTGGAGCAGGCCGTACTGTCGGTGGGCTATTCTCCTCATTCGATTACCCGCAATCTCAAGCGTAATGAATCCAGAACCCTTCTGGCGATTGTGCCCGACATATGTGACCCTTTCTTCTCGGAAATATTGAGAGGCATCGAAGAAACTGCGACTGAACGTGGTTACCTGGTACTGATTGGTGACTGCGCCCATCAGCGTCAAAACGATAAAACTTTTTTCGACCTGATTATCACCAAACAGATTGACGGTATGTTACTACTGGGCTCTGACCTGCCGTTTGATGTCAGTAAAGCTGAACAACGCAATCTTCCACCAATGGTGATGGCCAACGAATTTGCTCCCGAGCTGGAATTACCGACAGTGCATATTGATAACCTGACAGCGGCGTTCGATGCGGTACATTATCTTCATCAGTTGGGACATCAACGCATTGCATGTATTGCCGGACCAGAACATCTGCCACAGAGCCAGTACCGTTTACAAGGCTATATCCAGGCATTGCGTCGCTGTGGGTTAACCATCGATAACCAGTACATAGTGCGAGGCGACTTCACTTATGAAACCGGGATGAAGGGATTGACCACGCTAATGTCGCATCCAGCGCCTCCCAGTGCTATTTTTTGCCATAGCGACATCATGGCGTTGGGAGTATTGTCCCAAGCCAGAAGAGTGGGGTTGGATATTCCCCGAGATCTCTCAGTGGTGGGGTTTGATGATATTGCTCAGGCCAGTTACTGCTTTCCGCCGCTCACCACTGTAGCTCAACCACGCTATGACATCGGACGTGAAGCTACGCTATTGCTGCTGGAACAGTTATATGGTCATTCTGTCCAGAGTGGATCACGCCTGCTGGCTAGTGAGTTAGTCATTCGGGAAAGCACCTCCCCGCCTAATTCCACACATAACCGGCTTTAAGACTTCATGTGCTGGTCAAACATTTGAGGGTTCAGTAACATGGCGGCCTGTTACTTTTTTTATTGCACAGCGAAACGATAGTGGCACAAAGAGACTATGTCAGCCGTGGGCGCTCGGCAACGCGTCGGAAAAAGACATCCAACCGGAGAAAAGGTAGTAGTTCCGGTACCTCCAAGGTTATGATCGCGCTGGCCGCAGCAGTGCTTGTCACCTTTGCGGGAGGGTTATATTTCATCGTCCATAATAAACCGGGTGAGTCTCCGGTGTTACCGCATCAGACAGGCAAAGGTAACGGACTGCCACCAAAACCGGAAGAACGCTGGCGTTATATCAAAGAGCTGGAAAATCGTCATATCGGTGTAACAACACCAACGGAACCTTCAGCAGGTGGGAATATCGAGACAACGGGTGAACTGACGCAAGAACAGCGCCAGTTACTGGAGCAGATACAGTCGGATATGCGCAACCAACCGACGCCACTGTCAGAAGTACCGTATAACGAAACACAAGTCCCCCGCTCGCAGGTTTTCATCAAGCCACAAGCGGTTGTACCATCGACCGTAGTACCCCGAGTATCAACAGTGGCGCCCTCGCCAACGAAGCCAGAAATCCCCAAGCCGAAAATAACGAAAAATGAACCAGAAAAGGTCGATAGTAGTAAGCAGAAAAAAGCACAACTCTGGATTGTACAATGTGGTTCATTCAAAACCACGGAGCCTGCCGAATCCGTGCGAGCTGAACTGGCATTTTCCGGAATAGAAAGCCATATCACCAACAGCGGAGGCTGGAACCGGATTATTTTGGGGCCTTATAATAACCGTACCAACGCCAATAAAATGGCGCTTCAGCTTAAAGGTATGGGCCACACCAACTGCATCCTGTTAGCTAACGGGGGTTGAAAACCCTCCCCCTTCCCCCCATCTTTATCAGCAATATGCCCCGCGGCACGCGGGGGTCTTTTTATCAGTAAGTAACGGGGATTTACGCGTGACAACAATCGTAAGCGTACGCCGCAATGGGCAGGTCGTCATTGGCGGAGATGGCCAGGCCACATTAGGCAACACGGTCATGAAGGGGAATGTGCGCAAAGTACGCCGTTTGTATAATGACCGGGTTATTGCTGGATTTGCCGGTGGCACCGCTGATGCTTTCACTCTGTTCGAGTTATTTGAGCGGAAGCTGGAACTGCATCAGGGACATTTGGTAAAAGCGGCAGTGGAATTAGCCAAAGACTGGCGTACTGATCGCATGCTACGCCGTCTGGAAGCATTGCTGGCTGTAGCGGATGAAAACGCCTCATTGATTATTACCGGTAACGGTGATGTAGTGCAGCCAGAAAATGATCTGATTGCCATCGGCTCCGGTGGACCATATGCACAGTCCGCTGCACGCGCCTTGCTGGAAAATACAGAATTAAGCGCACGGGAGATTGTTGAAAAATCTTTGGGTATTGCCGGTGATATCTGTATCTATACCAACCAGTTCCACACGATTGAAGAATTAGCCTCCAAGGCGTAAGGATCCACTATGTCTGAAATGACCCCGCGTGAAATAGTCAGTGAGCTTGATAGCTACATCATTGGCCAGCACAACGCGAAGCGTGCTGTAGCAATTGCCCTGCGTAACCGCTGGCGCCGTATGCAACTGGAAGAGAACCTGCGCCATGAAGTTACACCTAAAAACATCCTGATGATCGGACCGACTGGGGTAGGTAAAACAGAAATTGCCCGTCGACTCGCCAAACTGGCCAATGCACCCTTTATCAAAGTTGAAGCGACGAAATTTACCGAAGTGGGTTATGTCGGTAAAGAAGTGGATTCCATTATCCGCGATCTGGCCGATTCGGCCATCAAAATGGTACGCCAGCACTCAATAGAGAGAAATCGTCACCATGCTGAAGAATTGGCTGAAGAACGCGTTCTGGACGCATTACTGCCCCCGGCCAAAAACAACTGGGGACAGGCGGAAGAAAACCACGAGCCTTCTGCAGCCCGTCAGGCTTTCCGCAAAAAACTGCGTGAAGGTCAGTTGGACGATAAAGAGATTGAAGTTGACCTGGCCGCAGCGCCGGTTGGTGTGGAAATCATGGCACCTCCAGGTATGGAGGAGATGACTAACCAGTTACAATCCATGTTCCAGAATCTGGCGGGCCAAAAGCAGAAAACCCGTAAAGTAAAAATCAAGGAAGCCTTTAAACTGCTGGTAGAAGAAGAAGCCGCTAAACTAGTCAATCCAGAAGAGCTGAAACAACAGGCGATTGAATCCGTAGAGCAGCACGGTATCGTATTTATCGACGAGATCGATAAAATCTGCAAACGTGGTGAAACGTCTGGCCCTGATGTCTCCCGTGAAGGTGTTCAGCGCGACCTACTGCCACTGGTGGAAGGGTGTACCGTTTCCACCAAGCACGGCATGGTGAAAACTGACCATATCCTGTTCATTGCCTCTGGCGCATTTCAGGTATCCAGCCCGTCCGATTTGATTCCGGAACTACAGGGTCGTCTACCCATCCGCGTGGAATTACAGGCACTGACAACCGAGGATTTTGAGCGCATTCTGACTGAACCCAGCGCATCATTGACACAGCAATATAAAGCGCTGATGGCTACTGAAGGCGTAAACATTGAGTTTACACCGGAAGGTATCCGCCATATCGCTGAGGCTGCCTGGCAGGTCAATGAACGTACTGAAAACATCGGTGCGCGCCGTCTTCACACCGTACTGGAACGACTAATCGAAGAAGTTTCTTACGATGCTAGCGAAATGAGTGGCGAAACCGTGACTATTGATGCAGATTATGTACGTAGTCACCTTGATGAGCTAGTAGCAGATGAAGATCTGAGCCGATTTATTTTATAATCTGGATTTACGGATCGTCCTGATAACTAAAGAGTGGGAGGCCAGCGCCTCCCATTTGTGTTTTCGGTACCATTATCAAACATAATTTTCCCTGAACTGAAGCACACTATGACCTCATTGATACATAGCAGCAAAACCCAGGCATGGCTGGACAGTTTACGTCCCAAGACATTGCCATTGGCTTTCGCCTCCATCGTTACCGGCTCGGCCATTGCCAGTTGGCATAGCAGTTTCAAACCTGGTATAGCGCTGTTGGCATTGCTGACTGCCGGATTATTGCAAATCCTCTCAAACCTGGCGAATGACTATGGCGATGCGATCAAGGGCAGTGATACCGAAGCTCGAATCGGGCCACTACGTGGAATTCAGACGGGTATGATCTCGTTGACTGAACTGCGAAACGCACTGATTCTCACCATATTGTTAACCATCGTCTCTGGCATCGCACTGGTGACGCTGGCCTGCGAAAAGCCGATTGATATTGTCGTATTCCTGTCGCTGGGCTGCCTGGCGATTCTGGCCGCTATCACTTATACGGTCGGGAATAGACCTTACGGCTATATTGGGTTGGGCGATATTTCCGTACTGATTTTTTTTGGTTGGCTCAGTGTGGCAGGGTCGTACTATCTGCAAACCGGTCATTTCAACAGCATTGTTATCCTGCCCGCCACCGCTTGCGGCCTATTGGCAACGGCAGTGTTAAATATTAATAATCTGCGCGATATAGATAATGATCGGATGAATGGCAAAAACACGTTGGCGGTACGACTTGGTGCCAAGAAAGCTCGCTGTTATCACATGTTATTACTGATGACGGCACCGGCGTGCCTGGCATTGTTTGCTTTGTTCTACCTACACAGCCTGGCTGGCTGGCTATTTATCCTAACGTTACCGCTACTGATCCACCAGGCGTGTTATGTACTGCGGGAAACAACAGCGTTCAGTATGCGCCCAATGCTGGAGAAAACCGTCAAAGGGGCGTTGCTCACCAATTTGTTGTTCGCTGTGGGCGTAATGCTGAGTTAACTACCGCAGCTGAGGGACAAAATCATCTCCCGTTTTACTGATACTGGTCAAGATGACACCTGATGGTTTTGCCAATTTCTGTTAGAAAGGGATATACTCACTATTCCAGCCGCAACCTGACGTAAATCCTATGAAATACGATACTTCCGAACTGTGTGATATCTATCATGAAGAGGTGAACGTTGTTGAACCCCTTTTCTCCAATTTTGGCGGGCGTAGTTCATTTGGTGGCAAAATCACCACGGTGAAATGTTTTGAGGATAACGGCCTGCTTTACGACTTGCTTGAAGAAAGCGGCAGTGGACGCATACTGTTGATTGATGGCGGCGGCTCAGTGCGTCGCTCATTGATCAACGCTGAACTGGCCCGTTTGGCGACACAAAATGAATGGGAAGGCATCGTGGTTTACGGCGCCGTCCGTCAGGTAGACGATCTGGCAGAACTGGATATTGGTATCCAGGCGATGGCAGCAACGCCTGCGGGAGCAACCAGTGAAGGAATTGGTGAAACAGATATTCGCGTCAATTTTGGCGGTGTGACCTTCTTTTCTGGCGATCACCTTTATGCCGATAATACTGGCATCATTCTGTCAGAAGACCCGCTGGATATAGAGTAATCCGGATGACGCTTTCCCGCTCGTAAAGTGGAAAGGGCGATAACATCGCCCTTTCAGAAATTATTTATTGTACGTCTTCCATTTTACCTAATAGTGCACGCAGACGCTCCTGCCATGTTTTCTGCTCTTCCTGTAGTTGTTCGTTCTCGCGCATCAGCGCATCACGACTACCTGCCGCAGCCTGAATCTCTTGTGACAATGTATTGTTCTGCTCTTTCAGCTCTTCAATTTCCATCTGCAATAGCGTAATCGTGTCGATCGCCTGCTGAACTTTCGCTTCCAGTTTCTCAAATACTTCAAATGACATAACTTCTAACCCCTTTCCATCGCAAGGCATAAACCGGTTAACACTGGTTCATAGCGAAATTTCACGCCATCACAACCGTGGCGTCCACTTATCACACCCCTAGAACCCATTTCATTAGGCGTTATTGGCGTAATTTCATAGAAGGATTGTATGTAGCCAACTCTGGCCTGTCTAGCTCACATCCGCCCATAACGGCAAGTCTGTCATTTTTTTCAGACTGCGGCTATCAACACTGCAAAACAAAAATCACACACCTTGACGTTGAAGGAAACGAATGTTAACAAAATTAACATTCTGGTTAACACATCCCAAGCCTAAAAGATAATAAATGCTATATTGATAAGCGAATACGCTCATTTTTTTGACGTACAACACACATTTTGATTTCGATATTTCTCGTTTTCGAGCATTAACGATAAATTCACATCACAAGTACATTTAGAGAAGACAACGGACATAACATTTATGTGTCCGCTGATAATAACCACGCTGTACCTTACAAGTAGGAAACGTGTATGAGTCAAACTGAAAGTTCAACATTAAAAGGCCAGTGCATTGCTGAGTTCTTGGGCACTGGTCTGCTGATTTTCTTTGGCGTTGGCTGTGTTGCGGCGTTGAAACTGGCTGGAGCCAATTTCGGACAATGGGAAATCAGCATCACATGGGGGTTCGGTGTTGCAATGGCAATCTATCTGACTGCCGCTGTCTCCGGTGCCCATCTCAACCCGGCAGTAACTGTCGCCCTGTGGCTGTTTGCCTGTTTTGACAAACGCAAAGTCATTCCCTACATCCTGTCTCAGGTTGCCGGTGCGTTTTGCGCTGCCGCACTGGTCTACGGTTTGTATTACAATCTGTTCTATGATTTTGAGCAAACTCACCACATCGTGCGCGGCAGCGTAGAGAGTCTGAATCTGGCAGGCATATTCTCCACCTATCCCAATCCACATATCTCTGTAATGCAAGCATTCCTGGTGGAAATGGTGATCACCGCCATTCTGATGTGTCTGATTCTGGCCTTAACGGATGATGGTAATGGTATCCCGCGCGGCCCGTTGGCTCCGCTGCTGATCGGGATTTTAATTGCCGTGATCGGTGCGTCCATGGGGCCACTGACCGGATTTGCCCTGAATCCAGCCCGTGATTTTGGCCCTAAACTATTTGCTTATGTTGCTGGTTGGGGAAAAGTCGCCTTCACCGGAGCCCGTGATATCCCTTACTTTCTGGTGCCGATTTTTGGCCCGCTTGTCGGTGCCATACTGGGTGCATTTGGTTATCGTGCCTTGATTGGCCGCCACTTGCCTTGTGAAATCTGCGTTATTGACGACGACACCGCGATACACACCGAAACTCGCGATATTTAGTACCCGGCAAACCATAACAGGACTAATTTTATGAACCAGGAAAAGAAATACATTGTCGCCCTTGATCAGGGGACAACCAGCTCCCGCGCCGTAGTGCTGGATCATGATGCCAATATCATCAGTGTATCTCAGCGCGAATTCCCACAGATTTATCCAAAGGCAGGCTGGGTTGAGCATGACCCGATGGAAATCTGGGCCTCACAAAGCTCCACCTTGGTGGAAGCGCTGGCTAAAGCGGGCATCAGCGCGGACGAAGTCGCCGGTATCGGTATCACCAACCAACGTGAAACCACTATCGTCTGGGAAAAAGAAACCGGCAAACCCATCTATAACGCCATCGTCTGGCAATGCCGACGCTCGGCAGATATCTGTGAAAAACTGAAAAAAGAAGGGTTAGAGGAATATATCCGCGCCACCACCGGCCTGGTAGTGGACCCTTATTTTTCCGGTACCAAAGTGAAATGGATTCTGGACCATGTCGAAGGATCCCGTGAGCGCGCCAAACGTGGCGAGCTATTATTTGGTACGGTGGATACCTGGCTTATCTGGAAAATGACTCAAGGTCGCGTCCATGTTACTGATTACACTAACGCGTCCCGTACCATGATGTTTAATATCCATACCCTTAACTGGGACGAGAAAATGCTGCAAGCGCTGGATGTCCCTCGCGCCATGCTGCCGGAAGTCAAAGCCTCATCCGAGATCTACGGCCAAACCAACATCGGCGGTAAAGGCGGCACCCGTATTCCTATCGCCGGTATCGCTGGTGACCAGCAAGCGGCGCTATACGGCCATCTTTGCGTACAATCAGGAATGGCGAAAAACACTTATGGTACGGGTTGCTTCCTGCTGATGAATACCGGCACCGAAGCGGTGAGATCAAAACATGGTTTGTTGACGACCATCGCCTGCGGTCCGCGTGGAGAAGTGAACTACGCGTTGGAAGGTGCTGTGTTTATTGGCGGCGCTTCCATTCAGTGGCTGCGTGATGAATTGAAGCTGATCAGTGATGCTGCGGACTCAGAATACTTTGCTACCAAAGTAAAAGATACCAATGGTGTTTATGTGGTCCCGGCATTCACCGGCCTGGGCGCACCCTATTGGGATCCCTACGCTCGTGGTGCCATTTTTGGCCTGACCCGTGGCGTAAATGCCAACCATATTATCCGCGCTACACTGGAATCCATCGCCTATCAGACTCGTGACGTGCTGGATGCCATGCAGGCTGATGCCAATACCCACCTGAAATCCCTGCGTGTCGATGGTGGCGCGGTAACCAACAACTTCCTGATGCAGTTCCAGTCCGATATTCTCGGCACTCGCGTAGAACGTCCGGTTATTCGTGAAGTCACGGCATTAGGTGCAGCGTTCCTGGCAGGCCTGGCGACCGGTTTCTGGAGCGATCTGGATGAAGTGAAGAGCAAAGCCGCCATTGAGCACGAATTCCGTCCAGGTATTGAAACCGTAGAGCGTAACTATCGTTATCGCGGCTGGCAAAAAGCGGTCGAACGTGCCCGCGCCTGGGAAGACAAAGAAGAGTAAAACTGTCCGGGCGCGCTCGTCGCGCCCATTTTTCCCTTGTTCTGGTTTATTCCCGCCTTCCCTCCTGTGTTAAAATCGCCGCCCACCTCCCCTTTATTGTGTTCGATAACAGACAGGTATCCATGAAACGTGAATTAGCCATCGAGTTTTCCCGCGTCACTGAAGCGGCAGCGCTGGCAGGTTATAAATGGTTGGGCCGTGGCGACAAAAATGCCGCCGACAACGCTGCCGTACAAGCCATGCGAATTATGCTCAACCAGATCAACATCAACGGCCAGATTGTGATTGGCGAAGGCGAAATTGATGAGGCACCGATGCTCTATATCGGTGAACGGGTGGGGAGTGGGCAAGGCGACGCGGTCGATATCGCCGTCGATCCTATTGAAGGTACACGAATGACCGCGATGGGTCAGGCCAACGCGCTGGCCGTGCTGGCCGTCGGTGAAGAAGGGTCATTCCTGCATGCGCCGGACATGTACATGGAAAAGCTGATCGTCGGCCCGGAAGCCAAAGGCATTATCGATCTGAACTACCCGCTGAAAGATAATCTGCGCCGAGTGGCAGAAAAACTGAACAAACCATTGAGCCAACTGACAGTCATCATCCTGGCCAAACCGCGCCATGATGACATCATCGCTGACATGCAGCGTCTGGGTGTGAAAGTATTCGCTATTCCTGACGGTGATGTTGCTGCATCCATCTTGACGTGTATGCCAGACAGTGAAGTCGATGTGTTATATGGCATCGGTGGTGCACCGGAAGGCGTCATTTCCGCCGCGGTAATCCGGGCGCTGGGTGGCGATATGCAAGGCCGCCTGCTGGCACGTCATGACGTTAAAGGCGATACAGCAGAAAACCGCCGTATTGGTGAACAGGAGCTGGCCCGCTGCCGCCAAATGGGTATTGAAGCCGGGAAAGTCCTTCCGCTCAATGAGATGGCCCGCAATGACAACGTGATTTTTTCCGCGACAGGCATCACCAAAGGGGATTTACTGGACGGCATCTCACGGCGCGGCAATATCGCCACGACGGAAACCCTGCTGATCCGCGGTAAATCACGCACAATACGCCGCATCAGTTCCACGCATTATCTTGATCGCAAAGATCAGGCACTACACGATTTTCTGTTGTAATGCCGCCGCGCGGATTGTTTCACTGTTGTTAAAAGATGGCGTATCTTAAGTCGGGGCCATCACAACAGGTTCGGTATGAACACACATGATGCGCGTTTTTTCTTTTTGGTGTCGAGCGGATGCAAAACAGGAGCATTGAATTATGGCTGAATGGGTGACCGGAAAGGTTATTCAGGTTGAACACTGGACCGAAAATTTATTTAGCGTTCGGCTGCATGCGCCGATTGATCCTTTCACCGCCGGCCAGTTTGCAAAACTGGCGCTGGAAATCAATGATGAACGCGTACAACGTGCTTATTCCTATGTTAACGCCCCCAGCGACAACAGTCTGGAGTTCTATCTGGTCGATGTACCGGAAGGGAAACTCAGTCCTCGACTGCACCAGCTTCAACCCGGAGATGACGTTATGGTCACGAAGGAAGCGGCTGGGTTTTTCATATTGGAGGAAATTCCGCCATGCGAAACGCTATGGATGCTGGCCACCGGCACCGCTATTGGCCCATACCTCTCCATTCTGCAGGAAGGAAAAGACGTCGCGCGGTTTAAAAACATCGTACTGGTGCATGCCGCCCGCTTCGCACGTGATTTAAGCTATCTACCGCTAATGCAGCAGCTTCGGCAACACTATGGCGATAAACTGCGCATCCAGACCGTCGTCAGTCGTGAGCAAACGGAGGAGGCACTGACAGGCCGCATTCCGGCATTAATCAGCAACGGTATGTTGGAGAACGCCGTCGGGCTATCCATTGATGTCCAAACCAGCCATGTTATGCTATGTGGGAATCCACAAATGGTACGTGATACTCAGCAACTACTGAAGGATGAACGGCAGATGAGCAAGCATCTACGCCGCCGCCCCGGCCATATCACCAGCGAACACTACTGGTAATTTCAAATGGGGAAACGAGCCAGATACCGTTTCCCTGTTAACGCTCAGAAACAGAGTCGCAACGGTTTTGCTTGTGGCCCGAAGCGATTTTCTCCTGACGTACCAACGAAAGCACCGCAATCAAGTAACATCATGATGACGATCAACGTCGGCACAAAACGCCCCAGTCCCCACTGCCCCAATGCTGGTAGCATGTTCCAGTTACCATTACCCAGTAGCCAGGCCAGAATCAGCAACAACGCCCACCCACCACTTTTGTTGCGATCATGCAGCCGCTTTACCAATACCGCCGCCGTCGGCCACAATAGTGCCACCAACGCGAATGCAGCCGTTTGCGTGCTCAGCCAGCCTTGTCCAGCGACAGTAAACAACACCACAGTGAGTACCAGCCAAATGGTCACCCACAACCAGAAATCCCGTCGACCAATACGGCCACTAAATGAAAAACACCACTGCTGTAACGTCATCAGCGATCCATCCCAAACCTGTTTTTATGATCACTAGTTTACCTTAAGGAAAAGATTGGCTTGTGTTTTTTATGCGATTTTTGACAACAGCTCACGAATACCGCTTTAATCATAAATATTGTCTGCCACACACTACCCTGGTTAACGTAAAATAAGCTGGTCAATATCATTATGAAAAAAACCATCGTCGCATATTGTTTCTTCTCTGCCTGGCTCTTCATTCCAACCAGCGCTTGGTCTGTGTTGCTTTTCCAGCAAAGAATACCAACTGCAGCACCTTACCTGCTGGCTGGTGCACCAACGTTCGATATGACCATCGTTCAGTTTCGTACCCGCTATAATCTCAGCAACCCGACATTGCCCATCGGCGAATACCGGGTAGTGGATACGGGTGACAACTTACCTACCCTGACCCGTGCAGCCAGCGAAATCAACGATTACCTCTACTCCTCAACTGCACTGGAAAAAGGAACGGGGAAAATCAAAACGCTACAGATCACCTGGCTACCCAAACCGAAAGACCCCGACGAAGATGGACGTCGTAAACAGGCGATTGAGTATATGTCGGCGCTGCTGCGGACATTTGTTCCTTCGGTTACGACTGAACAGAGCATAAAAAAGGTAGAAACCTTGCTGGAGAAAGGCAAAGGTCAGCCGTTCTACCAGCAAACGGAAGGTGCTTTGCGTTATGTCGTAGCAGATAATGGTGAGAAGGGGATAACTTTCGCTGTTGAACCGATTAAGCTAACGCTACCTGAATCGTGATCGACCCAGTAATTAATGACGAAAAACAGAGCCACGACAGTGTTTCCTCTCTATACTGTCGTCAGGTTGAACTGCCAATGGCAGCCACATAAATATTGATTAACTCGCCATCCGCCTGGAGGAAAAAATGCGACATCCCTTAGTTATGGGCAACTGGAAGTTGAACGGTAGCACTAATATGGTTCACGAATTGATCGCCGCACTGCGTAACGAACTGAGTACGGTTGTCGGTTGTGGCGTTGCTATCGCCCCGCCGGCTATTTACCTGGATCAGGCTAAACATCAACTGTCCGGTAGCCGTATCGCACTGGGCGCACAGAATGTTGACGTGAACCTTTCAGGCGCGTTTACCGGCGAAACATCGGCTGACATGCTGAAAGATATCGGTGCCAAATACATCATCATCGGCCACTCGGAACGCCGGACTTATCACAAAGAAAGTGATGAATTCATTGCCAGAAAATTCGCTGTTCTGAAAGAAGCCGGACTGATCCCTGTTCTGTGTATCGGGGAAACCGAAGCAGAAAACGCAGCAGGTCAAACCGAAGCGGTGTGCGCCCGTCAGTTGGACGCCGTACTGAATACGCTGGGCGCGAAAGCGTTTGAAAATACCGTGGTTGCCTACGAACCAGTATGGGCGATCGGCACGGGTAAATCAGCGACGCCGGCACAGGCACAGGCAGTACACAAATTCATCCGCGGCCATATTGCCAAACAGGATGCAGCTATCGCTGAACAGGTTATTATTCAGTATGGCGGTTCTGTTAATGCAGCTAACGCAGCAGAACTCTTTACCCAGCCGGATATTGATGGTGCGCTGGTCGGTGGTGCATCACTGAAAGCGGATGCATTCACTGTGATTGTAAAAGCGGCAGCCGAAGCGAAAAACGTCTGAGTAATTGCTCTACGCTTCCATCCCAAGAATAGAGGCCGGCCACATGGTGACCGGCCTTTTATTGTTCTGCGATGTCATCCTGGTACAAGTGGGAATCCATTTATAATCAATGCAGTCGTTTTGGGATGAGTCCCTGTTTTCAAGGAGATGACAACGATAGGGTTGAGAAATATTTGCTGCTATCCAACCTATGTACGGGGGTCAGGAAGGCGATAATGGGAGAGATGAGTGAAGCATCCGCGCCTGGGATGGCGCGGCTTGAGCTTACAAGGAAGTACTTGCAACGATCTCCCCATTATCACCGCTATAGACACGTTGTCATCAAAATCACAATTCCTGAAAGGCGCCTTTTTACATGATGGAGATTCAACGAGTTGTCGCCGGAATCTGCTGAGTGATGCAGTGGATATTACCACCACCAAGCAAAATTTCCCGTGCCGGAACGCCACTGATCAGATAATCCGGAAACATCTGCTGTAACAGTTTATGAGCACTGCCATCAGTGCGCTCATCCAGCAACGGATAAATGATCTGACGGTTACTGATGAGAAAGTTAACGTAAGACCCAGCCAATCGTGATCCGGCATTACGCTCAATGGCATTCCCTTCGCTGACGCCCACCGTCTCTTCTTGCGTGGCATACAACGGCCCCGGTGCTGGCAACTTCCAGATTTTCAACTGACGACACTGCGCATCCCGCGCCTGAGACAACACCTGATAAGCTGCCATTGAACGGGGATACTGTGGATCATTCTCATCATCGGTCCAGTGCAGCGCCACTTCCCCCGGACGGACAAAACAGCACATATTGTCGATATGACCATCTGTCTCGTCGTTATACACACCCTCTTCCAGCCAGATAAACGTCGATACGCCCAGATAATCACGTAGCAGTTGTTCAATCTGTTCCTTATTCAGATCCGGGTTACGATTTGGGTTAAGCAGGCACTCTGCCGTGGTCAACAACGTACCTTCACCGTCAGTATGAATTGAACCGCCTTCCAGAATCAGTGGCGCGGGATAACGCGCATCATGATGATAATCCAGCACCTGTTCTGCCACTTTCTCATCCTGACACCAGTCTTCATACAGACCGCCTAGCGCCCCGCCCCAGGCGTTAAACTGCCAATCAACACCGCAGCGCTCCCCCATCGGATTAAGCACCATTGTCGGCCCCGTGTCTCGCATCCAGGCATCGTCACTTTCCATCGCCACCAATGTGATACTGGCTGGCATAATGCGTTTAGCGGCGGTCATATGGGCATGCGGCACCCCCATTATCACTGGCGTGGTCTGGGCAATCGTGGCAGCAACGGCCGCAAAAGTCTGCTGGGCCGGGATTATCGCTCCTTGAGTTCGCCAGTTATCATGGCGGTACGGCCATAACATCCAGACCGCTTCATGCGGTGCCCATTCCGCTGGCATGGAAAAACCGTCCTGATACGGCGTGGTTAGCTGAGACATTACTTATCTCCGGGTTTTACCATCAGACGTGCCGAGCACACCATACATATCCGGACGACGGTCACGGAACAACCCCCAGGTAGCGCGCATCTTCGCGATATCCTGTAGATCAAACGCGTGAACCAGTACCGCTTCATCTGTTCTGCCAGCCTGTTCGACCAACGCGCCGGTCGGATCAGCAATGAACGACGAGCCGTAGAACGTCATTTCCAGACCCGCTATATATTTACTGGCTTCGGTACCAATACGGTTAGACGCGATAACCGGAATCAGGTTAGCAGCGGCGTGACCTTGCTGAACTCGTGTCCAGTGCGGCTGGCTATCCCACTGTGGGAAAGCTGGTTCAGAGCCAATGGCCGTCGGATAGAAAATCAGTTCTGCCCCCATCAATGCCAGGCTGCGGGCGGTTTCCGGGAACCACTGATCCCAGCAGATGCCGACACCCACTTTGGCATAACGGGTTTGCCATACTTTGAAACCAGTATCGCCCGGAACAAAAAACTGCTTTTCCTGATAGGCTGGACCATTCGGAATATGGGTTTTTCGATACACATCCAGCACCGTGCCATCAGCATCGATCATCACCAACGAGTTGTAATAGGCGTTATTTGCTCGCTCGAAGAAACTCAACGGTAACACCACTTCCAGTTCAGCGGCCAGTGCGGAGAAGTGTTTGATAATGGGGCTGGTTTCCAGCTCCTGCGCCAGTGCATAATGTTCCGGACTCTGGTCAATGCAAAAGTAAGGCGCAGCAAACAGTTCCTGAATCAGGATGATTTGTGCCCCTTTGGCATGAGCCTGTCGCACCAGTTTCTCGGCATTTTCGATATTGCCGGGTAAGTCCCAGGTACAGGCCATCTGTGTTGCGGCAACGGTAACTTTTGTCATTCGGAAACCTCAATCCTATCTGTTTACATGCTGTTATTGAGCCACACCGATAATCTTGGCTCAACAAGCGACTATTAAAGTTTAGGTCAACAAATCATCCATGGTTCGGCAGAGAAGGCCTAAACGTCTTCTGCGCCGTAGTCTGGCCTTGGTTATTATGCCAGTTCATTGCGACAGATGAAGAGACTTTCACTGCCAGGCGGTACTGCACACAATATGAAATGCGCACGCCTATCCGCTGTTTTATATCCGATAGATTTCGAGATGACAGGCATATCTATAGCCAACAATAAGAAATCCCGCCTTATTAGACGGGATTCAGACTATTGACAATCATGTCATCAACCTCAAACGCTGCCTGAAAAAGACGGTACATCCAGACGAGTGGACCATTCAGGCACGAATGACGTTATCAGTACAATTTCTTGGCCGTATCCAGCCAGTCACCCTTGAACGGGCGTTTCATGTTCTCAATAGCATCAATAATATCATGATGTACCAGTTTCTCATTCTGGATACCAACACAACGGCCACCGTACCCCTGTAGCAACAGCTCAATAGAGTACGCCCCCATGCGGGAAGCCAAAATTCGGTCATAAGCCACGGGAGAACCACCACGCTGAATATGACCCAGTACCGTGGCACGGGTTTCACGACCCGTCTCCTGTTGAATATAACGGGCCAGTTCACTCACATCACACATCAGTTCGGTAATTGCCACGATGGCGTGTTTTTTCCCTTTGGCGATACCAGCCTGAATTTCGTTCACCAGATCTTCAGGTTTGAAATCCACTTCTGGCAATACGATAAACTCACAGCCACCAGCAATCGCCGCAGCCAGCGTCAGGTCACCACAGTGGCGCCCCATCACTTCCACGATAGAAATACGCTGATGGGAAGAAGACGTATCACGCAGACGGTCGATTGCCTCTACCACGGTCTCCAGTGCGGTAAAATAGCCGATGGTGTAGTCAGTGCCTGCAACGTCGTTATCAATAGTACCCGGCAAGCCAATGCAGGGGAAACCCATTTCCGTCAGGCGCTTGGCCCCCATATAGGAACCATCACCACCGATAACCACCAAGGCATCCAGATTCCGTTTCTTCATGTTTTCGATGGCAACCTGACGTACAGCTTCCTTACGGAATTCAGGAAAGCGCGCTGAACCGAGGAAAGTACCGCCGCGGTTAATCATGTCGGATACGCTGTAGCGATCCAGTTGTGCCATCCGATCTTCATACAAACCCAGATAGCCATCATAGATTCCGAACACTTCCAGACCTTCCGTTAATGCTGATCGTACGACACCACGAATGGCAGCATTCATGCCAGGTGCATCGCCACCGCTCGTCAATACTCCGATTTTTTTTATCATGACAACCTCTGGATTTGTAGATGTAAATTCGCAGATTTTTCTATCGTAAGGTTAATGGCATCAATCGACACCAGTGATAAACCCTTCATCTTTTATAAGCATATTATAACAAATGCCCGTAGCTGAATTGATTCAGGTCAGGCTTAAAGACCAATATATTCCTACTCCATATCACACTTTTACAACACTATTACGACAAGGAGATAGATTTCACGGAGCTATAGTACCCATCGTCCCCGTTGTTCATCAGGCACAACAGAAACAGGATCCTGATGAATGATAATATCGGCGCCGAGAAAACGTCGTAGCAAAGCTTGCTCTATATCGTCGGCAATCTGATGTGACTCGAGCAGTGGCAATGCATCATCCATTTCCAGATGAAGTTGAATAAACCGGGTAGGACCAGAACGGCGGGTTCTTAACTCATGACCACCAATGACCCCTGGCCATGATGACACAATACTAATAATTTCCGCGCGTTCTTCATCTGGCAATGCTCGATCCAATAATGACTGTATGGCATCGTACGCCATCCTCAATGCACTGTATAAAATATAAACGCCAATACCCAGCGCAAAAGCCGCATCTGCCCAAGTCACACCTTTCCAGCTCAAGGCCAGCGCGACCAGAATAGCACCGTTCATCAACACATCGGACTGATAGTGCAACATATCTGCCCGCACCGCCTGGCTGTACGTTCTCCTGATGACCCAACGCTGGAAGGCCACTAGCAGTAAAGTCGAGATCAGCGCAACCACGGTAACCCACATCCCGAGTTCCGGCGCATACAGCGGTTGGGGTGAAATCAGATGCTGCATACCGGTCAATAGCAGAAACAGTGCGGAACCGGAAATAAACATGCTCTGGGCCAATGCCGCCAACGACTCAGCCTTACCATGACCAAACGTATGTTCCGGATCGGCGGGTTGCAGTGAATAACGCACCACCAGCAAGTTAATGAACGAAGCAGCGATATCCATTAGGGAGTCCACCAGTGACGCCAACAAACTAACTGACCCGGTATACCACCAGGCAAAGACTTTTAGCCCAAACAACAACAACGCAGTTGCGGTTGCCAGAAAAGCCGCCATCGTGACGAGGCGTGCGTATTGAGAATTCATACCTGACTCCTGACGGAATAAGGTGCTCAGTATACTGGATTGCCGGGGGAGAAAAACCGTGAAGGTTGCTATGTTGCCCAGTGGATTGTTGACGCGAAGTAAAACACTCATGTTACTTCGCGCCTTGAACGTCACTAACTCACTTACGTAAAATCTTCTGCAATCGGCCCTGCTGCCAGCGCACCAGCCAGTTGCGCAGAAAAAACACATTAATAGCCTTTATCACCAGTAATCCTCCCCAAATCAGTAACGGCCAGAGAAACCAGTGGGTATGGGGATCGATTAGTCGATTAACTACAAATAAAACACTATTGATCACGGCAAACAAGATCAGGCTGCGCCAGAGTTTTCCTTCTTCATGCACCTGATGTTTAGCATCAAGAATTCGCTGTTCCAGCGATTCACTTTGCAGATGTCGCTCACCACTTTTTTCCATCAAATCCGCAACTCGTACCTCAAGGGCCGCGGCAATCGCGCTAAGCGTTTCCAGGCTGGCTTGCTCGCCATTCTCAATACGTTGAATGGTACGAACACTGAGGGAAGCCAGTTCAGCCAGCTGTTCCTGAGACCAGGCCCGGGAAAGACGCAATGATTTTATCGCATTCATCATAAACTCCTTTAGATATGAAACCGGGTACCAGCTTGAATCTGCATCTGGAAAAACACCACGACAGCGACCCGACAGCAACACGACACCATCCTGACAGGCAGCGGAAACAGGCTGCCATAACAGCGACACCACTCACTGTATCCTGCATATATTGACATCGAACCCGTCGGCGAGAAAAATGATTGCCCCATCAGATATAGCGCCAGAGACCCCATGAAACACAGACCATCATCACGTCTACTGATACTCGACCCACAACAACGGGTGCTGTTGTTCAGATTTAGTCATACCAGTGATGCACTGGCTGGCCAAACCTACTGGGCCACGCCAGGAGGTGCCGTGGAAGCGGGTGAGACCTTTGAGCAGGCAGCCATACGGGAATTGCAGGAGGAAACTGGCATCATTATTCAGGATCCCGGCGGTTGTATCGCGACACGGACATTCCCCATGGTACTGTCCAGCGGTGAGCAAGTAATAGCGGATGAGCGATTTTTCATCGTTTACACCGCTGATAACACGCTGAGGGATGACCAATGGAGTGAGCACGAAAAACACGTTATCACCCAGCACAAATGGTGGTCACTGGATGAACTGGGTCAGACGACAAAAACCGTTTTTCCGCAAGAGATTGTCTCTATGCTCAGCCAGCACGGCTCCACCTAAGAAAACCGGCCCTCCAAGTATTACTCACTCATATTTTATAGCGTTATCCAGGCATGACGGCACCTAATACGAGTGATAACGCGATGGCCGCTTCCATCAATAATTGCTGGCTGTAGGTATCGGCAGGATCGAACCGGCTGGTAGGTCCGGAGATACTCAATGCCCCCGCTAACTGGTTATCATGTTTGAATACCGGCGCGGAGATAGACGCTGTGAGATAGGTAGTCGATGCCTGACGGTTAGCCCCTGCACCGGTGGACGTAAACAAACCGGCGGGAAATGACCATTTCGCCGGCATACCCTGTTCAAAGGTGCGTAAAACATGCGCGGCAGAAGTATCATCCATCGGCAGCATCGTGCCGACCGGCACACTGGATTTTATATGCTGCGGCGAATCTTTACGCAGCAAACACAAACGGTGGTCACCATCACGGACAAAGAAAGTGCTGCTTTCCAATGTGGCGTCAGTGAGCTTATCCAACACGGGTAACACGTGCTCACGCAGATTAAATGTGCGCTCATATGTACAACCGAGCTGATAAGCGCGGGAACCGAGCTCATAGCTGCCATCCACTCGCTTTAACACATAGCGTTCAGCTTCCAGTGAGAGCATATAACGGAGGATCACGCTCTTGAACAATCCGGTTTGCGCTTCCAGCTCACTCAGCGTAATGCCGCCTGAGTGATGAATAAATGCATCGAGAATGGCCAACGTCCGTTTGACGGCCTTGACCGAGCGATCAACATCAGTGGTTTTTTGCCTGGACATACCTACCCGCAAAATTAGCAAAAGAAGTAATGTACAAGGATTAGCAGACCCTGCCAATCAAGCGGCCACCCTTAAAATAAGCCACCGTATTATCCAGCATCCGTTGCTGTTGAGCATCCTGCGCAGAATGCGTATTGGCCGCAACGTGAGGTGTGAGAATAATATTCTCCACCGATTGCAAACGGGTAGAGATTTCGGGTTCAAATTCATACACATCCAACGCGGCGCCAGCAATCCGCCGGTTCTCCAGCGCATCACACAGCGCCGCCTCATCAATCAGCATTCCTCGAGCGATATTGACCAGATGCCCTTGCGGCCCCAGCGCATTCAGAACCTGGGTATCCACAATATGGTAGTTTTGTGTAGTGCCACGCGCAGCGAGCACCAGGACATCCGCCCATTCGGCCAGTTGTAAAAGATTCTCCAGAAAGCGATATGACACCACTTTCTGAGTACGGCTATGATAGCCAATCTCCATATTGAACGCCTGCGCCCGTTGAGCGATTTGTAAACCGATTTCGCCTAAACCATAGATCCCCAATCGATGGCCTTCCAACCCGGGGACCGACGGATAACGTTCAACACTGTTTCCTTTCCATTGGCCGCTACGTAAGAAACGTTCACTGGTTAAAATCTGTCGGGTACTGCTCAGAATCAACCCCAATGCAAATTCAGCAACACTGCTGGCGTTGGTGCCGGCGGCATTGGTTAGCGCAATCCCCTTTTGTTTCAGATACTCGCTATCAACGAACTCGATGCCAGAACCATAACAACTCACCAAACGCAGACCAGGCAACGCATCTACCAGGGCCTTTTCCGTAGGAATGCCGCTCATGGTCAGCAACACCTCTGCTGATTCGGCACCAGCGGGAAGATCTTGCCCGTCGAGACGGGTCAACGGACCAATCAGGTGAAAATGCTCACGCAATTGCTGAACCAGACGGGGGGGAAGCATACGGGCCATCAATACGGTTTTTTTCATCATCGTCTCGCTCATCGGTTGTAACTCCTGCTGGTGTGTTTCCATTTTGTAGCTCCCCACTGTCCGCCTAATACCACCACCAACATGAAGGCCATCAACAGAAAAGTCGACATGATATTTGTGACAGAAGCCATCATTCCTACCAGTAAGTTCCCCAGCGGCATGGTGCCCTGGAATGACATACCATATAGACCGACCACCGCTCCGCGCAGCTCCGACGGGCTGTGATGCTGCAACGTTGAGTTAATCATGGTCGAGAAAAATGTCAGCGACAAACCCAGCAGCAGGAAGCACAGGCTGGTCAACACGGGAAGGTGAGAGAACGCAATCCCCGTCAGCGCCAACACGCAACACCAGGGAGCAACACTCAGCCACTGCAATAGGCACTGATGGGAAACCCTGGTGGAGATCAACAGTGCCGAACAGAGCGAACCAATCCCGGCACTGCTGAAAAACCAGCCAGTGTAACGGGTGGTATCATGAAACCCTTGAGCAGCCAGCACCGGAATCAATGACTGATATGAGCCGGCAAATATACCAACAACCGCCAGCATCGGCAGGAAACGCACGGCAAAACTATCCTGCATGACGTAGCGGATCGCATTGCGCATGCCGCCCGCTTTGCGGTTTTTATAATCCGGCTCAACGACCTGTATCCTCCTGACAGCAAAAAACATGGTCATCAACCCGCACAGTGAAATAACAAACCCCCCCGCAGCACCCACCTGATTAAAGCTGTAAGCCGCTATCGCCGGGCCAAACATCCTGCCGATATTAAATACCATCGTATTCATCGCCACAGCGTTATACATCAATGATTTATCGTGGAGACTACTGGTCAGTAGTAATTGACGGGTCGGGAGCTCCATGGAAGAAATGCACCCGGCAACACCGGCAATCAGTAAGATAAATGTTGGGCTGATGAAATGAAGCGTCACGCTGGTTAACAGCAGTGTCGAGATAATCATGGAGAGAAACAGGATCCTCATCATGATGACCTTGACGCGCGTAGGGGTCAGACGGCTGCCAAACAGCAACGGAACAATCAACGCTGGGCAATAAAGCAAGAAATTGAGCACCCCCAGCATCCACGCGGCATGGGTCATTTGCCACAACAACAGATTCAACGTCACGTTCTGCGTCCACAACCCCAGGATGGAGGCGGCCTGCCCCATTAAATACCGGCGTGTCATCGGCTCTCTGAATACTGGGAAAGTACGAATCAGCGTCATTTCACGTCCTTGAACATCGCCACAATATGCACACATAAAGAATGAAAAAGAGATCCTTCCCGAAATGAACGAAGGAGCCGCCATGCAGTGGCCATGGCACCCACCAGGCCGCGTCAGAGATCTTATACAAGACGCTGACAAAAGCGCTGAATCCGCTGGCACGCCTCCTCAAGCTGCGCCATCGAAGCCGCGTAAGAGAGACGAAAATTAGGTGCCAGACCAAATGCGCCACCGTGCACCAGCGCCACGCCTTCACTGGACAGCAGTGCTTCGGTAAAGTCCTGATCGCTGTGGAGCACACGTCCTTCCGGGGTGGTTTTCTGCAACGTACCGGCACAGGACGGATAAACATAAAACGCGCCCTGAGGCACCTGACAATTAATTCCTGGCGCCGCATTCAGAGCGGCAACGACATAGTTGCGGCGCATGATGAAACTGGACTTCCAGTCGGCAAAGAACGCCTGTGACCCCGTCAGCGCAGCCACCGCGGCCCATTGTGAAATAGAAGAGACGCCAGATGTGGTTTGTCCCTGAATCGTCTCCATGGCGTTGATAAGCCACGCCGGGGCGGCACCGTAGCCGACGCGCCACCCGGTCATGGCATAAGCTTTTGATACTCCGTTGATCACCAGTGAGCGTTCAATTAATGCTGGTTCGACCTGGGGAAAGGTATAGAACGTGCAATCGTCGTAGACCAGTTTTTCATAGATATCGTCACACATGACCCAGACATGGGGATGGCGCAGCAGGACATCCGCCAGCGCACGCAGTTCCTGATAGGTATATACCGCCCCGGAAGGATTCGAAGGTGAATTAAACATCAGCCATTTGGTTTTTGGCGTAATCGCCGCCTCAAGCGCGTCGGCGGTTAGCTTGAATCCCTGTCGTTCACTGACGGGGACCGTCACCGGCGTACCACCACTGAGCGACACCATTTCCGGATAGGAAACCCAATAAGGCGCGGGGATAATCACTTCGTCGCCTGGATTTAACGTCGCCATCAGTGCGTTGGAGATAATCTGCTTGGCACCGTTGGAAACGATGATCTGTTTGATGCCATAGGCCAGTTGGTTGTCCTGTTTGAATTTGGCGACTACCGCCTCGCGCAGTGCCGGAATGCCGGCTATTGGTGGGTATTTTGTCTCACCACGGTCCATCGCCTGTAACGCCGCCTGCTTGATATGCTGCGGCGTGTCAAAATCCGGTTCCCCGGAGCTTAGCGCGATGACATCCCGCCCCTGCGCTTTCAGATCGCGGGCTAACTGGCTAACAGCATTGCTGGCTGAAGGTTTGATACGTGTGAGTACATCAGATGTCATGCTCATGCTTACAATTCCTGTCAATGGCGGATATCAGCGACAAATTTTTGTGCGCGGGGATGTTGGGGTTGATAGAAAAAAGCTTCAGGCGTAGCCCGTTCGATGATTTCACCGCGATCCATAAATAACACGCGGTCGGCAACGTCTTTAGCAAAGCCCATTTCATGGGTCACACACACCATGGTCATGCCTTCCCTGCCCAGTTGCTGCATAACCTGCAACACCTCGCCGACCATCTCCGGGTCGAGGGCGCTGGTTGGCTCGTCGAACAACATCACCGGGGGTTTCATCGCCAACGCCCGTGCGATGGCAACCCGCTGCTGCTGACCACCGGAAAGCTGATGGGGATAGGCGCTCAATTTCATCGACAATCCGACTTTCTCCAGCAAAGCCATCGACACCTCATCCGCGTCGCGTTTATCACTTTTACGCACCCGGCGCTGTGCCAGCGTGACGTTCTGTAATACCGTCAGATTGGGGAATAAATTAAATTGCTGGAAAACAAAACCGATGTTGCTACGAAACTGATTCAGATCGATATCACTGGCACGGCTGTCGATACCATCCACCAGAATGCGTCCGTTCTGGATCTCTTCCAGTCGGTTGATGGTACGGATCAAGGTCGATTTGCCTGATCCTGACGGCCCACAAACTACGACCACTTCTCCGCGAGCTACTTCTTCAGAAACGTTATTCAGCACTTTATTCGGCCCATACCATTTCTCAACGTTTTCTATTTTCAACATGTCGAGTCTCCTATATTTTCAGTTGTCGTTTGCGCTGAATAATGTTTTCCAGATAGCCGACCAATTGCGTCAATGAAAAGCAGATAATGAAATAGATAATCGCCAAAATGCCAAAGACCTGTAATGGTTTGGTTAATTCGATGGTATTAATCTGATAAGCGGAATATGTCAGTTCTGCGACACCAATAACATATCCCAATGACGTATTCTTAATCAGGTTAATAAATTGATTAAGAATACTGGGAATCATGGTAAATAGTGCTTGCGGCAATATAACCTCTGCAAGAGCACGTGAATAACTAATCCCTAATGTTCTTGCGGCTTCAATTTGTCCAACAGGAATTGATTTTATTCCCGCTCTGATAACTTCACCTAAAAAAGCCGTTTCATAGATAATTAATGCCACAGTCAGCGTCATAACACCTGAAATTGAGTGTCCGGAAAGCAGAGGCACAGCAAAATAGGACCAGAACACCAACATCAACACCGGCAATCCACGAATAACACTGGAAAATATAGTCGCAGGGATAAAGAGAACCTTATATTTGCTGGTTCTGGCAATGCCGACCAATATTGCCAGCGGAAACGCGCAAACCAAACCGCTGAGTGCAATAAGCAGTGTCAAAGCCAACCCGCCGATCGGCCCATCCGGATAAGCGCCTACCAGAAGTAAATCACGGTAATTCATTACGATAGCTATCATGTCACTCATACTATTGGCTCCTGGTCCGGTACACTAAACGGTCACAGGTAAAGCCCACACTGACAATCAGCAGCGAACCCAGTAAGTAGATGACAGAGACGATGGCGAAGGCATCAAAGGTTCTGAAGGTTTCATTTTCAATCTGTTTCGCAGCATAGGTCAGTTCTGCCACGCTGATCGCCATTGCCAGACTGGTTGATTTATACAATGCCAGCGATTGGCTGATTAATGGCGGAATAGAAATACGGATTGATTGCGGTAAAATAACATCCCGCATAGCCTGAGGGAAAGTCAGGCCCAAAGCCCGGCATGCCTCCATTTGACCCTTCGCGACCGCACGTAAACCACTACGCAAATCTTCAGACATAAATGCAGCGGTATTCAACGTCAGTGCGATATAGGCAAAAAGAAATTCACTGCCGTGCTGATTAACCCATTCTGACAAGGTATAAGGTAATACGGCGGATAAACCGAAATACCATAATAAAAGCTGAACCAGTGCCGGAACATTACGATGATATTCAACATAAATAGCAACGAACCATCTTAAAGGCGTAATACCAGAAATACGCATAGCCGCCAAAAACAGCGCCAAAATAAAACCGGAGACCAAACATAAAATAAACAGAGTCAGTGTAGTTTCCAGGCCAGTTATCAACCATTGCAGATAAACACCCTGCAATAGTGAAAAGGGATCAAAATTCGTCATACGACTCGACTCCTCGGCGTATTGAAAAGCCAGGAAATAGATTCAGTGCCACATCCATTTATGGTGGATGTGGCCTACCATTTCACGATCATTTTTCCCACATTATTCGGTACTGAGTTTCACTTTTTCAATAGGCTCAAGTTTGTGATCCCGTTTTACGTTATAAACGGTTTGCGGCCCCAGCCATTTATTCCAGATAGTTTCCAGTTCCCCGTCCTGCTCCATTTTTTCCAGCGTGCTGTTTACTGCCGCCAGAAATTCTGGTTCACCTTTTTTAATACCCAGTGCATTAGGTTCCCAGCCGATAGGCTGATCAATAAAAGCAAAATCGCCTTTACCTGCCTGCAGATAACGCATACCCGATGTCTGGGCAAACGCCAGACCACTCACCTTATGCTGCTGCAACGCCAGGAATCCGGAAGGCGAATCATGATAGGTAACGATCTGTATTTTCGGGAAAGATTTACGCAGCCAGTACTCTGAGCTGGAACCAGACGTCATCCCGACACGTTTACCATTTAAGTCAGCCAGCGAGCTGTACCCAGCCGCAACAGGAACCAAAATTTTCAACGGCACCTGAAAATGCGAATCAGTAAATTCAATCTGTTTAGCGCGTTCGGGAGTGTATCCCAGCGCAGCAGAAAGAATATCAACACGTCCAATCTGTAATTCCGGGATACGTGCTTCGACAGAAAGGCTTTTTTGCACCATCCGGACACCCAGGTGATCCGCCAGCGCCTGACAAATATCCACATCGAACCCGATGATTTTACGCGTTTTTGGATCGACAAAACCTAACGGTTCCGTGGTGGAAAGTGTGCCGCAGACCATTTCACCCCGTGCCTTAATCTCCTGAAGTTGATTCGCAGAAACCGAATTAGCCATGCTGAGCAAGCCAAATAGTGAACCAGCCAGTATGCCAATGTTGATTTTTCTTTGCAGAGTACAACTTGTTTCTTGTTTAGCCACCGACTAATCCTCCCAAGTGTGAATTGAAAATGAAACGACGTTAACAACAGACATTTGATTGAATATTTTATTTTCATAATGTCATTATGATTTTAAGAATGCATAACGAATGCCAAAATATGGATAAGTTGAGAAAGTAAAACAAGAAATGGAATAAATATTTATATATCAGTTAGATAATGAAGACTAAACGCAACAACAGGTATGAAGAATATGCCCGTGACGCCCCTGACGACATTAACATCAGGTGTTCAGTAGTGTGATCTGTCGCACCGTTTTGGTGAGAAATTGCTCCACAGAAGGGAAAACAAAACGCACCACTTCAATAGCCTATGTTTAGTTTTCGAACCAAAAAAAAAAGCCCTCCATCAAGGAGGGCGAAAAGACAGGGATGGTGTCTATGGCAAGGAAAACAAGTACATCTTTTACACACTACTACTCTCGGCACTACTCACTACCAGGAAATAACTCATTACTGAAAACACTATTTAGACAAACTGAAATTCTGAGCATTCTGGTTCATCATCGACATTTGTTGCTGTATTTTCTGCATATACTGCTGATGTTCCTGATCCAGAGTCTCCTTCTGCTCGGGTGTCAGCAGGTTGTACATTTGGTTGCACACCCTGGCAATTTCTACGCGGCGCGCTATCTGCATATGAACCATTTTGCTCACTAACGCCTTGACAGCAGACGTATCAAAATTTTTCGCTACCACCAATCGGTGCATATCTTCCATATCGCCGACATCGTAAGAAGGTGTGCCATGACGAACTTGCTGCATCAAATCACGCATTTGCTGGCGCTGATGTTCCGTCAACGTCACACCATCAAACATGCTTTGCTGACTCTGGTCACATTTCATGGCAGATTCATCGTAATGCCAGTCGCCCATTGGGAGACTTTCAGCGGCTGCCGTCACGATGATGCCGGACCCCAACATCAGCAACGAAGCAAGTGATAATGTGGCTACGCGTCGCATCAATGACTCCTCAGTGTGGTGGTGGCTCAGTGCGTTAATGAGTTCAGTCTAATCGCCTTGCTGCAAACATGCGTCAGACGGTGTAAAACTACGTAAAGTCATGGAATAGCGGCTATCTATGACGTATTTTGCCCATGGAGGTAGATAAATCATGAATAAAATCCTGTTGGTTGATGACGATAAAGAGCTAACGTCTTTGCTCAAAGAATTGCTCGAAATGGAAGGCTTTGACGTCGTTGTCGCCTACGATGGCGAACAGGCGTTAAGCGTCCTGGATGACACGATTGACCTGTTATTGCTGGATGTCATGATGCCGAAGAAAAACGGCATCGATACATTGAAAGAGGTTCGCCAGCGTTACCAAACTCCGGTGATCATGCTGACAGCCCGCGGCAGCGAGCTGGATCGTGTGCTGGGTCTGGAACTGGGTGCGGATGATTATTTGCCTAAACCGTTTAATGACCGTGAACTGGTTGCGCGCATCCGTGCCATCCTGCGCCGATCTAACTGGACGGATCAACAACATGCCGGCGAAACCAGTTCACCCACGTTGGAAGTGGATGGACTGCGGCTAAACCCTGGGCGACAGGAAGCCAGCTTTGATGATGTTGTGCTTGATCTGACAGGTACGGAGTTTACGCTGCTGTATCTGCTGGCCCAACGTCTCGGTCAGGTTGTTTCCCGCGAACATCTCAGTCAGGAAGTGCTGGGTAAACGGCTGACACCTTTTGATCGCGCTATTGACATGCATATTTCCAATCTGCGACGCAAGTTGCCAGAACGTAAGGATGGGTTGCCCTGGTTTAAAACCCTGCGCGGGCGAGGTTATCTGATGGTTTCCACTGCATGATTAATAGTCTGACCGCCCGTATTTTTGCTATTTTCTGGCTGACACTGGCACTGGTGCTGGTGCTGGTGTTGATGTTGCCAAAGCTGGATTCACGGCAACTGACATCGCTGCTCGAAAACGAACAGCGCCAGGGTCTGATGCTGAAGCAACATATTGAAGCCGAACTGGCTGCTGACCCGGCAAACGATCTACTCTGGTGGCGACGCCTTTTCCGCGTCATCGAAAAATGGGCGCCTCCTGGGCAACGCCTGTTGCTGGTCACGAGTGAAGGTCGCGTTATCGGCGTTCAGCGTAACGAAATGCAGGTAGTGCGCAACTTTATCGGTCAGTCTGATAACCCGGAGTTTCCCAAGAAGAAAAAATATGGGCGTGTTGAGCTACTTGGTCCTTTTATTGTGCATGATGGCGATGATAATTACTTGTTATACATAATCCGACCATCCAGTAGCCCGCAATCCGATTTTATCAACCTACTGTTTGATCGCCCACTCCTGTTGTTAATCGTCACCATGCTCATCAGTTCACCACTGCTGCTGTGGCTGGCGTGGAGTCTGGCAAAACCGGCCCGTAAGCTGAAGAATGCGGCTGACGAAGTGGCTCGCGGCAATCTGCGTCAACATCCAGAACTGGAGTCAGGTCCACAGGAATTCCTGGCAACCGGCGCCAGCTTTAACCAGATGGTCAGTGCGTTGGAACGGATGGTCACCGTTCAACAACGGCTATTGTCCGATATCTCCCACGAATTACGCACGCCGCTGACCCGTTTACAACTGGCCACGGCACTGCTTCGCCGCCGTCAGGGCGAAGGCAATGAACTCACCCGAATCGAAACGGAAACTCAACGACTGGACAGCATGATTAACGACCTGCTGTTACTATCGCGTAATCAGCACAAGAACGAGCTATCACGGGAAGTGTTGGGTGCGGATGAACTGTGGGACGATGTATTGGCCAATGCCAGCTTTGAAGCCGAACAGATGGGAAAAACACTGGAGATCACTTCACCACCCGGTGCCTGGATGCTGTGCTGCAATCCATCGGCGCTCGACAGCGCATTAGAAAACGTAGTCCGTAATGCACTGCGTTATTCTCATCACCACATTACCGTGGCGTTCTCTGTGGATCGTCAGGGTGTGACCATTGTCGTCGGGAATGACGGCCCTGGTGTCAGCCCAGACGATCGTGAACAGATTTTCCGTCCGTTCTACCGTACCGATGAAGCGCGTGACAGGGAGTCTGGCGGAACCGGTCTGGGCTTGGCGATTGTGGAAAATGCCATTTCGCAACATAACGGCTGGGTAAAAGCAGATGACAGCCCGCTAGGCGGCCTGCAACTCACTATCTGGTTACCGTTGTACCAGCGTTAGTTTCCTGTTTATGATACTGGGCGCTGAACATCCAGCGCCCAGTATATCTCTGACGTCCATTCATTGAGTTTTTCTTTAGGTCGGGTAGAGTGTGTGCTCGACGCCGTCAGTTTTATATTCGGCGCTGACAACGGAGAAATTATCCCATTAGGCGCATGTCTTGCATGGGAGTTCTTGGCCTAATGAGATGGGTTCTTAAATGTCACCTGACACCTCACCACAGGAAAATGGGCATGAAAGGATTATTTGTACTGGCTGGCGTCGCCATTACCGTACTCAGCACTTATGCGTTCGGCTCCAGCGACGGCATCTGTGGCTTTTCAGATGCTGATTGCGGTATACCAGCACTGCCCTACCTTCTGCCTGATAACGATACCCGCACGAATCTGATGCTGCTGGAAAGCAGTCGCAATCATATTGACTTACCCATTCCCCTGCCAGTGCCGGATCAGGCCAGTTCTCGTATTGATCCGTTCACTGCTTATCGGGTAATGGGACTGGCGGCAACGGAAGACACCACGCAGGACGTCACGCCAAACAATGCTGCGGATGCCAATGCCTCCGCCGATGATGTGGTGGCGCAGGAGAACACGGTGCTACTGCAAAAAGCCGGACTGCTCCATCTTCCATCAGCTACACAGGAAAAGCTGCGCGACCTGACACCAATGGAGATGGAAGGACGCTGGGTTTCTAATGATTTGACTGCGTTGGCGACTTTTTTCGATGTATTGCTAAATGATAAAGATCTGGATGACGCGCAGCGTATCTTGCTGGCACAAATCCGGATAGACATCATCTCGACCGACCATCCTTCCAAGGCAATAGCGACGGAACGGGTCAATCTGCCGGATAGTGGCCATGCGGGCGATCTCAAGCACTACCTCGATAGCGCCGCAGCGTTTTATGAAGGGAATCTTGATCAGGCGGGCAGCGGCTTCCAGCAACTGGTCAACGCCAGCCAGCCGTGGGTGGCGGAAACCGCTCGTTATATGCTGATACGCGTTGCCATTAATGACGCGATGAAAAACGCGCAGGACGAATACAACATGTTCGATGCGCGCAAGATGGATAAACAAGCCGGACAGACCGCCGTGCAACGTATTAACGACTACCTGAAACACTATCCGCAGGGGAACTACGCAGATTCGGCTCGTGGATTGTATCGTCGTGCCTACTGGATCATTGGTGATATGCGTGAACTGGCAGAAAGTTATCAGAAAACGCTGGCATCGGTGAATAACGTCAGCGATTTACAGGAAGTCAGTAATGAAGTTGACAACAAATTGCTGGAAGACAGTCGATTTATTGCTTCGGCTGAAGTGCCCGTTCTGATGCTGGTGCAGGATATCAAACGCCTGCGTAGTGAGGATGGCTGGATGGCTCTTCCCGCGTTGAAGCAAGAAGAGATTAACCAGCAGCGACCGTGGTTTGAAAAAGCGGGCATGCGGGATGAATACCGTTACCTGCAAGCTGCATTTCAGTTTTACCAGCAGAAGGATTATGCAGCAGTACTCAAAACCATCCCCAGGACCACTCGCCAGGATCTGACCCACACTACGGCGTTCAGTTCGCAGGTTCTACGTGGTTTGGCACTGGACCATCAGAAACAATGGAGCGCCGCCACCGCGCATTGGCGCTATCTTTTAACCCTGAAAACCAACTATACCCAACAACAGTTTCTGCAACTGGCTCTGGCGCAAACACTGGTCAACAGCGGCCACCCGGAGCTGGTGTTCACACCGGAAAGTCCGGTAACCAACCTGCGTTTTCGCTCGGCAATACTGAAAATCAGCGCGAATGCCGACCTGCTGCGTAAGCAGACCGGCCCCGAACAAAGCCATGAAGAGCGGGCGATTGCGTTACATACCCTGTTAACCAAACAGTTAACACACGGTGATTACGCCGGTTACCTGAAAGACAGCGCATTGTTGAAATCTATTGCGCCGCTGAAAAGCACCGAAAACCAAAGCTGGAGTGAGGATGATCTGACAGTGTTTGACTGGGACGGCAGTGATACCGAAGATGGCTATCAATGCCCGACGTTGCAACAGACGGTCACCACGCTGAGCCAGAATCCGAATGATGCCCACGCCATTAACTGCCTGGGAGAATTTTTCCTGCGCACCGGGAATACAGTGGGATTCGATTGGGGAGAAAACAATATGCTCAGCGGCCTGACGGAAGCCGTAAGCCAGTTTAATGGTGATGAGCATAACCGCCTGGATGGTTACATGCAGGTCATCGCCTCTCCGAAAGCGCCACCGGAAGACAAGAGTTATGCGCTCTACCGCGCAATTTATTGCTACGCCCCCAGCGGCTATAACGACTGTGGATCACAAAACATCAGTAAGGCGACCCGCAGAGCCTGGTTCCAACAACTCAAAACCGAATTTAAAGGCAGTCAATGGGCGATGCAGCTCAAATACTATTGGTGACGCGTATCGCCTTGCTGACCAGCCTTTTAGTGCTTAGTCCGGTGGCTTATAGCGCCGTTAACGCCGCCCACTATCATGCATTCTGGTTGTGGGCAGCTGTCCGGCCTCAGCCAGTGTTGCATCAGGCAGAGACACTTTATCTGCATCAGGGAGAGATCACCCGTCGTCAGGGCAAAACCGTCTTTCTGCGACAGGGAATTCCTGTCAGCAAGCTGCATATCAACCATCTGTGGCTCACCTATCGCGTCTCAACACTGAACATCAGTGAAAAGCAGCTACGCAGAATGTTAAAAATACGGGAGAAATGGCTCTCCAACGGGAACCAGGTTGCGGGTATTCAAATTGATTTCGACGCACGAAGCTATGAATTAGCACATTACGTAACCTTTCTGCAGACACTGCGGCGACAGTTGCCCACAGCGTGCCGCCTGAGCGTTACCGGCCTGCTGGACTGGGCGAAAACCGGTGACATTAAGCAGCTTAACCGACTGAATCACGTCGTGGATGAACTGGTGGTACAAACCTATCAGGGACGCCATACCATCAATAATTACCGCGATTATCTGCCTGCCCTGCTGGCACTGAAAGTTCCCTTTCGTATTGGGCTAATACAGCACGGACGGTGGGACGAGCGCTGGCAATATCGACTAGCCGCTTCACCTTTCTACCGCGGCGAAGCGGTATTTCTTATCAATCCGGTTCCTGCCCGACGGGTGCCGATCACCCACTGAGTCGATTTTCTGCGAACCAGATAGAAGTATGGTTCACCACCTTTCTGATAAGTATCGATATCACTAAAGACTAGCGCCGACCACCAAATCCGTTCTGTCGCCAGGCTTCGTAGCTAATAATCGCCACCGAATTAGAAAGATTCAGGCTGCGACAGTCAGGCTCCATTGGAATGCGGATACGACATTCCGGCGCAAAACCGTTACGAATAGCATCCGGCAGTCCAGACGTTTCCGAACCGAACAGCAACACATCTCCGGGCTGATAATTGGGCTCGTCATATGGACGACTACCTTTGGTGGTGCAGGCGAAAATACGGCATCCTTCCACCGCCTGCAGAAATTCCTGATAGTTTTTATGACGACTGACACTGGCCAGATCGTGATAATCCAGTCCGGCACGGCGCAATTTTTTTTCTTCAAAATCAAAACCGAACGGTTCAATCAAATGCAGGAAACAGCCATTGTTGGCGGCCAGCCGGATGATATTGCCAGTATTGGGTGCAATTTGTGGCTCGTAGAGCGCAATATGAAACATGGGATGACGTCAATCGCAAAGAAAATTTTGATGGCAGTATATATCATTCATAGGGATCACCCCAAAACCGGGGATCACCAGTACCGGTGTCTATGTCAGGACGATTCATTGATTGACGATTATACTTAAGATACGTTTACTAAAATGGACTATTGTTACCGAGGTCATATGAATAAAACACTTATCCCGGTCATACTACTGACTTCGCTGCTACTGCCGCTGGCGGTACAGGCCGGTAATGCACAGGCGCCTTCAGCCCAGCAGAAAGAATTTGATAACGGCATTAGCAGCCAGAAAAAGCTGCTACAGAATATGCAACAGAATCAAAAGATACATCAACAGAGCCTGAATCAGGATATCAAGCAGCGCAGCCGTGAACAGCAACAGCAGTTGCAATTACAGCTCCAGCAACAACGACTACAGGCACAGAAACCGAATTCAAAATAACGCAGCAGAACCGGACATCACATCCGAACCCCCATCAAGGTCAGAATCAGCGGCGTAGTAACCGCCGCCAGCGCGGTAGACATCAGCAGGCTGGCGGCGATAGGACCACCCAGCACATTAAACTGACGTGACATCAGATAGATATTAACGCCTACCGCCATTGAGCCAAGTAGCACCACCACCCGGGTTTCCATCTCCGGCAGGCCAAGCGCCCGGGCCAACAGCCACACCACCAGCGGTTGTACCAACAATTTGATAATGCAAACAGCCATACTGATCTGCCAACCATCACGGACACGGTATTCCGCCAGTCCCATTCCCAGCGCCACCAGCGACAGTGGTACCGCGATTTGCCCCAGCATGGCGATCGGCTTATCAATTGTGGATGGTAGCGACAACCCAGTGAGACTAAATAACGTGCCAGAAAGAATGCCAACAATCAGTGGGTTTTTCAGTACGCCAAGCGTGGTTTTGGTGAATCCCTGCATGGACAGCGTACCGTTGCGCGCCCACTCTACCGATATAGTGACCAACGTCCACAAAATCAGGCCATTAAACACCAGCACCAACGCTACTGACGGAATAGCTGCTGGCCCCAGCATCAGGGTAGCTATCGGCAAACCCAGCATCACGTTATTGGAAAAGATACCGCTTAGGGCAAATACAGAGCCGGATACACCATCCAGCCGGAATATCTTGTTGGCAATTAGCCGTCCCAGCACAAATACAATCATGCAACTGCCGAAAAAAGCGATCAGCAAACGAGCATCCACGGCCGGTCGTTTGGAGAAATCACACATCATGCGAAACAGCATGGCAGGCAGGGCAACGGAGAATACAAATTTGCTGAGAGCGTCCGTGACCGCAGTAGACCATCTTCCGCAACGGATCAGACCGTAACCCAGCATAATCAATACAAACAGAGGTAATGACAGGAAAATCTGGTGCCAGAGAGAAATGATAAACGTGGGCATTGCCCCTTCCTTAACGCTTATTTTTAACCGGCACTCAGTGCGCTAATCGGCAAGACAAGCAGAATTCAGCCGGCAGAAAAGTCTGCCCCAATCAAATCTATCCGGTCAGTACAGATACAGTCAACGCCCCATTGCAACAAGGTCCGTGCTCGCGCTGGCTGATTGACGGTATAAACCAGTATACGTAACCCGGCATCTTTCAGTAACGCCACTCGGGATTCATCCAGCAATTGATGATTCAGATGAATGGAGACACAGCCCAGGCGTTGCGTCAGGACTTGCCAGTCGTCGTTCCATTCATCCAGCAACAGGCCGCGAGGCAATCCCGGTACCGCTTGCTGCGCCGCCGCCAACGCCTCCACCGCAAAAGACGAGAGCAACGGTGCCACCGGATGGTCCCGCCACAATTGCTGGGCTGCCAGCGCGACCACCCGCCCGGTTTCAGCTTCACAGCCAGTGGTGGGTTTGATTTCGATATTTGCCGCCATACCATATTTTGCACAACGCTGTGCCACCTCAGAAAGCAGCGGCAGCGGTTCGCCCTTGAAATCCTGACTGTACCAACCACCGGCATCCAGCGTAACCAGCTTATCCCACGGCAACAAACCCGCCATGCCCCAACCATTGCTGGTACGATCCAACGTGTCGTCATGTAGCAGGAAAACCTGCCCGTCCTGCGATAGCTTGGCGTCGAACTCAATCATCCGATGACCGTGCCGGGCACCGACATCAATCGCCGCCAGCGTGTTTTCAGGTGCCAACGAACCGCCGCCACGGTGGGCGACGATAGCCGGGTAAGGCCAGTTATTTATCATGCTTCTATCCGTAATCCGCTTTGTGAATCAAATAAATGCCATGCTGTTTCCGGCAAATGCAGCCACAAGGTCGACCCCACGTCCGGGCAGTGTTCATGCGACAAACGCACAATAATATTTTGCCCCGCCCATTTACCGTGCGCCAGATTATCCGCGCCCAGCAACTCCAGTGTGTCGACGATCAGCGGAATGCCGCCCGCCGCTTGTGTAGAGAGCTGAATATGCTCCGGACGCACACCCAGCGTCAATGCACATCCCTGCCATTGTGGTTTCGGTATCGACAATGGAATGGCAAAATCGGGTGACAGGGCAAAGCGGCTACCATCATCACTCATGTTTCCGGCCCATAGATTCATGGCCGGAGAACCGATAAAGCTGGCTACAAACAGGGACGCCGGGCGGCGGTAGATCTCCGCCGGTGCGCCAATCTGCTCGGCGACGCCTTTATTCATCACAATCACCCGCTGGGCTAGCGTCATCGCTTCCACTTGATCGTGAGTGACATACAGGCTGGTGGTTTTCAGTCGCCGGTGCAGTTGTTGCAACTCAAGACGCATCTGCACACGCAGCTTAGCATCCAGATTCGATAACGGTTCATCAAACAGGAACACCGACGGTTCCCGCACAATGGCACGTCCCATCGCCACACGTTGCCGTTGACCGCCAGACAGCTCACGCGGTTTACGTGTCAGCAAGGGCTGTAATTCCAGAATACGGGCCGCTTCTTCTACTCGCTGGCGAATATGCCCTTTACCAAACCCGCGAATTTTCAGCCCGTAAGCCATATTATCGTAAACGTTCATATGTGGATAAAGCGCGTAATTTTGGAAAACCATCGCAATACCGCGATCTTTCGGCTCCCGATCGGTCACCCGTTCGTCACCGATATAGATATCGCCACTGGTGGTCTGTTCCAGACCCGCCACCATCCGCAGCAGCGTGGATTTCCCACAGCCAGATGGCCCGACCATCACCACAAATTCACCGTCTGCCACATCCAGATCAATGGGCTGAATTACCTGTGTTTTACCGTCGTAGGATTTGGTAACAGCCTGAAGTTTTAAACATGCCATAAAAAATATCCGGGGGAAAATACGTAACGCCGCGCAACAGCGGTCCTCTGATTAACGGGCAAGATAACCCGCCATAACGTTTTATTTCTCACTATCAACCAGGCCGCGCACGAACCAGCGTTGCATCAACATCACAACCAACAACGGCGGCAACATGGTCAGCAACATTGCCGACATCACCTGATTCCACTCGGTTGGGCTATCACCGATGGCAATCATGCTCTGAATACCGGCCACCGCCGTACCCAGACGAGCATCGCTTATAATCAGCAATGGCCATAGATACTGATTCCAGCCATAAATGAACGTGATGACAAACAGTGCCGCCAGATTGGTTTTGGATAATGGCAGCACCATGTCGAAGAAAAAGCGCATCGGGCCAGCACCATCAATGCGCGCCGCTTCCAATAGTTCATTCGGTAAGGTCATGAAGAATTGCCGAAACAGAAATGTGGCAGTGGCAGACGCCATCAGCGGCAATGTCAATCCGGTGTAACTGTTCATGATATGGAGCTGGGACATCACCTCAATCGTCGGGAAAATACGTACTTCTACCGGTAGCATCAAGGTGATAAAAATAAGCCAAAAGAATAGATTACGGAACGGAAAGCGGAAATAAACGATGGCAAAGGCGGAAAGCATAGACACGCTGATTTTCCCCAGCGTAATGGTCAGCGCCATGATAAAACTGTTAATCAGCATCCGCCCGAAAGGAGTGCTGTTATTGTCGCCGACACCATGTTGCCAGATGTAGCTCAGGTTTTCCCACAGATGGCCGCCGGGAATCAGCGTCATCGGCACTTGAAATACCTGATCATGATCCAGCGTCGCGGCGACAAACGCCACATACAGCGGAAACAACACCACCAGAATGGCAATAACCAGCATGATATGGCTGAAAATATCCAACCCGCGACGTTTTTCAATCATTGCGTTCCTGATCATTGATAATTCACCCTTCGTTCGACAAAGCGGAACTGAATCACGGTCAGAACAATAACCACAAACATCAGTACCACCGACTGCGCCGCCGAGCTGGAGAGATCGAGTCCGGCAAACCCTTCGCGGTAGATCTTGTAAATCAGCGTGGTGGTGGCCTGCACCGGCCCCCCTTCCGTGGCAGCATCAATCACCGGGAAAGTATCAAAGAAGGCGTACACCAGGTTGACCACCAGCAGAAAGAAACTCACCGGCGAAATCAGCGGTAGTACCAGATTGAAAAAACGCCGGACTGGACCGGCACCGTCAATCGCCGCCGCTTCAATCAGGGATCGGGGTATCGATTGCAAGGCAGCCAGAAAAAACAGGAAGTTATAGCTGATTTGTTTCCATACCGACGCCAGCACCACCAGAAACATCGCCTGACCACTATTCTGTGCGTGATTCCAGTTATACCCAACCTGTTCCAGTGCATAAGTAATCAACCCCATTCCGGGATTGAACAAAAACATCCACAATACCGCTGCGACAGCCGGTGCCACAGCGTAGGGCAGCATCAGCAACGTCTGGTAAAAACGGCTGAAACGGATGACATAGTCCACCAATGCCGCCAGAAACAACGAAATAATCAACCCGGAACCCGCCACCAGAGAACTGAATACCAGCGTGGTGTAAAACGCTCCCAGGTAATAGGTGTCGTGGAGCAGGTTGACAAAGTTAGCCAGCCCGACAAATTGGCTGGATAACCCGAACGGATCCACATTTTGTACCGAATACCACAGCGCTTGCCCGGCAGGCCAGAGGAAAAAAACCACAGTGATCGCCATCTGCGGTAAGACCAGTGCATAGGGTAGCCAGCTGCGACCAAAAACAGGACGGGAAGAGGTCATCTACATCGTTCTCAGAAAGGGATGGCCGATTCCTTTCGGCCCGGAATACAATTTTACTTATTGGCTTGTTCAAAACGACGCAACAGCACATTGCCACGCGCTACGGCGGAATCCAGCGCTTGTTGCGGGGTTTTCTTGCCAGTCCAGACGCTTTCCAGCTCTTCATCCATAACAGCACGAATCTGCGGCATGTTGCCCAGACGTATACCCTTGGTGAACGGCAACGGCGGCTTGTTCAGCATCTGACGAGTTGCAATATCCGCACCGGGGTTCTTAGCATAAAAACCCTGCTGTTTGGTCAACTCATAAGCAGCAGTCGTAATCGGCAGATAACCGGTTTTCTGATGCCATTCGGCAGCAATTTTCGGCGATGTCAGGAACTGCAAGAACTCAGCGACACCTTTATAAGTTGCGGCATCTTTACCTTTCATCACCCACAGGCTGGCCCCACCGATGATGGCGTTTTGCGGTGCGCCTTTTACGTCCGCGTCATAAGGCATCATTGCTACGCCGAAGTTGAATTTGGCGTATTGGCGGATGTTGGCCAGTGAGCCGGAAGAGGTGGTAAGCATGGCGCAATCACCGTTATAAAACTTCGGGGTCGCTTCATCTTTACGGCCGTAGTAGCTGAAATCACCTTTCTTAAGCATATTTTCCAACATCTGGATATGCCTGACCTGCACCGGCTTGTTGAATTCCAACACAGCATCCAAACCATCAAAACCGTTGTTTTTAGTGGCGAAGGGCAAACCATTCCAGGCGCTGAAGTTTTCAAGCTGAACCCAGCCCTGCCAGCCGCTGGTATAACCGCACTTCATACCGGCAGCACGCAATTTGGCGGCGTCTGTGGCCAATTGCTGCCAGGTTTTAGGTGGCTGTTCTGGATTAAGACCGGCTTTTTTGAAGGCATCTTTGTTGTAATACAGTACCGGTGTTGAGCTGTTAAATGGCTGCGACAGCAGGTGCCCGGTTTTGGAATCGGAGTAATAGCCGGATATCGAGGGAACAAACGCTTTCTCATCGGATGGGATGCCGGCCTGCTGGAACACCTGGTAGACAGGCATGATCGCCTTGCTGGCCATCATGGTAGCCGTGCCCACTTCATAAACCTGTAAGATGGCAGGTGGATTACCACTGCGGAATGCGGCAATACCCGCCGCCAGATTTTGGTCGTAGTTACCTTTGTAGACGGGTACGATTTTGACATCGCTATGGCTCTGGTTAAAGCGGTCCACCAGCGAGTTCACGGTCTTGCCCAATTCACCGTCCATTGAGTGCCAGAAAGGGATTTCGGTTACCGCCAGTGCCTGAGTGCTAAGTGCCATTGTAATGGCTACACCGGCTACGGCTTTACGAATAGCGTGGTTAAACATGCCTGTCTCCTGGAATCATTGATTACGCCTGAGTAAAACGGCGTGTTTTATATTCGGGAGCTAACATGGCATGCCCAGATGACAGAAAAATAACCACTAAATTACAGGCAAATGACAACTGCATACGATTGCATTCCGCCATCGTGCGTTTGGCCTGTCAATCTGATTATCATGTCGCTATTGTTCGCAAAATACGCATTCCCATTTTATGTCGCGCACTGTTTCAACCACCAATAACACGCCATTTTTTATTATGTGAGAAAGTGATCTTTTGATTATCAGAATATTGCTTCACCACCAGAAGCGCTGGATGGCACCGAGATACACGGGGCGACCGCAGGGGTAAGACATCCCTCCGGGAGCTTCCCCCCGCGTTTTCCCTAAAATCTGTCTATCGGCATAACAATGCCACATCACCGCGCCACCAGTACCTCAACGTCTATTTTCCTCAACGCTTCCTGTGCGGCAATGGGTAAACCATCGTCGGTAATAATGCTGTCAAATACCGTTAGTGGTGTTGCCAGATAGGTAGCGATACGACCGTATTTTGAGGTGTCGCTCAGTAAAATGCGCTTGCTGCTGGCTGCCACTATTGCCCGTTTGACGGCGACTTTGTCTTCATTAGGCGTGGACAAGCCGCGCAGGCTCCAGGAAGAAGCCGAAACAAACGCGATATCAATAAACAGATTACGCAGTGCCTGCGCTGCCGCTTCTCCCACGCAGGAGCAGTTTTCCCGGCACAAGGTGCCGCCGGTGTGGATCATACGACACTGGCTGGATTCAATTAAAAATCCGGCAATGACAAAATCGTTGGTGACAATCAGCAAGTCGTCCCGTGCCGCCAGTTGCCGCGCCAGCGATAGCGTAGTGGTGCCAGCATCCAGATAAATACAGCTGTTGTACGGGATCTGCTGCGCCGCCAGCCGACCAATCGCGTCTTTCTGCTGGCTGAACATGACGGACTTATCCTGATGGGACGGTTCTGCCGCCAGCCGTTCCGGCGAGCGCACACCACCGGACACACTGAGTAGTAGCCCATCCTGTTCCAGTTTTTGCACGTCTCGTCGTACCGTCATGTGCGATACGCCCAGCGTTTCCATCAGTTCGCTGATGCTGACCACGCCACGTTCCGTAATCAGTGACAAAATCTTTTGATGACGCTCTACCGGTATCACCACGCACTCCTGTTGGTTTCCGTGATAAATATTGTGATATCACTCATTATTCAGGGTGATAATTACCATAAATTCACGTCATAAGCCATGCAGTGATTAACATATTCAGCATGGCTTTAAATATAACCTGTTGATATAAAAAACTTACTAACATTTATCGCAAACATTGTTCTTACTGGACCGTTTGATAATACAATTTTAATGTTAATTTATGTGATATCAGTCACCATAATAACAGACAACTGCGCTTACATTTAACACAACAGAACAAATAATCACTAAACTTAACAGGCGACAGTCATGAATGAAACCTCAACGTATTCGGTAGCGGTTATCGGTCTGGGATCGATGGGATTTGGTGCCGCCACGTCCTGCATCAACGCCGGGCTCACTACTTATGGCATCGATATTAATCCACAGACACTGGAGCGATTGCGTCAGGAAGGTGCAACACAAACCGCCACCCGTATCGACGACTTTGCCGACCAGTTGGACGCTGTAGTTCTGCTGGTTGTGAACGCCGCGCAGGTGAAAAGCATTCTGTTCGGTGAGGCGAGTGTCGCCGCCAAACTCAAGGCCGGTACAGCGGTCATGGTGTCATCCACCATTTCAGCGCAAGATGCCAAAGACATTGCCGCACAATTGGCAGAGCATCAGTTGTTGATGCTCGACGCCCCGGTATCTGGCGGCGCGGTCAAGGCCGCTGCCGGTGATATGACCGTCATGGCCTCCGGCAGCGACGATGCATTCAACAAACTGGAGCCGGTATTGAACGCGGTGGCTGGCAAGGTGTATCGCATCGGTAGCGAAATTGGCCTCGGTGCCACGGTAAAAATCATTCACCAGTTACTGGCGGGTGTGCATATCGCCGCCGGAGCAGAAGCGATGGCGCTGGCAGCCCGGGCCGGTATCCCGCTGGACGTGATGTACGATGTGGTGACCCACGCCGCTGGCAACTCGTGGATGTTTGAAAACCGGATGCGCCACGTAGTGGACGGCGACTATACGCCAAAATCTGCCGTCGATATCTTCGTCAAAGATCTGGGATTGGTGACCGACACCGCCAAAGCACTGCATTTCCCGCTGCCGCTGGCTTCCACCGCTTTCAATATGTTTACTGCCGCCAGCAACGCCGGATTTGGTAAGCAGGATGACAGTGCGGTGATCAAAGTCTTCAGCGGTATTACGCTGCCGGAAAAACGGGAGGACGCATGATCACTCTTGGCGTTATCGCAGACGATTTTACCGGTGCTACGGATATCGCCAGTTTTCTGGTGCAGAATGGCCTGCCGACCGTACAACTGAATGGCGTGCCGGAAGCCGATTATCAGATAACGGCGCAGGCAGTGGTCATTAGCCTGAAGTCCCGCTCCTGTCCGGCTGAACAGGCGGTTACCGACGCACTGAAGGCGCTCGCCTGGCTACAGCAACAGGGCTGCCAGCAGTTCTATTTCAAATATTGCTCCACTTTCGACAGCACCGTCCACGGGAATATCGGGCCAGTGACCGATGCGCTGCTGGACGCGTTGGGCGAATCCATGACGGTGATTTCCCCGGCGTTGCCGGTGAATGGTCGTACCGTGTATCAGGGTTATCTGTTTGTGATGGGGCAGTTGCTGTCGGAATCCGGCATGCGTCACCACCCGGTCACCCCAATGACGGACAGTAACCTGCTGCGGCTAATGGAACAGCAGGCCAATGGACACGCCGGTCTGGTGCCATACGCCATCATGGATCAGGGTCCAGCGGCGGTAAAACAGCATTTGGCGCAACTTCAAGAACAGGGGTGCCGCTACGCGGTACTGGATGCCCTGAACGAACAGCATCTGTTGACACAGGGCGATGCGCTGCGGGAAATGAAACTGGTGACCGGCGGTTCCGGGCTGGCTATCGGTCTGGCGCGAGTGTGGGCCACATCAGCGCCACAATCAACCACCGCCACGCAAGCCGGATTACCACAACCGGGCGCGGGTATAGTGCTTTCCGGCTCCTGTTCAGTGATGACCAACCAACAGGTGGCGCGTTATTGCCAGCAGGCCGCCCATCAGGCCATCGATGTGGCTCGTTGCCTTGAAAGTGAGAGCGCACTGCAAACTTATGCCCATGAACTGGCTCGCTGGGCAGAGGAACACCGTAACGATGCGCTGGCACCGTTACTGTACGCCACCGCGGCACCGGAAGCATTGGCCACGATTCAACAGCGTTTTGGGGCACAAGCCAGCAGTCATGCGGTCGAAACCCTGTTCGCCTGCGTGGCCAGCCAGCTACAGACGGCAGGATTCCGGCGTTTTATCATCGCTGGTGGCGAAACCTCCAGCAAGGTGGTGCAAACGTTGGGCATTCGCGCGTTCCACATCGGTCCGACTATTTCCCCCGGCGTTCCGTGGGTTAAATCCACCGACCATTCGTTATCACTGGCACTAAAATCCGGCAACTTTGGTGATGAAGACTTTTTTGCCCGAGCACAACAGGAGTTTGCCTTATGACAGGTAGTCAGCCCACCCATGAGCAACTGGCGCGTGACGAAATGGTCAGGCTGGGTGCGTCATTTTTTCAGCGCGGTTATGCCACTGGCTCTGCGGGCAATCTTTCGCTGCTGCTGGATGATGGCACGCTACTCGCTACCCCAACGGGTTCCTGTCTGGGAGAATTGCAGGCAGAGCGACTTTCGAAGGTCAGGCTTGATGGGGAGTGGCTTTCCGGCGATAAACCCTCTAAAGAAGTGAGTTTCCATCGGGCGTTATATCTCAATAATCCGGCCTGCCGTGCCGTGGTACACCTGCACAGCGCCTATTTAACTGCACTCTCCTGCCTGGAAGGGTTAAATACACAGGATGCCATCCGGCCCTTTACGCCATATGTAGTGATGCGGGTCGGTCAGGTGCCAGTGGTGCCTTATTACCGTCCGGGAGATGCACGCCTGGGTGAAGATCTGGCCGCACTCGCACCACACTATAGCGCCTTTCTGTTGGCTAATCATGGTCCGGTGGTCACTGGCAAGGATTTGCGGGCCGCCGCAGACAATATGGAAGAGCTGGAAGAAACCGCCAAACTGATTTTCATTCTTGGCGACCGACGTATTCGCTACTTAACTGGCGAAGAAATTGCTGAATTACGGAGTTAATCATGCCGAAATTTGCTGCAAACCTTTCTACCCTGTTTACCGAACTGCCCTTTCTGGACCGTTTTCAGGCTGCCGCTGAGGCGGGTTTCAACGGCGTTGAATTTTTATTCCCTTATGAATATCCAGCCGAGGTACTGGCTGAGAAATTACAGCATTACGGGCTTCAGCAGGTATTATTTAATACCTCGCCAGGTAATATCGCGGCGGGTGAATGGGGAGTTACCGCTTTGCCGGAACGGGTAGAGGATGCGCACCGGGATATTGATCGTGCTCTGGAATATGCCATCGCCCTAAATTGTCCCTCCGTACATATTATGGCGAGTGTTATTCCAGAGGGTGCGGATATTTCTCTTTATCAGCGTACCTATATTGAGAATATTCGCTATGCGGCCGATAAGTTTGCCCCGCACAATATTAACATCATGCTGGAAGCACTAAACCCGGGTCTGAAACCCCGTTATCTATTGGCCAGCCAATATCAAACACTGGAGATGGTAAACCGGATTGATCGCGACAATGTCTGGGTGCAGTTGGATCTCTATCACGCCCAAATTGTTGATGGTAATCTGACGCATATTATGCGGGAAATGCAGGGTCGTTACGGTCATATTCAGATTGCCGCCGTACCAGGACGTCATGAACCTGATGAAGGGGAAATAAATTACCCATTCTTATTTGAAGAACTGGATCGTCTCGGTTATTCCGGCTGGGTAGGTTGTGAATATAATCCACGCGGGAATACAAAAGAGGGATTAGGCTGGATTAAACCCTGGCAATAAGTATATCGACATCTTTCACGTTACAATTGCATTGTCGCTTTCCTGTAACGTAACACTTATTGGATATGTTCATTATTATAAAAATGAAATTCAGGAGTAATTGTCATCACTGACTATTACTCCATGAACATCTTTTTATCTTAAAAAAATAAAAAATACTTCCTGCTATTACCTGCAATAACAGGAAAAACATCAACGCATAAATATTATTTAATTGAGGGTCAGAATTATGTCAACCTCAGCATTACTCTGCATCGCAATACTGGGCGTATTATTACTGCTCTTGTTAGTAATAAAAATAAAAATACAGCCTTTTGTGGCGCTATTAATAGTCAGTTTACTGGTAGGCTTGTCTACCGGCATTCCCACCAACGAAATCATGAAAGTGATGACCAACGGGATGGGGGGCGTGCTAGGGTCAATCACCATGATCATCGGTCTGGGTGCCATGCTGGGCAGGATGATTGAGGTTTCCGGCGGTGCCGAATCCCTGGCAAAGCGTTTTACTCAACTATTGGGAACACACCGGATTGTTGCCGCACTGACCATCGCGGCATTTATTCTCGGTATCCCGGTGTTCTTCGATGTCGGTTTTATTATTCTGGCCCCGATTATTTATGGTTTTGCCAAGGTCGCCAAAGTATCACCACTGAAATTCGGTTTACCGATGGCGGGTGTCATGCTGACCGTCCATGTGGCGATGCCGCCTCATCCTGGCCCGGTCGCCGCAGCAGGGTTGCTGAATGCGGATATTGGCTGGCTGACCATGCTGGGCATAGCCGTTGCCATCCCGGTCGGTGTCATCGGTTTTTGGATGTCGACGTTTATTAATCGCCGCAACTACGCCCTCTCCATTGACGTTTTAGAACAGTTGCAGCTAGCCAAACCGGAAGACAGCACGACACCGCTGAATACCCGCGCACCGTCCGCCGGGCTGATCACCGCCTTGATTGTGATACCGATCGCCATCATCATGCTGGGTACGGTCTCTGCCACGATTCTGCCGGCAGGACATCCCATCCGTAATCTGTCCACACTGGTTGGCGCGCCGGCGGTGGCGCTGCTTGTCGCACTAACACTGGCATTTTTCTTTATTGCCCGTCGTCAGGGATGGACGCTGGAAAAAACCGGGATGGTGATGGGTGATGCAATGCCAGCGGCAGCCGTTGTGATTATGGTCACCGGCGCTGGTGGGGTATTTGGTAAAGTACTGGTGGAATCGGGTGTCGGTAAGGCACTGGCTGAGACACTAACCAGTATCCATCTGCCACTGATACCGGCCGCGTTTATTCTCTCCCTGGCGCTACGAGCCTCTCAGGGTTCCGCTACCGTTGCCATTCTCACCACCTGTGGATTGTTAACCCAGGCGGTCAGTGGTTTAAACCAGATCCAATTGGTACTGGTCACGCTGTCGGCCTGTTTTGGCGGCCTGGGATTATCACATGTAAACGATTCCGGATTCTGGATTGTCACCAAGTATCTTGGATTGTCCGTCTCTGATGGACTGAAAACCTGGACGCTACTCACCACAGTGCTTTCTCTGTCAGGATTTTTTATTATCTGGGGTTTGTGGTTGGTAATCTGATATTTTATTCCTGCATCTGAGAATCCTGTCACAGATGCAGGTATTTCTATATGGCGATCGCCAACATTGCAATCGACAAATCACGCTCACTTCCTTATTCTTATTATTAAATAATAGTTATTACCAAAGGAATAAATGGTTTGGTTTTTATTGTTCTTATCAGCCAACTATGTGTTTCCATTACACCCATCATTTTGCAAGTTGCACGGGCGTTATCTGCCTTTCGTTACTCGGTTGACGCCTTCTTATATCTTGAAATTCATTGGGTATATAAACATTATACCCAAAATAATTCGAGTTGCAGGAAGGCGGCAAGAGAGTGAATCCCGATGAGCTTACTCAGATAAGTGATTCGGGTGAACAAACGCAGCCAACACACCTGAAACTTGAAGTATGACGGGTATAGCTGAACATATAATATGAATCATTATTTATGATCCAATAATAAAATATCAAAAAAAGGCACTAACGAAAATTAATACACGATTTGTGAAAGAGAGGCCAAATTAAGTAAAATTATACACTGAAGTACCGTTTTTTCTAAACGGAGCGATAAAAAACTCATGGAAATTAAGAAAAGTAAGGATATCTATGGACGTTTTAAAAAAAATGAAACTTGGTGCCATGCTGATTACCGGCTTCTCACTGGTGATTATCATTGGCCTGCTGGTCGCTATTTTTGGTCGCTCACAATTGGTTGCCCTGAGTAACGATATTCAATATCTCTCTGAAGAGCGTCTGACCGATCTGATACTGATAGAGGAAACAAAAGCTGGCTTCGATATCAATGCCCGGCTGATACGCAATATCGGACTCAGCACCGATCCACAACGAATACAACAAGAAAAGCAGTTAATCGATAAACAAATCGCACGTAACACAGCACTTCTCAAACAGCTGAATGAACGACTGGATACCCCGGAAACCCGTGCTTCGCTGGACCAGATGACCAAGGCACGTCCGGCGTACCTGAAAGCTTTCCTGCAAGCACTTGAACTCAGTATGTCCCAACAACCCGAGTTGCGGGAACAGGCACGAGCAATCATGCTGAACGAAATGCAGACCGCCCAGGATGGTGTGTTCAAGGCACTGGATGGCATGGTTGACGCACAAAAAAACATGACCCTGTCCATGGCAACTAATGCCATGCACGAAGCAAAATCCGACGGTAACTTCATGCTGATACTGGCCATTATTTCCTCCGTACTTGGCATATTGGTCACTGGACTAATTAATCACATCATTAAAAGGCAACTGGGTGGTGAACCGATCTATGCCGCACAGATAGCTCGACAGGTTGCGCAAGGTGACTTATCCGTTACGATTTCTCTCCGCCCTGGGGACACGACCAGTGTGCTGGCGGCAATGAATGAAATGCAGAAAGGTTTGAGTAACGTTGTCGATCAGGTTCGCCAGAGCAGCGAATCTATCGCTACGGGGTCCAACCAGATTGCCGCTGGCAGCACCGATCTCAGCCAACGGACGGAAGAACAAGCCGCGAGCTTGCAACAAACCGCGGCTTCAATGGAAGAGATGAGTCAGACTATCCGCCAAAATGCAGATACCGTTCGCTCGGCCACCACGCTGGCTAATTCAGCCAGCGAAACGGCGGCCAAAAGTGGAGAAGCCGTCGGTAATATTATTCGCACAATGGAGGATATCTCCGGCAGCTCCCGCAAGATAGGCGACATTATCGGCGTCATTGATGGCATTGCCTTCCAGACCAACATTCTGGCGCTCAATGCGGCGGTAGAAGCTGCCCGGGCTGGCGAGCAGGGACGCGGCTTCGCCGTCGTGGCGGGCGAAGTGCGTTCACTGGCACAACGCTCGGCTTCCGCAGCTAAAGAAATTAAGGAGCTCATCAGCGAGAGCGTGCGAAAAGTAGAAACCGGCTCAAATCTGGTCGGGAAAGCGGGCACCACTATAGATGAACTGGTGCGCCAGGCACGCAATGTAGCCGATCTGATTAGCGAGATTGGCACCACTACCCATGAACAGGAAGCCGGTATTTCACAGATTAATGACGCCATTAACCAGCTCGATCAGGTTACGCAGCAAAATGCCTCGCTGGTGGAAGAATCAACCAGTGCGGCAGACAGCCTGAACGACCAGGCATCACAGCTGGTAGAGCTGATGAAAGTATTTATTATTACCGGGGCCCAACACCACACGCCTCGGGAAAAAGTGCAACCCAAACCCAGACTGGCATTGGCCAACGGCGCCAACAAAGACTGGGAAAGTTTTTAATCACCCTGTGGTGTGAAAAATCTGATATCTGACGGGACATTCCCGTCAAGGCGGGAATCTATCTGATAGTCAAGGCGTTAACATCAAGAGAGATCCCCGCTCTTTCACGAAGATGACCGGAGTAGTAAAGCTTACAGCGTCCGCCGCAGGCGAGTAACGGCTTCGTGCATCTGTTCTTCCGTCGCGGTAGCAAAGGATAAACGCAGCGTTGAATAATCAGGTTTTTCTGCGAAGAAAAACTCACCAGGCACAAAGACCACGCCTTGTTCCAGCGTTTTTTGCAGCCAGTCGGTGGTATTAAATTCCTGACGAAACCTGGCCCACAGGAACATGCCGCCTTTCGGCTGGTTAAAGGTAATCACCCCACCCAGCTCCTTCTCCATCAGCGATGACAGTAGTTCACCCTTCACTTTATATGCCTGACGGATTTTTTCGATCTGTGCCGGCAGGCGGTTCAAGCCCAGATAGTATTCGGCAATAGTCTGAGACAACGAGCTGGCATGCAGATCCGCTGCCTGTTTGATAATCGCCACTTTATGCAGCAACCATTCCGGCAGAATGGCCCATCCAAGGCGCAGGCCGGGTGCCAGTATTTTGGAAAATGACGAGGTATAAATCACCCGATCAGCATATCCGGCCTCTTTCGCCAGTTGATATAGCGTGGCATGACGTTCATCGGTAAAACGCAACTCGCCATACGGGTCGTCTTCCACGATGATGAAATCATAGCGTGCGGCCAGTTCTACCAACTGCTTACGGCGTGCCGCGCTCAACGTCGCGCCGCTGGGGTTGCCAAAGTTCGGCACCAGATAAACGCCTTTGATACGTTGAGTTTCCAGCAGTGTCGCCAGTTCATCCACCACCATGCCATTCTCATCTGATGATACCGACATGATTCGCGCTTCTGCCAGTTCCAGTGTCTGCAACGCCGCCAAATAGGTGGGGCGCTCAACCACAAAGATATCCTGTGGATTTACCGTCGCACGCATCACCAGATCCAACGCTTGCTGGGAACCCGCTGTAACCACAATTTCGTCGGCGTGGGTTTTGAGCCCACGTAGTGCGCACAACGCCACAATCCGTTCGCGCAGCAAAGGGCTCCCTTCCGTTAAACCATACTGGAATGCCGACTTGGGCTGTTCGGTGATAGCTAATTGCGTGGCCTGATTCAGTCCCTCAAAATCAAACAATGCATCAGAAGGTATCCCTCCAGCCAACGAAATGACCCGGTCCATTTTGCTGTGCTTCAGCAACTCACGAATTGCGGAGCTTTTCAGGCGAGCCATGCGCTGCGCCAATAACGCTTCAATTGACATCTTGACTCTCACTTATGTATGGAAAGAAGATGATCACACCATGGGTCGGTTTTATCGGCCTGCAACAGCGTTGACCATTTCTCTCGAAAATTGCTAACCACCCAGATAGGCAGAACGTACAGCCTCATTAGCAAGCAACGCAGCCCCGGTATCTTCCAGCACAACACGACCGTTCTCCAACACATAGCCACGATCCGCCAGACGCAAGGCCTGATTGGCATTCTGTTCCACCAGAAATATGGTCATACCTTCTTCACGCAATTGCTGGATAGTATCGAAAATCTGCAAGATGATAATCGGTGCCAGCCCCAGTGAAGGCTCATCCAGCAACAGCAAACGCGGTTGACTCATCAGCGCACGACCAATAGCCAGCATCTGCTGTTCCCCGCCAGACATAGTGCCCGAACGCTGGGCACGACGTTCATACAATCGCGGGAACAGCTCATAAACTCGTTCAATTCGTTGTTGATACTGTTCGCGGTCGGCAAAAAAACCGCCCATCGCCAGATTCTCTTCTACCGTCATGCGGGAGAACACTCGGCGACCTTCTGGCACGATAGCAATGGCTTCACGCATGATATGCGCTGTTTGCCAGTCAGTAATATCCTTACCGTCGAAAATTACCCTTCCTTCCGTCGCCCGCGGTTCACCACACAACGTCCCCAGCAATGTAGTTTTACCCGCACCATTGGCACCGATAAGCGTGACGATTTCACCCTGGTTAATATGCAGGCTCACCTGATGCAGTGCCTGAATTTTGCCGTAGTGCGCCGAAACCTGATTCAATGACAACATAACCTTATCCTTCACCCAGATATGCTCGAATAACATCCGGGTTATTACGAATCTCTGCCGGCGTGCCCTGTGCCAGCGGCGTTCCCTGATTGACCACATAAATCCGATCGGAAATCCCCATCACCAGCTTCATATCATGCTCAATCAGCAGTACCGAGACCTGATGGTTATTGCGAAGATCGACAATCAAATCATTCAGCTCTTCCGTCTCTCTCGGGTTCAGACCTGCTGCGGGCTCATCCAGCATCAACAGTTCGGGGCGTGTCACCATGCAACGGGCAATCTCCAGCCGCCGCTGCTGACCGTAAGCCAGATTCCCCGCCTGACGGTTCGCCACATCCAACAAACCGACCCGTTCCAGCCACACCTCGGCACGGTTTTGTGCATCCGTTTCTGCGCGACGAAATGCAGGTGTTTTCAACAAACCGGCAAACACACCGCTTTTCAGGTGCTGATGCTGTGCTACCAACAGGTTCTCAATCACGGTCATTTCACGAAACAGACGCACATGTTGGAAAGTACGCACCACGCCCATGCGGGCAATCTGCTGGCCGGGTATTCCTTCCAGATGCTGATCACGCAAGATGATGGTGCCACCAGAAGGGCGATAAAAACCGGTCAGACAGTTAAATACCGTGGTTTTACCGGCACCGTTCGGACCAATCAGTGAAACGATCTCCCCGTTATACAGATCCAGTTCCACATTGTTCACCGCCAGCAGGCCGCCGAAGCGCATCATCAAGCCTTTAACCGACAATAATGGCTGCGTACTCATGCCTGACCTTCCTTCTTCTGCACCTTTAGCTTCATCTGCGGACGCTTCATCGGTAACAACCCCTGCGGACGCCAAATCATCATTAACACCATCAGCGCCCCCAGCAGCAACATGCTGTACTCATTGAGATCACGCATCAGTTCACGGGAAACCACCAGCAGAACGGCAGCCAGAATGACAGCAAACTGCGATCCCATACCACCCAGTACCACGATAGCCAACACAAAGGCGGATTCCGCAAACGTAAAGGATTCCGGGCTGACGAATCCCTGACGGGCAGCGAACAGCGTACCGGCAAAGCCAGCAAATGCGGCACTGATGGTAAAGGCAGTCAGTTTGATTTTGGTCGGGCTGAGCCCCAGAGAACGGCAGGCGATCTCGTCTTCGCGCAGGGCTTCCCAGGCACGACCCAACGGCATACGCAGCAGACGATTGATCACGAACAACGTCAGTATTACCAGCAGCAGCGCCACCAGATACAGGAAAACGATGCGATCATCGGGATTATAAGTCAGACCGAAGAAGTGATGGAATGTATCCCAGCCACCACCACGCGGGGTGCGGCTGAATTCCAGCCCGAAGAGCGTCGGTTTGGGAATCTGACTGATACCGTTCGGCCCACCAGTGAACCCGGTATTGTTCAATAACAGGATGCGAACAATCTCACCAAAACCGAGCGTGACAATCGCCAGATAATCACCACGCAGTCGCAATACCGGGAAACCCAGCAGAAAACCAGACAATGCGGCGGTAATCCCTGCCAGCGGCAGACTCTGCCAGAATCCCAGCCCGTAATAATGACTCAACAGCGCGTAGGTATAGGCACCGATGGCATAAAATCCGCCATATCCCAACACCAACAAGCCGGAAAGCCCCACGACCACGTTCAGACCCAGTCCCAGCATGACATAAATCAGTGTCAGGGTGGCGATATCTACCGTACCGCGTGATACCAGAAACGGCCAGGCAATCGCGGCGACAATCAGTACCAGCGCCAGCCATTTCTGCCGTGGCGTACTACCATCAAAGCTCGGTAACACCCATGCCGGGCCGGAGAATTTCTTCATCCCTTGCGACAACGCTGGACGCAATAGCTGAAAAACAAAGACGATCGCGCAACCAGCCCCAATCCAGTACCAACGTACCGCTTTGGCACCATGTACCACCAGTTTCGTACCGTCGAGACTCAGTTGCATTCCCATCAGGAACGTGGCCATCACCAGCAGTACCAATGCCGATATGATGGCATTAATCACATTGTGCTGCTTCATACCTTCTCAACCTCCGGACGCCCCAAAATACCAGTGGGCATCACTAACAGCACGACAATCAACAACGCAAATGACACAACATCCTTGTATTCCGTACTCAGATAGGCGGAAGTCAGCGCCTCCGCAATACCCAGGATTAACCCGCCGATCATCGCCCCAGGGATACTACCGATCCCGCCTAACACGGCAGCAGTAAAGGCTTTCATCCCGGCCATAAAACCGATATACGGATTAATCACGCCATAAAATTGACCCAGCAATACACCGGCGACCGCCGCCATAGCAGCACCGATAACGAAGGTCAGAGAGATGACACGATCCGCGCTGATGCCCAGCAGACTAGCCATTTTCAGATCTTCTGCACAAGCGCGGCAGGCACGGCCCATGCGGGAATAACGGATAAATAGCGTCAGCGCCAGCATCGCCAGAAAAGTCACCACCCAGATGATCAACTGCATGGTGCTGATGGTCGCGGCAAAACCGTTGCTTTCACCCAGCGTCCATTGCCCTTTCACCAGATTGGGTAACGCCACATCACGCGAGCCCTGGGTCAAACTGACATAGTTTTGTAGAAATATAGACATCCCGATGGCAGAGATAAGGGCAATCAAACGCTTGGAGTTACGCACCGGTTTATAGGCGACGCGTTCAATGCTCCAGCCATAGGCACTTGAAATAACCACCGACGCAATGAAGGCCACGCCGATCAACAACCAGCCAGTATCAATGCCCATCATCATCAATGCGGCAATCACGATAAAGGAGACATAGCTACCGATCATATAAACTTCACCGTGGGCGAAGTTAATCATACCGATAATGCCGTAAACCATGGTGTAACCAATGGCAATCAGCGCGTAGGTACTGCCCAACGTCAGGCCGTTGAACATTTGCTGAAGGAAATAGAGGAACTGCTCGGACATACCTTAACCTTAGATATTGCCCCCACGTCTTTTAGCAGCAGGGGCATCGGTATTCAGGAGTAATACAGATTTGGCCAATTACTTCACGATGGAAGAAGTACCGTCTGCGTGCCACTTAAATACACCAAATTCAAACCCTTTCAGGTCACCTTTTGCATCCCAGCTTAATGTACCCATTACGGTATCAACCGGTTTCGCTTTCAGGTCGGCAACCAGTTTTTCCGGTTCCATGCTACCGCTGCGCTTCATAGCGGTAGTGAGTGATTGAATAGCGGCATAGGTCGTCCAGACAAACGGGCCGGTCGGATCCAGTTTTTTGGCTTTCAGCTCGTTGACAATCGGCTGGTTGGCAGGAACCTGATCATAGCGTTTTGGCAAGGTTACCAGCATACCTTCAGAAGCCGCACCCGCAATATTGGACAAAGAAGAGTTACCAACACCTTCAGGGCCCATAAATTGAGCGGTTAACCCTGCTTGACGGGACTGACGCAGAATTTGCCCCATTTCCGGGTAGTAACCACCAAAATAAACGAAATCAACATCGTCTTTCTTCAGGCGCGCCACCAATGAGGAAAAATCTTTATCCCCTGCCGTTATCCCTTCAAACAACACTACATTGGCATTGGCTTTTTTCAGATTTTCCTGCACTGAACGGGCCAAACCTTCGCCATATTGTTGTTTGTCATGAATCACCGCAATTCTCTTCGGCTTCACTGTTTCCATGATATATTTCGCTGCCGTCGGCCCCTGATCGGAATCCAGACCAGTGGTACGCAGGATCATTTTATAACCACGGGTGGTCAGATCCGCATTGGTGGCTGCGGGCGTGATCATGAGCACGCCCTCATCTTCATAAATATCAGAAGCTGGCTGTGTCGAAGAAGAGCACAAGTGACCGATAACATAGCGAATGCCATCGTTAATCACCTTGTTTGCTACCGCTACGGCCTGTTTCGGGTCACAGGCATCGTCATATTCGACACCAACCAGTTTGTTGCCATTGACACCGCCTTTGGCGTTGATGTCAGCAATCGCCTGTCGGGCGCCAATAAACTCCATATCACCATATTGTGCTACCGGGCCAGACATCGCGCCGACTACCGCAATCTTGATATCGGCGGCATTAACCGCGTGACTCATGGCAAACGCCATACACCCCATCAGCAATACTTTACCTGTATTTAATTTCATCCGTTTTTACCCCGTCTGTCATTTTTGGATATTGCTATAATCATTAACGATAATCGTGATTATCTACGCTTTCTTTATAAGTAATAACGAGTTAGGCTAAGTATTAGCAATAGTTTATAATAAGGCTTTATTTTTCATACCATTAAACAGGAATTTTATGCTGTAAAGCAACTCATGCTAACAGAAATAAGCGATACGAACAGGATAAAATACCAGCCTTAAAATCCAACTTTTATTTTATATATGGTTATTTATGCTGGTTTATGCATCATATATCGATCCATTACTCGAAAAATAAGCAACAAAAAAAACATTTCCCCTGTTAACCGTCCAGAAAAAGTTACACAACTTTTTTGATACAGGCTCACTACAATATTTTCATGAATTAACTGGAGCATCATCAAATGAAATTAACGGTTGAATGCCTGACTACACTTAGCGAACAGGACAGACTTGATCTCGCCAAAATCTGGCCACATCAGAATTTTGAACTACTGGAAAAAGAGTTGAGTGAGGACCGTAAACTGTTTGTCTCCCGTTTTAATGGCCATTTGCTGGCAGGCGTATTCGTTGAGATAGAAGGGAAATATGCCGAACTGACTGATTTGAAAGTACGGGATTCAACTCGACGTCATGGCGTAGGGAAATATATGATCGAAGAAGTACTACGCGCACTGCCTCAGATAAAGGAGTGGTGGCTAGATGCAGCTGACCACGCGATGGTCAGCGAAGAAGTCATGGACAAGTTCATGCAGTCCTGTGGTTTCTATCCGGTATCAGGTGGGTGGGAATATACGGTTCAGAAATAGGTGTGGTGATGGTGAAAACAACATAAAACGACCGGACACTCCCCGGTCGTTTTGACTTGCTTTTCCGCGCTGCAACTACGCTTCTATCGCAGTACGCAGCTTTTTCATGGCATTCTTTTCCAATTGACGAACACGCTCAGCAGAAACACCATAATGATCGGCTAACTCCTGCAACGTGGACTTGTTGTCATCGTCCAGCCAGCGGGCGCGGATGATATGCTGACTACGTTCATCCAACCCTTTCAGGGCAAAGCTCAGTTTGTCAGCCGCATGACTTTCCCAGTTATCTTCCTCGATGCCATCAGCAAAGTCAGAGGATTTATCCTGTAGATAAAGCATCGGCGCCATAGCATGACCCGGTTGTGCATCATCATCCGGCGTCGGATCAAAAGTCATATCCTGCGCTGACATGCGGGATTCCATTTCAAGGACATCTTTGCTGGACACACCCAGCTCACGCGCTACCAGTTCAACTTCATCCGCACTGAACCAGCCGAGGCGCTGTTTAGTCTTACGCAGATTAAAGAACAGCTTACGCTGTGCTTTAGTGGTCGCAACTTTGACAATACGCCAGTTACGCAACACATATTCGTGGATTTCCGCCTTAATCCAATGTACGGCAAAGGAAACCAGACGAACACCCACATCAGGATTAAAACGACGCACCGCCTTCATCAGACCGATGTTGCCTTCCTGGATCAAGTCCGCTTGCGGCAAGCCATAACCAGAATAATTACGGGCGACATGAATAACAAAGCGCAGGTGTGGCAGGATAAGCTGCTTGGCAGCCTCCAGATCTCCCTGGTAATGCAGCCGTTCAGCCAGCGCCCGTTCTTCCTCTGCCGTCAGCATCGGATAGGCATTGGCGGCACGAATGTACCCTTCCAGACTGCCCTGGGGAACTAAAGTGAAAGTTTGCATATCTTTGGTCATTCAATCCCTCTCATAAAATCGTTCATACAGTAATGAATCATTAAGCATCATACTCATCGTTACTCTGTAGTACTTTTGTGCTGCAAGTGGCACCGACGACAAAATCCGGCTCATGTATGATTAAGAGTGGTGATTTACACTATAAGTTCCTACATTTTTATCCATCTTGTTTTACATATCAAGATGAGAAACCCGCAATGTGTAAACACAAAACAAGCGAAATAACGCGCCGAAAAGCACCGTAGCAACACGCTACTTCTACTGTACGCCTGTGTACCACCAAGAAGAGTATATCAAAAAAAGCTTATTCCGGTGTAAAACGGCGTAAATGTTGTACTGTAGCCAACCAGGCAGCCAACCAACCGATGATGGCGGCGATCAGAATCAGCAAGACGGCTTCATCCCAGCCTAACCCTTGCACCGTGAACGTTGTACCGAATACCGAGGCGACCTGTTTGACGCCAACGGCCAGTTTCCAGACCAATGCCTGCGACAAGATCAATGAAAACACCGCACCACAAAACCCCAGTAGCGCCCCACCGTTCAAGAACGGTCGCAAAATGAAACCATCGGTGGCACCAATCAGCTTCATGACGTTAATCGTATCACGACGGCTGAAAATGCTCAGACGCACGCTGTTGCCAATGACCAGGAATACCGCTACCACCATCAGGATGCCAATGGTGGCGGCAATCTGACCGACCAACCCGGTTAACGCCATCAGCCGCGAGAACCAACTGTCATCCATGCGGACTTCATCCACACCTTGCGTTGCCGCAATGCGGTCCCGCAGTGAGGTAAGCGTGTCGGTACTCTGAAAAGTGAGTTTGGGGGTCACTATCGCTACGGCAGGCAGCGGATTCTCTTCCAGCATATCCAGCGCACCACCAAACCCGGACCAGTTACGAAATTCACCCATCGCTTCGGCGCGGGACAGATAATTAACCTTATCGACACCGTCTTCCGTCTTGATTTTATTGATAACCGCCTCGGCGGCATTATCATCCAGCGATTTATCCAAATAGACGGTCAGTTGAGGTGTCGGATACCACTGAGCCGCCGCCTGACTGACATTTTTCCAGACCAAATAACAGATACTGGGCAATGTCAGGGAAATAGCGATAACCATGATGGTCAACAGTGTTGCCAGCGGCTGACGCAGCATATCTTTCAGAGCACTCATCCAGGCATAACGCCACTGCTCCCGCCAACCACCGCGCAGTGACTTGGTTTTCATACTGGGTTTGTTCGTTTCACGGGCGCGATTCACCATCGTAATGTCCTCCCAGCATGCGTCCCTGAGACAGGGTCAGTACCCGATAATTCCGGCACGAAATCAGTCCTGTATCGTGGGTTGCCATCAGCACGGTCACCCCGACCCGGTTAAACTCTTCAAACAACCGCAGAATACCCTCCGACAGTACATCGTCCAGATTGCCTGTTGGCTCATCCGCCAGAAGTACCACGGGTTTGTTCACCACCGCACGGGCGATACCCACCCGTTGCTGTTCACCACCAGAAAGCTGAATCGGATAATTGCGCGCTTTATCCAGCAGGCCAACTTTATCCAATGCCGCTGACACACGACGGCGAATGTCTTCACTGCTGGCACCGGAAATGATTAACGGCATCGCCACATTCTCATAAACAGTACGATCCATCAGCAAATGATGATCCTGAAAAATCATCCCCACCTGTCGACGCAAGAAGGGTATTTCACGCTTTTTAAGGCGGCTGATGTCATGCCCACCGAACAGGATATGGCCTGCGCTGGGGCGCTCAATACCGCAAATCAGTTTCAGCAGGGTACTTTTCCCTGCACCGGAATGGCCAGTCAGAAATACCATCTCAGCGGGGCGAATATGAAAATCTACGCCCTGTAAAGCCTGACGTCCGCCGAGATAAGCTTTACTGACCTGTTCAAAGCGAATCATCCGTTCTCATCCTCGCGAGCAAATTTTTAGTCTTCACGGGTAAACAGGGCCTCAATAAAATCATCAGCCTTAAACGGTCTCAAATCGTCAATACTTTCCCCAACGCCGATATACCGGATCGGGATACCAAACTGGTCGGCAATAGCAAATATCACACCGCCTTTGGCAGTACCATCCAGCTTGGTGAGTGCAATACCACTCAGGCCGACGGCTTCGTTGAACAGTCTGGCTTGACTGACGGCATTCTGTCCAGTGCTGGCATCCAGCGTCAGCATGACTTCGTGTGGAGCCTCTGCATCCAGTTTTTTCATCACCCGCACGATTTTTTTCAACTCGTCCATCAGGTGGGCTTTATTTTGTAAACGCCCGGCAGTATCGGCAATCAACACATCAACTCCACGCGCTTTCGCTGCCTCAATAGCATCGAAAATCACCGAGGCGGAATCAGCACCGGTATGCTGCGCGATCACCGTTACATTATTACGTTGACCCCACACCTGAAGCTGCTCTACTGCGGCAGCACGAAAAGTATCCCCTGCCGCCAGCATCACCGATTTCCCTTGTGCCTGATACTGACGCGCCATTTTGCCAATAGTGGTGGTTTTGCCGACACCATTGACACCAACCATCAGGATGACAAAAGGTGTTTTACCTTCAATATTCAGCGGTTCATCCACTTTTGCCAGAATGCCGGCCATCTCTTCTTTGAGTTTGGTCATCAGCATATCGGTATCTTTAAGCTGCTTACGGCTGACATGGTCCATAAGACTGGTGATAATTTTACGGGTAGTTTCTACCCCGACATCAGCAATAATCAGTTGTTCTTCCAACGCTTCAAACAGATCATCATCAATTTTCCTGCCACGAAACAATCCGACAAATCCGGAACCCAGATTTTGTCGGGTTTTGACCAGACTGCGTTTCAGCCGGGCAAAAAATCCTTCTTTGGTTGGGCGCTCCTGGGGTGCCGGATTGGCGTCCATCTCTTGTGGCAATTCCTTTTCCGACAAGGCGTTGGTTTCACGATCTTCCGGGACAACGGGTGGTTCATCAGGTTCCGCTTCTGCGGACGATAACGAAATCGTCACGTTTTCCACCACGACGTCAGATTGTTGACTGATAACCTGTTTCTCATCTTCCTGCGAGACCGCGGGTTCATCATCCGGCACCGTCGTCAAGGGCTGAGGTGCAGAGGTGTCCGTTGATAACGGTGCATCCGGAGCCAAATCGACCGTTTCACCTGTATCAGGTTTCTCTTGCGGCTGCTCGGTGTCCTCTTCTTCCTGCCGCTTTAATCCCAGCCAGGAAAACAATCCGCGCTTCTTCTCTTTTGCCATGTTGTAATCGCGCTCCTCGCCACCCAGTGCGGCGGATAAATAATCAATGAAGTCAACAAAACAACGAGTTTAACACTTTCCCGACCACAGCAACACGCAGCGAACGGTACCTCTGACCGACAATCTCCGTAACCAAGTATGTCAAACCCACTGAAGAGAAAAGCCGAAAGAGTCATCCTTTGCACCAGATAACCATAACGATGTCATCTTATACATTCCCTCTACCGCTGACCGCCGTTAGAATAGCGCTACTCTATTTTACGGCAGAGCCACTATCGGTACCGAAATTCGGTAAAACATCACGCTATGGCAAAACAAAATGCAAAATCGTCAACTGGCCAGATCCGTATTATCGGCGGTCAGTGGCGTGGCAGGAAACTTCCCGTACCGGACAGTCCCGGATTGCGCCCAACGACGGACCGGGTACGTGAGACATTATTCAACTGGTTGGCACCGGTTATTCAACAAGCACGTTGTCTGGATTGCTTTGCCGGCAGTGGTGCACTCGGCCTGGAAGCACTGTCTCGTTATGCTGCCCATGCCACATTATTAGAAACAGAACACACTATTGCCCGACAATTGGTGCAGAATCTGACATTACTCCGGGCAGAAAATGCCAACGTCATCAATACGGATACACGGCAATGGCTGGCGCAGCCGGGTGAGCCTTTTGATGTCGTTTTTCTGGATCCGCCGTTTCGCAAAGACTTGCTTAACAACACCCTCCATCTATTGGAATCGCAAGGCTGGCTGGCGCCAGAAGCCTGGATTTACATAGAAACCGAAGCAGAAAATCATACGCTAACCATCCCGAAAAACTGGCTATTGCACCGGGAAAAGATAGCAGGTCAAGTGGCTTATCGGCTCTACATCCGCCAATAGCATGGCATGGCATGGCATGGCATGGCATGGCATGGCATGGCATGGCATGGCATGGCATGATTGTGATACAAAGAGGAAATGATGACGATTTGGATTAATTTTGGCCGGCTACTGATGCTCGGAGTATGGAGTTTTCTGATTTTTAATCTGATCTCTCCTTTCCCCCGGCCGCTGAATATTTTCATGACCGTCGCGATGGGATTCATGATACTGATGCACGGCATCCAGTTCCTGTTGCTCAAAGCCAGTCAACCTAAAGATGCGCCTCCCCTCGACCGGGCATTTCAGCTGCGCGTCTTCCTGTTTGGTGTGTTCGAACTACTGGCGTGGCAGAAAAAACAACCGCCCATATCGCCCCGCAAACACAGGTAGCCATAGCAACCAAGCCTGGAGAACACGTTCATCCAGGCTCGGTGTAACGAATCGAAGTAACCAAACAGAAGATTCAGGGATTTTTGCCTGGCAAGTAAGGAAAATGGGAAACATTGTCGCCCAGCTCTGAAATCCGCGCACTACCCTTGTCCCGCTCAGTCACCGCATCGATACGGATCACCGCCTGTAACGGAATAAAGCTGCGACTGACGCCGGCAAATTCGGTTTTCAGTTTCTCAATTGAGGGATCAACCAGTAGCGTTGATTGGCTATCGAAAACAAAATCGGCAATTTCAATAAAGCCGAACAGATTGCTCGGTACCAATTCTCGCACATAGAGCTGATAATTCTTGCCGTTATTTATAAACTGAATACGGTAAAGTGCAGGTTCAGTGCTCATGCAACAACCCTCTCCTTCGACATATTGCCAACACTTGTTATGTCATGCGCTACAAAAAAACTGGCCGTTAACATAACATGAAGCTTGCCGCCTCGCATTAGCCGTTACCGATGTTGTTGATCCCGCTAACAGTCCCTACACTGGGGAGAACATCACCTGATGACAAACGATGAAAACGGCTTGTCCAGGGCTGACTGCAAGCTGCTTGCTGTCGTCAGTGTTTTTTCGACCGGTCAATTAACTGAATCAAGGACAATCTATGCTGTGGTCTTTTATTGCTGTTCTCTTCTCTGGCTGGTTGTACGTCGACGCCAGCTACCGTGGCCCCGTCTGGCAGCGCTGGCTGTTCAAGCCCGTGACACTGTTGTTACTGGTTGCTTTGGCCTGGCAAACCCCTATCCCTAGCGTCCCGGGATATCTGGTGATAGCAGGACTGCTGGCAACACTGATTGGTGATGCGCTGCTGTTGCTTCCCACCCAGCGCTTGCAGTTTGCCATCGGTGCCTATTTTATGGCGCACCTGCTCTATACGGTGAGTTTTCTCTCTTCGCAATTATCCCTGAGCTTCTTCTGGCCGCTGCCGCTAGTGCTGATAATTCTTGCTGCGCTACTGATTGCCGTGTTGTGGCAACAACTGGGTACCCAACGCTGGCTGGTTTGCGCCTTTGTGGTGATGACCACCATCATGGTCTGGGTGGCAGGGGAACATTACTTCTCGCTGGGTACCGATTACAATTTCTCGTTGCTGGTGGGTACAGGGCTGCTGTTCATTGGTCATGCTATCTGGCTGATCCAGCACTTTCGCATCAGCTTCCGAGCCCAGCGTGCCATTGTGGCGGCCTGCTATTTTGGTGGCCACTTTCTGATTGTTAAATCGCTCTATTTTTAAACGGGCTGACTACTGGTTTCCTCAGGTATGACGGTGTAAAGTTTCCGATGAGAATGACTATCAAACAGGAGTAACCTATGCATCCTCATCACCATACTGAAACCCCTCGCTGCCGTTGTGGCCACCATCACAAACCGGCTTCTGCGGCGTCGGCGCATACTGGCTGTCCAGCAATCGCCGCGTCGCTCAATCCGATAGCGGCGACCGAGCGTGATGGCGCCCACAGCGCATCGGATGACAGCGGCAATGCCGATACCGATGACCCCGACAGCGACGAGCGAGCTTCTCTCTCCCGCCAACGTTTCAGTTGGATAATCAACGGCATGGATTGCCCCAGTTGTGCCAGAAAAATCGAAACCGCTGTAAAATATATTCCCACCATTGATCAGGTCAACGTGCTGTTCGCTACCGAAAAACTGGTCGTCGATGCCCGTACCGATGTACGAGAACAGGTTCAGCAAGCCGTTCACAATGTCGGATTTACGCTTCGGACCACGGATACATCCTCCTCATCTGTTTCCCAACCTTCCAGCGTTATGCAGGGCAACGGTTTCTTAATCCTGTTCGCTCTGCTGGCGATGGCAAGCTGGATGATATCGTTTATCTCACCCTCTAAGAGTGAAGCAGCCTTTTTCGCCACAACGTTAGTCGGCCTGATACCGGTTATAAAAAAAGCCTGGCAGCTTACCCGGTCAGGTTCCCCCTTTGCCATTGAAACCCTGATGAGCGTAGCGGCACTGGGTGCGTTGCTTATCGGCGCTATTACCGAGGCCACGGTAGTGTTGTTACTGTTCATGTTGGGTGAACGATTGGAAGCGTACGCGGCGCAACGAGCCAGAAGCGGCGTTAGCGCATTAATGAAATTACTACCGGAAGAGGCCGTTACTCTTCGTGGACAGAAGCGAGTTACCGTTCCTCTCACCGAGCTGATTCCCGGCGATATTATTGAAGTGTCTCCCGGTGGCCGGCTACCTGCCGATGCCCGACTGCTGACCATTGACGCCAGCTTTGATGAAAGTGCCATTACCGGTGAATCCATCCCGGTTGAACATCATCAGGGAAGCCGGATCGCAGCGGGTAGTCTGTGTGTTGATCACGTGGTGCAATTGGAAGTGGTATCCCAACCGGGAAACAATGCTATTGACCGTATGTTGCAACTGATTGAAGAAGCCGAAGAACGTCGGGCCCCCATTGAACGTTTTATCGACCGCTTCAGTCGCTATTACACTCCCGCCATCATGTTGATTTCGCTGCTGGTGATGATCGTTCCTCCATTGTTGCTGTCGCAACTCTGGCAACCCTGGATTTACCGTGGACTGGCGCTACTGTTGATCGGTTGCCCCTGCGCATTGGTCATTTCGACACCAGCGGCGATTACTGCCGGGCTGGCAGCGGCGGCACGCCGTGGCGCACTGATCAAAGGCGGTGCTGCCCTGGAATCTCTCGGCACGTTACGTGTTATCGCATTCGATAAAACCGGCACACTGACCGAGGGAAAACCACAAGTAACGGATATCATACCCGCAGAAATGGTCAGTGAGATGGCGTTGCTGGGCCGTGCCGCCGCCGTAGAATCCGGCTCACACCATCCGTTGGCACAGGCGATTATCCAGCGGGCACAAGCGAGCAGTAAGTTGCTGCCTTTCGCCGAAGCTCGTCGCACACAAGCTGGCATCGGTGTGGAAGGCCGGGTTAATGGCAAACAGATTCAGGTCAGTTCATCTTCCCGATTGCCTAACGACGTCCTCACACCTGTGTGGCAACAGCAGATTGAGCGGCTGGAAGGGGAAGGTAAAACCGTGGTGGCAGTACAAGAGGAAAACCAGATGTTGGGCTTACTGGCATTACGTGACGGAGTACGTCCGGATGCCAGCGCCGCACTTGAATCATTGCACAGTATGGGAATCCGATGTGTGATGCTAACGGGTGACAATACGCGTGCTGCCGCCGCTATCGCGCAAACGTTGGGAATTGACTATCGTGCCGGTCTACTCCCGACGGATAAGGTCGAGGCGGTCAATGCACTGAATCGGCAATACGCCACTGCCATGGTGGGTGACGGCATTAACGACGCCCCGGCGATGAAAGCCGCAACGATCGGCATCGCTATGGGCAACGGCACGGATGTGGCACTGGAAACAGCAGATGCTGCCTTAACCCATAGCCGATTGACTGCGCTGGTAACAATGATCGATTTATCCCGGGCGACCTACCGTAATATCCGTCAGAATGTGGCTATCGCGCTGGGACTAAAAGCGGTATTTCTGATTACCACGCTGATGGGTATTACCGGATTATGGCTGGCGGTGCTGGCAGACTCCGGCGCCACCGCGCTGGTTACTGCCAATGCACTGCGGCTACTGCGCAAACGGGATTAATATTGCAAAGGGCGCTAAATATCATCAGGTGTTCAGCGCCCTGTAGACACGATACAGGGTATTTTACTGGCCTTTACGCAGCAGATAACGATAAGGCAGTTGCTCTGTCATCTGGGCCAGCAACTCGTGCTCCATATAGCGGCAAAAACCTGGAATATCACGCGTAGTAGCAGGATCATCGGCGATGATCAGCAGCGTTTGACCCGTTTCCATCTGTCGCACGGTTTTGCGTACCATCATCACCGGCTCCGGGCAACGCAGTCCCTGCGCATCAAGCGTTTTATCCGGGTTGGTAAAGACATCAGCCATTAAAATTCTCTGTTTGCGGTGTTTGCAGTCAATAAAAGAGTAGAAGCGCCCTAGTTTACCTTGTGCATTTTCCGGTGCAAGCCATCAAAATACTTGCATGAAAAGTAACCATTGCAAAGATAAGACAATTGCGTATTATGCCGCGTCGTGCCGTAATATGAGGCGAAAAGATTTGTTACTTTTGGGTTCCCTCCCCCCAATAACCAAAAAGGTCATACTATGTTTCAATTTACTCCGCAGCAGCGACTCACCGCCCTATGCTGGTTGTCGCTATTCCATGTTCTGATCATCACGTCCAGTAACTACCTAGTACAGCTCCCTATCATGATTTTTGGTTTTCATACCACCTGGGGCGCGTTTACCTTTCCATTTATCTTCCTGGCAACCGATCTAACAGTACGAATTTTCGGCGCACCGCTGGCACGCCGCATTATCCTGGCGGTAATGATACCGGCCCTGATGATTTCCTACCTGATTTCCTCACTGTTTTATCAGGGAGCCTGGCAGGGTTTTGGTGTGCTGAGCGAAGTCAACATCGTGGTCGCCCGTATTGCTTCCGCCAGTTTTATGGCCTACGTGTTGGGGCAGATTCTGGATGTACAGGTCTTCAATCGCTTGCGCCAACGCCATGCATGGTGGGTTGCACCGTCGGCCTCTGCCGTGCTGGGAAATCTCGTTGATACGATGGCGTTTTTCTTTATCGCGTTTTACCACAGTACAAACCCGTTTATGTCAACACACTGGGGAGAGATCGCGATGGTGGACTATGCATTCAAAATCACGATCTGTACGATATTTTTCCTGCCAATGTATGGTGTAGCGCTGAATATGCTGCTCCGGCGCCTGAGTCGGCAGGGAAAAGATACCCCTTATCCGGCAGTTCAAAGCGAAAACTGATTTCGGAATAACCGGAAAATTATCTTCTTTGTCAGGTTTTACCGGTACAAGACAGGGTTTGTGACAACAAAACGCTTGTTTTTACTGCCTGAATCGGGTGCCATAACACCGTATCGGTTTTATTGACAAAAGAAGGGACCCAATGCCGAATATAGCAAAATACCTCGGAATCGGTCTGCTGGCGGCAACGCTGGCAGCGTGCGACGGAAATAGTGACAAAAACACCCCGGTGCAAAGTAAAAGTGCAACGGCCGAAAAATCAGCGGGACAAACGGTTACTCTACTGTCGGGGAAACTGTCGTTTATCTTACCGGCAGGCCTGAGCGACCAAAGCGGTAAGCTCAGCACTCAGTCGAACAATATGCATGTCTATGCCAACTCAAATGGCCAAAAAGCCGTGATCGTTATTTTGGACGGCAACACGCCTGACACGCTGGCCGTACTGAGCCAACGTTTGGAGGATCAGCAACGTACTCGTGACGCCAACCTCCAGGTAGTGACCAACAAAGCGATTGAGATAGACGGACAGAAACTACAGCAGTTGGACAGCATCATCACCAGCGGCGGACAGAAAGCCTATTCTTCCGTCGTACTAGGTAAAGTGGATAACCACCTGATGACATTACAAATTACCCTACCCGCAGGCGATCAACAGCAGGCACAAAGCGATGCGGAAAGCATTATCAGTACGCTGAAACTCCATTGACAAGGATCAGGGTCGTAAACGGCCCTGACACTGATATCACAGGATTACACTCGTCTTAACGTGTCTTCCGGCACAATCAGGGAACGTCGGTACAACCGCCAGATCAGCAATACTCCCCCCAGCAACAACAATGCCGCGGCGAGGTAAATTGACGCGACACCAGTGTATCCCATCAGCACACCGGCCACCGGGCCCACAATACCCAGGGAGAGATCGAGGAAAATAGTGTAGGTTGCCAGCCCACTGCCTTGATTTTGTGGTGATACCGCTTTCACGGCAACGACACCCAATGCGGGGAAAACCAGCGAAAATCCCGCACCCGCCAGAAAGGCCCCGGCTTCCGCCATGGCGGGATATATTGCCAGCCACACCAGCAGCAACCCCACACCTTCAACCACAAAGCACACGAAAGAAACCGCCAAACCACCAAATCGGTTAATCACATTAGGAAACAGTAAACGAGTTCCGACGAAAGCACAGCTGAAAATACTCAGCGTCAATGCGGCCCCTTCCCAATGTTTATCGTCATAAAACAAAGTGATAAAAGTGGAGATAACACCAAATCCGGCCGAGCCCAGGGCCAGAATAACGCCATATACCCATACTTTGCTCAGCACTTCGCGAAACGGTAATTTTTTCCCCGGTGTGGCGCTTACGGCCTGTCGTGGCAGCGCCAGCAGAATGGCGGCGGTTGTCACCAGCATAATGACCTTTGCCAACAGCATCAGTCCGCCCAGATGGTAAATCCACACCCCCAGCGGCGCTCCCACCGCCATCGCCCCATAGGTTGCAATACCGTTCCATGAAATCACTCGGCCAATATGCCGTGCCCCCACCACTCCGATGCCCCACAACGTCGCCCCGGTACCGGCAAAACTCTGACCGATACCCAGAATGATGCGCCCCATACACAGCAATAATAATGCCAGCACCGGCGAAGCATCATTCCAGGCCGCCAGCGCATAGAAAACCCCACTCAATAACGCCCCTGCCAACCCCAGTACCACAACGTTTTTAGGGCCTTTTTCATCCGCATAACGTCCAGCATGCGGGCGACTCAATAGGGTAGCGAAATACTGTAGGCTGATCACCAACCCGGCCCAAAATGGGCTGTAACCAAGATGGTCGTGAACATAACCAGGCAAAACCGCCAGCGGTAAACCAATGGTCAGATAACTGGCAAAGTTAAACATCACCACGGAAGCAATACACACATTAAGGCGCAACGCGCTCAGTGATGGTTCTGGCGGCGACAGAGCAGGCATGAGAGATTGACTCACTTAACATTAACGTTTGCGGGGCAAACGTGTTAAACGAAAGATTAGTGTTAACAGCAAGAATCAGCAGTATAAACAAGCCGGTCAAGACTTTCAGCGCTAATTGATACCATATCAATTATTGCACTGATCACCGAGTATTTGACCAACCCACGTGCAGCGCACAAAAAACCGGAGTTATCGTGATGTCAGTTATAATCCATAGGATGGATGACCGTATTCAGGAGATAATGTCATGCCAGCGATGCCAGACCGACAACGTACCACACCGAAAATTCAGAGTAATGGCAACACGCCAGATCCCACATCATTGCTGTCACGGATGAAACGGTGGAGTGACCGGCTAAAAACGGTCCCTAGCGTAGCGCACTTTATCCGAGCCGGGGAACGCTTTAATGACCGGATGGGGAATCAGTTTGGCGCAGCCATCACCTATTTCTCTTTTTTGTCTCTGATTCCCATTTTGATGGTTTCTTTCGCGGCGGCGGGCTTTGTGCTGGCCTCCAATCCGGATATGCTGGCGGAACTGATCAACCATATCGTTAATACCATCAGTGATCCCAACCTGGCCAATACGCTGAAAAACACGGTCAATACCGCCGTGCAACAACGTACTACCGTAGGTATTACCGGTTTACTGATTGCGCTGTATTCCGGCGTTAACTGGATGGGTAATCTGCGTGAAGCGATCCATGCCCAATCTCGTGATGTCTGGGAACGTAAACCACATGATGAAGAGAAACTCTATTTTCAGTACCTGCGCGATTTCTTTTCGCTGATTGGGCTGCTCATCGCCCTGATTATCACCTTGTTCCTGACATCAGTGGCGGGTACCGCACAAAACACCATCGTTATTGCGTTGGGTCTGGACGGCATCGAATGGTTGCGACCCGTGATGACACTGATCACACTGTCTATCTCCATATTCGCCAACTATCTGTTATTTATCTGGATACTGTGGGTGTTGCCACACACCAAACCCCAACACAGCGCACTACTGCGCGGCACACTGATGGCAGCTATCGGTTTCGAGATACTGAAGTTCGCCATGACGGTGGCACTTCCCTGGCTTGCCCGTTCACCTTCCGGCGCCGCATTTGGCTCTGTCATCGGCCTGATGACTTTCTTCTACTTTTTTGCTCGGCTAATACTATTTTGTGCGGCATGGATTGCAACGTCAGAAGATAAAGACGATAACACAGGGGATGACGGTGTTCCGCCGAAATAGGCGTCACGCTCCGTAACGATTTTTGTACTTTATTACCCGAACAGACAGGAGAAAATATGCCTTTCGTTAATATCAGAATCACCAAAGACGGAGCAACGGCAGAGCAGAAGAAACAGCTGATTGCAGGGGTAACACAAGTGCTGGTAGATACCCTGGGGAAAAATCCTGCCACCACCATGGTCGTGATTGATGAAGTGGATACCGACAACTGGGGAATCGGTGGTCAGCCTGTAACTGAACTGCGTAAAAAATAACACCACTGCGCCAGGCACGCCGTGTACCGGATTGGGAAACTGCTGGTTTTCCGATCCACATCATGAAAAAATAAAACATCGTTTCATCGCTCTTGACTCTACGCAGTGTAATGTTGAGACTGGCGCTGACTTTTTCCTGGTTACTTACCGATTTACTTTTTCAAACAGGCCGGCTTGTCATGACTAAAAAAAACATTGCCATCATTGGCGAATGCATGATTGAACTGTCGCAAAAAGGTGCGGATCTCAGCCGCGGCTTTGGCGGTGATACTCTGAATACTGCCGTATATATTGCACGTCAGGTAAAGCCCGACGCGCTGGATGTCCACTACGTGACCGCGCTGGGTACCGACTCTTTCAGTACAGAAATGATAGCCGCCTGGCAGAGTGAAGGTGTCAAAACCGATTTGATCCAGCGTATGAATGACAAGCTGCCAGGCCTGTATTTTATCGAAACCGATGCCAGCGGCGAGAGAACGTTCTATTACTGGCGTAACGATGCCGCCGCCCGTTACTGGCTGGAAAGTGATGATGCTGAAACCATCAGTAAGCATTTGTCACAATTCGAGTATATCTACCTGAGCGGTATCAGTCTGGCCATCCTTAACCCGACCAGCCGTCAGCGTCTGATGTCCGTGCTACGCGCTTGTCGCACCAACGGTGGAAAAGTCATTTTTGACAACAACTACCGCCCACGCCTGTGGCAAAGCGAAGAAGAGACCCGGCAAGCCTATACCGACATGCTCTCTTGTACTGATATCGCCTTCCTGACGCTGGATGATGAAGACATGCTGTGGGGCAAGCAGCCGATAGAAGAGGTGCTGGCACGTACCCACAAGCTGGGTGTAACGGAGGTCGTGGTGAAACGCGGTGCGGATTCCTGCATTATTTCTCTGAAAGGTGAACCGCAACTGCTAAATGTTCCAGCCATCAGGTTACCGAAAGAAAAGGTCATTGATACTACCGCCGCAGGTGATTCATTCAGCGCTGGCTATCTGGCAGTGCGGTTGAATGGTGGCAGTGCAGAAGAGGCAGCCAAACGTGGGCACCTTACCGCCAGTACGGTCATTCAGCATCGCGGTGCCATCATTCCGCCAGACGCCATGCCAGCCTGGGTATAGCATCACTCATAATCGTTCTCCGTCACCCCAGGTGCCGGAGAACGCATGAAAGAAGCGCACTCCAGAGGAGAGCATCCTCATGCGCTTTCTATATCACGTTACGCGCAAGCGATCAGCTTCAGGCCGACTGCATCAGCGCCGTTCATTAGGTTGCCGGAGCCGCTTCTCCGGGCGTTTCCACCGCGGCAGGAGACGCGCCTTCAGCTGGTTTCATCAGGCGGTTATACGTTTCCATCAGCGCTTTTATGTTGACCTCCGGCTCCCCCTGCTTTTGTACCATCACTAGCGTAGCATCTTGAGAAAATTGCTGACGTAACTCCTGATTCAACATTTCCAGTGTGATTGAGGACAAATAGTCATGACGTAGTTTCTGATATTGCTCCGGGGCGATATCGACGACGCCATTTCTCTGTGAGCGCAATCGCTGTTCCATAAGAATATCGGTGCTGGTACGGGCATAGGTAGCAAATAATTTGCTGAGCTCATCGGTTTTACGGGACAGCAATGTATCGAACTCAGCTTGGGATAAACCTTTATCCCGTAAATAAACCAGTTCTTTTGCCAGAAACACGACGTCTTGTTCAACTGATTCACTGGTGACATTATCCAGATGAATGGCGCACTGTGCCCGGCCATACATCACATTACAATCAAAGCGTATGTTGGTGTCTTTCAGAGGGCTTTCTTTCAGTGCCTGTTGCATATGCCAGAACAGCGCTTCCCGCGCCAGATCGCTATGCCAGTAACGGGCTAGCGCCTGTGAGTCTCGAATCTTTTGCCAGGGCCTATCCCAGACCAGAGAAATCGTGTCCTGCTTCGCATTGCTACTCATCAAGATGACGGGTTCCGACGGAATTGGCGACAATGTTGGCATAGGTGATGGTGATACGCGCTTGCCGTGTAATTTTGCGAAGACGTTATTAATCTGCTCGATGATACTGCGATTATCTACATTCCCTACCACATACAGCGTCATGGCATCCGGGGTGTACCAGGTTTTATAAAACTGGGACAACTGTTCAGTGGTAACCGGAATTTTCATCGGCTGATCAGGATTATGCGCCAGCAGTGTGGAGTCCTTCATCAGGCGATAATGCCAGCTGGGATCCCGTGGGTTGGCCGGTGCGGTTGTCACCGGGTCCATCGTTTTCAACGCTATGGCAATCCGATTATCCGTAATCTGTAGTTGACCCGCCGTATTTGCCAGCCAGTTCAGTGCATCCTTCAATAACTCAGGACGATTATTCGGCAAACTCAAATTGTAGGAGGTGAAATCATAAGATGTGGTGGCAGGTGGCAGTGGATGATCACTATCCGCTGACTGCCAAAGTGATGGTAATTGTCCCGCAGAGAAATGCTCACCGGGCGTCAGTGCCAGGCGGGGAATAAAATGGGAAAAGCCTGCTTGCTGTGCATTTTCTGACAGCGACCCGGTATTTATCACCAGACGTAATTCGATTCGGTCACTGGGGCGCTGGGGAGTGCTCAATAGTTGCCAGGTAAAACCATTATCCAGTTTTCCCTGTTGCCAGGCAGGATCCGGTTGTAGCGTTTCAGCCTGCACGTTACCGCTGACAACCGCCAGCAACATTCCACCAACTAAAAGACCTATTTTGGTGCCCTGCATGTGAACCCCTACTTTAATCACTATCCAATACGATATGTTTTTTGTGAATGTCAGTGACACTTATCCCATCACCTTATGTCTGTGCACCACACAAAAGGAGAGGCAAAGTGTACCATTCCGTTAGACCGCACGCTTTTGCCTATGTCACTCAGCAGGATAAAATAATAGTAAAAAAGTTGATATTGCTTAACGTTAACACGAATTGGATGAAATTTACCCACGGCACTGACAGGCGCCGTGGGTAAAAGGCAGGGTAAGTTCAGGCAGGCGAAATCAGGATACGCGGGACTCCAGGCCCTGACTCGATTCACGACCGGAGAGGACATCATCCAGCTGTTTTTCATCCAGCTGGTTACACAGTTTAGCGACAACCACTGTCGCCACACCATTTCCCACCAAATTGGTTAATGCACGAGCTTCAGACATGAAACGGTCAATACCCAGAATCAGCGCCAGACCCGCCAACGGCAGATGACCTACCGCAGAAATCGTGGCCGCCAAAACGATGAATCCACTGCCCGTTACACCTGCGGCACCTTTTGATGACAGTAGCAGCACCACCAGCAGAGTAATCTGGTGCCAGATATCCATGTGCGCATTAGTTGCCTGAGCAATAAACACTGCCGCCATGGTCAGATAAATAGACGTACCGTCCAGATTGAAAGAGTAACCAGTTGGGATCACCAGACCCACTACCGACTTCTTACAACCTACCTTTTCCATTTTATCCAGCATGCGTGGCAGGGCGGATTCGGAGGAAGAAGTGCCGAGCACGATTAACAGTTCTTCTCTAATGTAACGGATAAACTTAAAGATACTGAAGCCGGTAATTCTGGCAATAGTACCCAGTACAAACACCACAAACAGCACACAGGTAATGTAGAAACAGATGATCAGCTGGCCGAGCTGTAACAGCGAACCCACACCATATTTACCGATGGTAAAGGCCATGGCTCCAAAGGCTCCGAGCGGTGCCAGACGCATGATCATATTAATGATACCGAAAATCACTTTGGAGAAGCTTTCGATAAAATTGAACACCAGCTCGCCTTTCTCACCCAGATGATGCAGCGCAAAACCAAACATCACGGCAAACAGCAATACCTGCAAAATATTACCGCTGGCAAAGGCACCAATCACGCTGGACGGTATCACATCCATCAGGAATGGGATCACACCATGCTGCGAAGCCTGGCTGGCATAAGAGGAAACCGATGAAACATCCAGAGTAGCCGGGTCGATATTCATCCCCGCGCCAGGCTGAAGGATGTTAACTACCAGCAAACCAATCATCAGTGCAAACGTACTGACGACTTCAAAATAGAGTAAGGCAATCGCACCGGTACGACCGACCGACTTCATACTTTCCATGCCAGCGATACCCGAGACAACGGTACAAAAAATGACTGGGGCAATAATCATTTTGATTAATTTAACAAATCCAGTACCCAGAGGTTTCATTTGCTCACCCATCTCGGGGTAAAAATGGCCTAACAGAACACCGAGTGTTATAGCTGTAAGCACCTGAAAATATAAACTTTTAAATATTGATTTTTTCATATTTATACCCTTTGATAGGAAAACACCAGTAGGTAAAAAACGGATAAAACATGCCACCAGTGATTGCGCAGGAAAATAACATTGCCCTAACAAAGCGAACATCTTTTATAACTTTAGTTTGTGAGACATTGGTTAAAAACAAGAGCTGAATCGCTTCTGCATCAGCAGAGAAATAAACATTAATGTAAATTACAAGCAACATTTCGCACAAAAAGCCTTGATGACCATAATACTTGTCAGCGTTAAGGCACCATGATCCCAGGGTAACCACAAAGTGAGATATCGCTGCGGGAGCTGCATTTCCGGTTCTCTTCCGACAATCAACGCAAGTGAACAGCATTACCGAAACAACAACTATTTTCGCCGCTGATAGAAGCATCCGGCGGGACTAACGCCGTGGGGAGAGGGGATGAAAGCACGCGTTCGTTCAGTTAACGATGGCTAAAATTCGCTGCTTTATATGAGACTCAGGAGAGAATGGCGAAACCTGTTCCGGGGGAAACGCCCCCAGAACAGATGCCGATGATTATTTGCCGCTGGCCAACCAGACTAACAGGTGCAAACTGGCTGAATAGTAATCTTCGGATGGACTGAGACTATCCGTTACATCACTGATGTCACCCATTGTCAGATCGCGCACTGCCAGCAATCCGCCTTGCATATTGTAAGGCGCAGTACGGTTATTCAGCACATCGATCCAGGCAGGTGTCCGCAAGCGGGCATAATTCCGCCAATAAAGCTGGAAAGGCACCAACGCCAGCGTTTTGGCGTCATACCAGTAGAGGTACAAGGGGATGCGGATGGCATCATAACTAAAACGTGCCGGCCAGGCAGTTGCTGGCGCCATACTTCCATCCGCATTGAGCGCTACCCAATCAACCGGTAAAGCCACCTCGCCAAAACGCATGTCGCTCAGCAAGGCCATGCCATCGTCAATCAACTGACTCCATACCTGAAGGTGGCTGTGTCTGGCAAAATCACGCCAGGCTGGAAACAGAAAATAAGACGGGTTGAGAATCACATAACTATTTTTGTTAAAACCGACAGCACCAGGCAGCATCACCGTTCGTCCTGCAAATCGGATGATATTGTGGGCTACGATGGCTTTCTGAATAACGTCTGATGCTTGCAGATACTGTTTATCTCGCCATTTCTCTCCGGCTTTCAGTAGCGCCCATCCAATAAGCACATCACCATCTGAGGCATCATTCTTATCTGCCACCGGATTCGCGGCAGACGGAACATAACGCCAGTAAAACAGGTTATTACCCGGGTTTTGCAGATGAGTACGAGTCCAGTTCCACAGGCTATCAAACGCACGGCGATCATCATAATGCACTGCCAGCAACATGGCGAATCCCTGCCCTTCCGTGTGACTGATACCTTTATTACCCGTATCCTGAATACGCCCATCAGTCATCATAAAACGGCTTTTATAACTTTCCCAGCCGCTGGCTGCTGTTGCCGATGTACTGAAGAAAACCATCAGTAACATTACCCACCCGCAACGCCATGCCGGTTTCATCGTGCCGTTCCTCTTGCCGCGTTCTGATAACGAAATAACAAAACAACATCACTGTCTGTTTTCTCACAAGACAGCAATATATGATCATTCCCATTCTGGGCGGATAACCAGCGGGAATAGAGTCCCTGCAGAACCGCACCCATCGCCATTCGCCATTGTTTGCCCTTTAGCCGTCGATTATCATCATCGGGCAATGCCAGATGAAAAATATCCAGCGCCTGCTCACTCGGCTGAATATCCACACATCCCCAGTGAAATATTGCCAGGACACGGTTAATTTCACACTCCAGCCCTTCCACCGTAACCGCGTCCTTCAGAGGATAGCGTTCGGCCAGTTGCTCGCCAGCCTGGTACAGAAAAGTGATAGCATCCTGTTCGCCAGCATTTTCTATCATCCCTTCGATCACCACATTAAGAAGGCTTACCCAACCAGGTTGAAACTGCTGCTGACGATAATAACTCAGGGTTTGTTGCTGACGTTCATTCATGCTTATTTATCCCCAAGCCCATAACGGAAATAGAGTTGGGCTACTGTTTCGTTATAACTGCCGTAGGTGTCATATCCCATCTGTCCGCCAATGGTCATCTCTTTGTTAATCCGATAATCCGCCCCGAGATGGGCGTTATAACCAATACCGCTTTTGCTGTCTCCAGAATAATAGGACTCTGTGGCATTAGTGATCTCCAGCGCACTCTGCAAGCCCGGATTATTCGGATAATAGGCGCTGCGATCCTGAGAGAAGGATTGATAACCGATAGAAACGCCCGCTTTAAGGCTTAAATCATCATATCGCTGACGCCATTCCACCGGAAACGACAGCGATACGTAGTCCTGTGGACTAAAATAGCCTCCCTGCCCATAACTGTAATAACTGAGGTTATTGGCAAAATTCATCCAGCTCATGCTGATACCGGTTTTCAGCTCATGATTGCGGTCATGATACGGACGGACATAGACACCGGCATTGGCCATCACACCGGTATTACTTTTTACGTTCTCCCCCATGTAGTCGTAAGCACCGGCACCGCCGTAAAAGCCCACATCTCCATTATCGTAGCTAAGCAGTACACTGCCGCCGTTCTTGGTAACCTGCCCCCAATGCTTGCCGTTGAATGAATCACGAGCCCCCACATAAGACAGCAGGCTGTCGGTCACCGCACGTCGTTCCCCGGTCAACACCAGCGTGAGGTAGTCCGTCAGCTTCGGTGACCACTGCACGCCACCCAATACGGTACTCAGATCTTGCCCCAATGGAGTACTGCCCAGATCCAACTTGTATTTTTTGCCGGTCATGGACAAATTCAGCTCTGTACCGGAGGCATGCTGGCTACTAGGCGATACCTGCGACGTTGCCCCGGAACCAAAACGCCAACTGTTGGTGGCATCCACCGTTCCGGCACTGAGTGTCACCGGCGTCGCGGTAAAATTAATGCGCGTATCGCCAAACGATCCGCTGGACCAGGTCAGTGGGGCTTTGAACTCTGTCAGCTTGCCCAGGCCCGACTCGCCATCCCGACTCCGCATCTGCACCCCGGCTTGCAACCAACTGCCGGTGTCATGCTCCAGATCATCCATCATGCGGTTAATCTGATTAAAAGTTTCGACCTGCTGTGAGGTCACTTGCTTATCACCAGCGGTGGTAATCAGTGCATTGGGATCACTCCCGGCGATCTGCTGCCATGGCATCACGTTACGATAAACGGGCTGAGCGGTAGTACGGCTAGAAACCAACTCGGTACGATTGATAAATGGATTATCCGTCACACTCAGTCCGCCGATCGCCGGTGCCTTGCCGGGGGCTACGCCTTCCAGTCCCACCGCTTTCGCACGGGCGGCGCGCAGATAAGCGAGAGCCTGTTCTTTATTGCCCTCGGCATCCGATATTCGGGCCATCAGCAACAGACGGGCTGGCGTCTGTTCACCTTGCAGACCATTCGCCAGCGACCGTGCCTCCGCTACATTATTCTGCGCCAGCGCAATATTGATGGCTCCGACTCGCGCATCCTGCTGCGGGGTATCATGGGTCATCAGGAAAGCATAGACTTCCGCCGCCTCTTTGTTCATCTTGCCAGCTTGATAGAGCCGCGCCATGGCAAACATCAAGTCGATATTCTTTGGCTGCTGTTGCAGAGCACGAGCCAGTTTGTCATAGGCCGCAGCATACTGCTTATTCTCCCGCAGGCGGTCCGCATCCTGAATCACAAAGCCAGTATTCAACGCATCCAGTTGCGACGCGGTACTGCGTGCCGCCAGTTCTGGTCGGCTAAGCCAGGCTCGCGCTTCATCAGATAATCCCGCCTGATTCAACACGCTGATCTGAGCGGCATAATCCCCGGCATTCCCCTGAACGCCTCGCTGCATATTATTACGCACCACCGTGACTGCGGTACCGATATCGCCCGCAGCGGCCAGCGACCGTGCCAGATTACCGGCATCGACCGGATTCTCTGGTGGCGTCACCGTCAGCGCCCGCAACGTATTGGCAGCGGCAGCGTTTTCACCATCCGACAAGTAAACCTGTGCGGTCGCCATCTGCAAATTAAAGTTGGCCCGCTGCGCCAGCTCGCGAGTGGCGGTATTCTGACGACGAGCCGGGATCCGCGACAAAAGGAGGCGCACCTGTTGCCAGGCATGATTATCACTGGCAAACAGTGCGGCGGCATACAGCTCATCAGCACTGGCATCGGACCGAAATAGCGGCTGCATCAGGGCTGTGGCTGCATTCATATCGCCTTGCTGATGGTAAATACGCGCCAGGTCGAGCCGTAACCAGCTATTGTGCGGAAAACGCTGGATGCCCTGTTGCAATAACTGTATCGCCTTCGAGGTATTGCCCGCCGCCAGCGCTTGTTTGGCTTCATTGCGCACCGGATCGCCATTGTCCACCGGGTGAGGCTCGATACTTTTACGCACGCTCGCCGGCAGGGACGCAACCAGGGCATTCGCTTCCGCTACGCGATTTTGCTCCCGTAACACATAATAAAGCCCTTCTTTGGCGTTACGGTTATCCGCATTCGTTTGCAGCACGCTGCGATAAAGTTGTTCTGCCTGATCCATCTTATTGGTGCGACGCAACACATCAGCGCGGAACAGTTTCGCCGCCACGCCTTTGTCGCCGCTCATCTGAACCAGCGGCTCACTGAGGGTCAGCGCCTGCGCTGTGTCACCGGTCTTCATCGCCTGCTGAGCTTTGGCCAACTGGGCATAAAACCGGGCATCTTCCGCCTGTTGATGACGTTGGGTGCTGTCATTGCCTCCTAACTGGGATGCACGCTCCAGATAAGACGCCGCCGCAGCGAAATCGCCGCGCCGCTGGGCGGTATAACCCATCCCCGCCAGCGCATCTGGATCTTGTGGGTTAGCTTTGAGTGCCGACTCAAACGCCTTCTGCGCACCAGGTAAATCACTGCTGTTCAACGCCTGGAAACCTTTGCCTTTCTCATCACCACCCACATTCTTACGGTAATAATCCATCACCGCATTGTCCTGGGGATGCCGTTGCTGATAGGCCTGGTAGAGCGGCGCATCATCCACTCGCGGCTCCAGCCACAGCAACGCCTGACGCATCGCCTGATCGGCCTCTTCGCTGCCGGAAGCCAGTTCACGGAGGCGTGCCAATCCCTCGCGGCGGGTCGAATCCTGATAGGTCAACGCCTTGGCCAACGCCACTTCCGCCTTGCTATCCTGCGGATGGGACTTTGCAAACTCTCTTAATAAATCAATGGCCTGTGGGCGAAGCGTTGGATCTCCCGCCATGGTCAGATAATATTCTGCCGCTACACTTGCCGGCGGTTGATTCCCGACAAACAGATTGCGCCAGGTTTGCAGCGATGCACTAATATTGCCGCTGCGAGCCTGTTGGCGAGCCAGCGCCAGCTGTGCCGGCGGAATAGCCGCCGACTGCCGGGCATTATCCAGCGCCTGCAGGAGCGGATTATTAGGCGACACCGTAGTCAGGCGTGCACGCCATTTTGCCGCTTCCGCGTTGTCGCCGCTATTCTGGGCGTATAACGCCATCAGGTAGAGCGCCTGTGGGTTGTTGGCATCAACCAACAAGATTTTTTGCAGCGCATCACGGGCGAGATCATCATGGGAACGCTGATGCCAATAATCCGCCTGATCAAACAGCGCTTTCAGCACCGGGTTGGCTTCTGTCGCCAGCGCAGACAACGAAAATGCGCTGGTGACGATGACACTGGTCAAACATAACGCCTGGCGAATTCTGGCTGTTAATGTAGTCATCTTCATCATGGTGGCTCGCTTATTCTTATTTTGTGTCCGAATCATGCCGGGAAGACATCCTTTTTTCCGCCTGTCGTTTCAATACGCCGGTCAGTCCCACTCCCAGTATTGTGGCCAGTAACAGCCCCAGCACGGCTAACAAGGCAGAATGCTGGCTGGCGTACCAGACAAGCATCAGATACCAGGGCATTTCACCACGAGGAAACTGTGGACCGACCCGGAAACTGCGCGCACCATTTTCATCTGTGATAATGGTGGTATCACCACGGATCGCCGCATTAATATGGGAAGTATTCAGATCGCCATAGAGCTTCAGTAATTGTTCGTCACTGCTGCCGGTAGCCATCACCACTACACGTTTAGGGTTCCACGGTGAGCGATAACTGATAAAACCTCGCCAGTCGCCGTTAGACGAAAAATAGCGATCCGCCTCCATTGATGTACGTCCCCAATCGCCGCTCAACAAGTTACGCAGATGTTCCCAGACATTCGGCGTACTGACACCCAGCGTATGTCCATTGGCGTTGTAGGGGGAGTCGGCCAGCATCTGCTGATTAAACCCGGTCTGCTGAAGTGAACTCACGGCCAGCACATCACTGTTGTCGAGCTTTTGGCGCTCGACTGCAGAAGCCGGCATACCAAACATCACATGATTATGGTTAAGACTGACACCGGTGGAATCACCAGCGCGACCAGCCAGATCCAGCAACAGGCTGATTTCCACATTGGAAGGTGCCTTCGGCAACATCATCACCGTCTGGGCATAGTCGGCCAGGCGGGAGAACGGATAAGCGGCACCAATGAAATAAGACAGATTCGGCAACATCGTGAAATGACGAGTCTTGGTCAGATCGATGAAAGAACTGTCAATAATCTGGCTTTTGATGTTGTTGCTCAACAGCACACCACAGGGTGCATCCGCTTTAGCGTGAATATTGAAATAAAGCTGGAACTGGTTGTAGCCGTAAATCAGATAAGGATCGATCTTCAGCGTATAGCTCTCCTGACGGATATCCCCACCCAGTTTCTGCCAGAGATGCTGCAACAGGCCGGTTTTATCCACCGTCAGATTACGCAGAAACGTGCCATTGAGCATCACATTCAGGAACGAATGATCTTCATCAATCCAGCTTTCCGCAGGAAAACGGTAATTCAGTTGTACCGGGATAGTTTGCCCATCCCACAAGAACAGATCGGGTGCCGCCCGGAAATTAATGTGCAGCGCGTCATGCCACATACCACTGACGGTCATACTCTGATCTTTACGCAGCAGATCTCGCAACCGCACGGGGTGATCGGTAGTGATCCAACGTGGCGCATCGTATGCTTTGCGTAACGGAATTATTTGCGGTGTCACCGTCAACGATGATCCATCACCGGTCAGCGGTTGGCTCACCAGACGATAAGCCGCTTGCCGCAGTTGCGCTTCGTCCTTGCCGATCACCAGCATCAGCTTGTAAACCGGGTTAACCGGATTATTGATCAACTATAGTGTAGGACTGGTTACCTGCGGCAGGGCCAACGTTCCTATGCGTTCACCTGGCAGACCAAAGACAATACCGTTTTTCTGCGGCAGTGAGTCCCGCAACACCGGAAATGTCACCTTACGACCATCCATCTTCATACCCAGCCAAGATGCCACCAATGCCGCCGCACTCACCTGTGCTGGCGTCACCGCTGCTGGAAATACCATCGATACGGTGGCAGGCGTCATTTGTAATGGATCAATAAAAGGTTGTGGGAAATGCGATATATGCGTACCGAGGTCCAGTTGTTGGCCTTCCAACTGTAGCCGGGTAGATGACAAAATAGTCAGATTGTAGCGTGTCACACTATCACGTTCACATTGCAGGCGATCCGCACCATCAATCCGAAAGCTGAGGTTATTGTTAGACACTATCATCTCTGGCGGAATATCCAGCTGATAGTTGGCCATTTCACCAGCAGCGACGTCCAGCGGCACAGATCCTAATGGCTGGCCATTAAGCATCAATTGTATCGATGTATTGAGCTTGGCCAATTCGGGTGACACCCGTAGGGCAAGGTCGAGACGTGCATTGGTCACAATGTGATCACCCGGTAATGTAAAAATAATCCCGGCCTGGGTCTGACCACCCTCCAGGGTAATTCCCTGAGGCTGCCCCATTTGTGCCACAGTGATGCTACTGGATAACGGCTGGTAACCTGGACTGACGGTGTCAGCCGTACTACCTACGGCGTTGACGATAGAGGGCAACCAGGGAACTGCCACGCCGGATGAGTGTTTTGACGATGCGTCAGGCGTTGGTTGTTGCGATAACAACTGGTCTGGCACGGCAGCAGATGGGGCGGTGCTCAATGTGGTCGGATGCGAACGGTCACCTCCAGGGCTGAGTGTCGCCGGCACAGCAGCATCCTGCGTGTCTGCGGCAGCCGCTTCCTCGTTACCCGCCAGTACCAGAGTACCGCTCATACAAATCAGGAGAATAACCTTAAGAAAACGTGGCGTCATACCGACATATCCTCCCCTTTGTCCAGCGATTCATCCGGTGATGAGCTTGGTCGAGCAGCTTTACTACCCACGCTTTTTAGGGTCAGCCAGAAGAAGCTAATTACAGTGCTCACTACCATCCACAGGGAATGCAGTGGTCGGTCTTGCGGCCAGGGAGGGTTAATCCACGCATCAGCTCGTGCCAGTACCACTCGTACCAGCGCTCGGCGCTGGGCCAGCGGGATATCATCAAAATACAAACGAATGGTGTCATCGTCAGCCGCAACAAACTGCACCGCCAGACAAATTTCCTTGGGCTCAACCAACAATCCAATGGCTTCTATTTCGTCATGTTCATGGCGCTGATCCGGTGCCTTGATCTGGGCTCCGCCCATTGAGAGATTGATGGTGCTACTACGGGAAACCACTCCGCTGGCGTAGTAAATCATGACCGGCATATCGATATCGATACGAATGGTTTTGCGAACCTGCCTTGTCTCACGGGCCACAGCAATAGCCGCCAGCAATGTCAACAGACTGAACATCCCCCACGCAACATTCAACAGCGCCACATAAGGGTCAATATTGAAGTAATTATGGGCAAAAATACGCACCAGATTTATGCTCACACCAATAGCCAGCAGGATCGTGGCGACAATATGTGGACGTACAATGCGAAAATCAAAAAAGCCGTCATTCAACAGCCCTCCCTTGTCGGTGACATTAAATTTGCCGCGTTTTGGTGCAAACAAGGTCACAAACGTAGGGATCACCAAATGAAACGCCATCACCGTTTCATAGATTTCGCCCCAAAAGCTATAGCGGAAACGCCCATTCATCCGTGAATTTATATACAGGGACATCACTAAGTGCGGTAGGGCATAAGCGAAGATCATCGATGCCGAAGAGTGAATAATATTGAGATTAAACAATAAATAAGCCAGCGGTGCAGTCAGGAATACTACCCGTGGCAGGCCAAACTGAAAATGCAGCATGGCATTGAGATAGCACAATCGCTGCTGCCACGTCAGCCCGCGTCCAAATAATGGGTTATCAAGGCGGAAAATCTGCGTCATGCCGCGTGCCCAGCGGGTACGCTGAATCACATGCAATACCAACCGCTCAGTAGCCAATCCGGCAGCCAGAGGCATACTCAGAAAGGCAGATTTCCATCCCCGGCGCTGCATTTTCATGGCGGTATGCGCGTCTTCCGTCACGGTTTCCACCGCAAACCCGCCGACTTCCTCTAGCGCCGAACGGCGCATAACCGCACAGGAACCGCAGAAAAAAGTCGCATTCCAGGTGTCATTCCCTTTCTGTACCGGACCATAGAACAATTCACCTTCACTCGGTATCCGCTGGGCAGCCTTCAGGTTGCGTTCAAATGGATCCGGTGAATAAAAGTAGTGTGGCGTTTGCAGCAACGCCAGTTTTGGATCAGACAGGAACGGCCCAACGGTTGCCTGTAAAAAAATACGCTTAGCGACATGGTCACAATCAAACACGCAGATCAGCTCCCCTTGGGTAAGCGTCATCGCATGGTTAAGATTCCCGGCCTTGGCATGGATATTATTGTCACGGGTGATATAGCCAACACCCGCGTGTGCCGCAAATACGGCAAACTCACTGCGTTTTCCGTCATCCAGCAGATAAATCTTCATTTTATCGCGTGGATAATCAATACATTGTGCCGCCAGCACTGTATCCTGCACCACATCCAGGCTTTCGTTATAGGTGGGGATATAAATATCTACCGTGGGCCACAGACGCATATCATCGGGTAGTGGCTCGATGGTGCGCTCCAACGGCCAAAGGGTCTGTAAAAAACCCAGCAACAAAACAACCAAGACATAAAGTTCTGAAGCAAATAATCCGATACCCAGAATGGCTTCAAGATCAGAATTAAAATACAGTGTTCCCGTGGCTCGCCAATACATATATCGTATTGACATTAACGCCGACAGAATAACTAATATGACCGTAACATGACGTTGTTTATTACATCCCAGCAAAAACATCATGGCAATGCTTATCAAGCCAAATATATATTGTTTTTGGCTGTCCATCGGGGTAATGATAATCATTACCGCAACTGGCAGAAAGATCAGTAGCAGCAGATAAAATAGAATCTTTTTCATTGATTATCCCGTGCTGTGCGATGAAAAAAGGCCATACAAAGCCCCCTTTTGCCATAATTGGCAGGGGGCATATTAATTTCTTATTTAATTAAGGTATTTGTATATCGGTATGGACTTCGCCATTACCAATTCTTATATTTAATAGGCCAGCCACACGTTTTCCAATCAATTCAATATCGAAAGCCGCAGCCGAAACGGGGCTGGCATCAAAAATAGAGCACTGGGACGCATTTGCTTCAACTACGTTTTCATCGCGATGTATATTACCAAGCAATTTATCGGCCATACGCTGTTCCACAACAGCACTTACCTGACTACTGATTGAACGGCGGTTGTCCACCTGATTAAGCAACAGGTAATAACCTTTCTTGTAATTCAAGGACTGACCAATCATTTTGTTATCGTCAATACATGGTATCAGTGAAAGCGACGCAGTATCTGCCATCATCACCACCAGATGCAGGTCCGCCAGGTTTGTCATAGCTTTCAGTGCAGCGCTGGCGCCAGGTGGAAAATCAGCGATAATGACCATGCCGGGATAATTCAATAATGAGTTCAGACCGCGCTGTAAAAACTGGGGATCCGTTTCCAGATTGTGTTCGAAAGCGAGACGCTGAGATTCTGTGACACTACCGTATGGCAACACAAAGATATTATCCTTGGTGTTCAGTATTGAGTGTCCCCAGTCTGCGACCTCACCAGACTTTGCCACATAACCACGCTCATCAGAAACAGGCACACCAAAGTGCAGACGCAATGCATTTTGTACGTCGAAATCGATCGCCAGAACTTTACTTCCACTTCGGGCCAGCGAGTATGCCAGATTGGCAGCCATGGTTGTTTTACCCACGCCCCCCTTTGGCGAACAAACACAAACTAATGGCATGATGCGATTTTCTCCAGCAAAGGTTTAAGCAACATGGCCTTTGATGAAGGCTGAGATTGATGGTCATTCTGGGCACGAACAGTGAACAAATGCCGGAAGCGATCAGCGTCAGGCGTCGCCTGAACGGGTGCATCGACACTGCCGGGAGAGGTTTTCACAACAGAATCGGCAGGTACAATATCTACAACGCGTTTGTTTGCCATGCCGGTAGCAGGTGATGGTTTAGTTTGCGGTAACATCGCCGCGATGGAATGGATAAGGGAACGATGTTCATCAGATATTGGGGGCTCCACCCTCTTGACTGGGCTGAAGACTTTCGTTGATACAGAAAGTATATCTGCCCCGATAAACATGGGCTGGGTGATATTTATCAGTTGATCAGGCAATGATGCATCTTCATTTTTCTGGCTACCCAAGAAGTGTTTTATAATAGGCCAACCTGAAGCTTCTGACTGAAATAACGGCCTGGTAATTTCCTTGAAATTAATATCTTTTATCTGAGCTTTATCCTTAAAGCGCTGCATATCATCATAGCTTTTCATCTGATCTATATTCCCCTGGAAGGGTAGTTGATTAGCACTACGTTGCAGAGCAAAAAATAGTTGCCTAAGAACATTCTTATACCGAGATTTATGATAAAGGTAAATTCTTTAACTAAAATAATTGAATATTCTGTTGGTAACAAAATATTTCTTAGCGCAAAAAAGGGGATAAATAAAACAAAACATCAGACTTAAAATTACAATATGACAATAAAAATAATGTTTAGATATTCTAATAAATAAAAGCAGAAAGTCAGAAATACTCTGAAATAGTTATCATAAGTTTTCGGAAACCTGACGATATATAATATGGGCTACTGAAATATAGAGATTAGTTTAATGTGGCTAATGAATAATTTTAATCAATTAAAATAATACACCGGTATTCGTCAGCGGCAAATAGGGCATTCCAGAATGCTTTGCCGGGAATGTGCCTCCCCGGCCGATGATACCAAGACCTACCGAGCCAACGTTAATGACAGCAAACGGGCACCGAATACATTCACCAACAATCCCAGCATAATCAGTAATGTTCCCATTATCTGTAACAAAGATAATGTCTCGCCGAGCAGCAACCCCGCACTCAGCAACCCGACGATGGGGACCAGAAGCGACAATGGTGCCACTCGCCAGGTTTCATAACGTGCCAGCAGATTCCCCCAAATGCTATAACCAATAATGGTGGCAATAAACGCCAGATATATTAGGGCCATTACAGTCGACAGTCGGATATTTACCAGGCTGGAAACGATCACTTCCCGACCTTCAAATAGCCACGAGCAAAGCAAGAACGGCCCAACTGAAATCAACGCCCCCCACACTACCAGAGACATAATCTGAATACGGTACCGGCTCATGATCAATTTATTACAGATATTACCGCACGCCCAACACAGCGCCGCACCCAACGAAAGCAGCAGGGTACTCTGTGTCACACCGACAGTGGCAGAGCTAGCCGTTCCACTTTCGGCCAGCAGAACGATACCCGCTGCCGCGACCAGAATACCGGCTACCTGATTCCACTTCAGCCGTTCTCCCAACAGTAACGCACCAATCAGCAACGTGAAAAACGCCTGGGCCTGTAACACCAGCGACGCAATACCCGCCGGCATTCCCAGTTTGATGGCGCCGAATAAAAAAGCGAACTGACCAAAACTAATCGTTATGCCGTAGGCTGCCAACCAGCGAAAAGGCAAACGGGGAACCGGTACAAAAAAAATGGCTGGCAGCGCCACCAATAAAAAACGCAGTCCAGCCAGTAAAAACGGAGGTATATCGTGCAGACCAATTTTTATCACTACAAAATTGAGACCCCATATCACTACGACACAAAGCGCTAACAGCATATCTTTTATCGACATCAAAGGTTCCTTTCTATGAATCAGGCCGGCACTTTACCTGAGCACACCCACCCACCAGGATGCACTAGCGTCCAATAAAATTACACTCAAATACGGCTGATAAACATATACAGAACGGCATGATTCAAAGCAGACAACGTGCGCGTTTATAACAATATTTATAATGTTTTATACCCCAAATAATTCGAGTTGCAGGAAGGCGGTAAGAGAGTGAATCCCGAGGAGCTTACTCAGGTAAGTGATTCGGGTGAACGAACGCAGCCAACACACCTGCAACTTGAAGTATGACGGGTATATAACGACAATGCCATCCCCCGCACGTGTACAAGGAATGGCATGGTTCGGATATTCAACGCGATTCAGTTAAGCAGGGCTGATGTCAGACTGGTCGTTAGCCACCAGTCCTTTACTATCAGTGGTTATGCTCCTTGACCTTCTTCCTGATCAACAGCGAAACAGGCCACCAGCTGTCCATCATAGTTTTTCAGGTGCGGCTGCAACTGAGTACAGGTGCTGAAACAGCGCTGGCAACGAGCGTTAAACGCACAGCCCGGTGGTGGATTCAACGGGCTGGGGAGTTCACCAATCAGTTTGATGCGCTCACGACGCATATCTGGGTTTAGACGCGGCGTCGCAGACAATAGCGCCTGCGTGTAAGGATGACGTGGATTACTGAAGATGGCGTCTTTGCTGCCTTTCTCTACACAGCGTCCCAGGTACATCACCATCACTTCATCAGCGATATGTTCCACCACCGACAGGTCATGGGAAATAAACACATAAGACAGTCCCATATCCTGCTGCAAGTCCATCATCAGATTCAGTACTTGCGCACGCACCGAGACATCCAGCGCAGAAACCGGTTCATCGGCAATCACCACGTCCGGGTCCAGCATTAAACCACGGGCGATAGCGATACGCTGGCGCTGACCACCAGAGAACATATGTGGATAACGGTCGTAATGTTCGGTTTTCAGCCCGACTTTCGCCATCATGGCCAACGCTTTTTCACGGCGTTCGGCCTTACTCATATCGGTATTGATAACCAGTGGCTCTTCCAGGATCTGACCAACTTTTTTACGCGGGTTGAGTGATCCATAAGGATTCTGGAATACGATCTGGATCTTCTGTCGCCGCAGTTGCTGAGCCGTTTGATCTGGTTTCAGCAGATCCTGTCCCTGGTAATACAATTCACCCTGAGAAGGAATTTCGATCATGGTCAGCAGACGCCCCAGCGTAGACTTGCCACAACCAGACTCTCCCACCACCGCCAGCGTTTTACCTCGTTCCAATGTAAACGAGACACCATCCAGCGCTTTCACCAGACGTTCCGGTGCGAACAGGCCGCTTTTTACCGGGTAGTGTTTTTTCAAATCAATCGCCTGCAACAGCCATGGCTGTCCGGTTTCATTCATGGTCAGGCTCATACAGTCGGCCTCCCCGCATCATCCAACGGTGTGTGACATTTCACCTGGCGTCCCGGGATATCCCGCAGTTCAGGCTCTTCCCGGCGACAAAGATCGGTGGCGTAAGGGCAGCGTGGATTCAACAAACAGCCCTGCGGGCGGTCATATTTCCCTGGCACCACACCCGGCAGTGACGCCAGCCGGGATTTATCCGTCGAGAACTCCGGCAACGCACGTAACAACGCCTGGGTATAGGGATGACGCGGCGCACGGAAAAGATCTTCCGCCTTACCGGATTCCACTACCTGACCGGCGTACATCACAATAATGTGGTGTGCCGCTTCCGATACCAGCGCCAGATCGTGAGTAATCAAGATCAGCGCCATATTTTCTTCCTGCTGCAGTTCCAGCAGCAGTTCGATAATCTGCGCCTGAATAGTGACGTCCAGCGCCGTGGTTGGCTCATCAGCAATCAACAGTTTAGGACGACAGGCTATCGCCATGGCGATCATCACACGCTGGCTCATTCCGCCCGACAGCTGGTGCGGGTACACATCCAACCGCGACGCCGGATCGGGAATCCCCACCTGTATGAGCAGGTCAATGGCCCGCTGGCGACGGGTCTTGCGATTGCCACCCTGATGCACCTTGATAGCTTCCATGATCTGAAAGCCTACGGTGTAACACGGGTTAAGGCTGGTCATCGGATCCTGGAAAATCATCGCCACTTCCGATCCCACCAACTGACGCCGTTCTTTTTCTGAAATCCGCGTTAAATCGCGCTGGTTGAACTCCAGCTTGTCGGCCATCACTTTGCCGGGATAGTCAATCAGCCCCATGATTGCCAATGAACTGACCGATTTACCGGAGCCGGATTCCCCGACGATCCCCATCACTTGCCCTTGTTCCACCTGATAGCTGATACGGTCTACCGCACGAAACGGCAGCCCCTCATCACCAAAGTGTACGGACAGTTTATCTACATTGAGTAATGCCATCTCTCTACCTCTGTTACTGCTTGAGTTTGGGGTCGAGAGCATCACGCAAGCCGTCCCCCATCAGGTTAAATGCCAATACCGTCAGCAAAATTGCCATACCGGGGAATGTCACCACCCACCAGGCGCTCTGCGCAAACTGCAACACATCTGACAGCATGGTACCCCACTCTGGCGTAGGTGGCTGTGCCCCCATACCGAGGAAACCCAACGCAGCCATATCGAGAATGGCGTTAGAAAAACCCATTGATGCCTGCACAATCAGCGGTGCCAGACAGTTAGGGAAAATATTGATGAACATCTGACGCAAGTGTCCGGCACCCGCCACGCGTGAAGCGGTGACGTAGTCGCGGTTCACTTCCACCAATGCCGCAGCACGCGTCAGGCGTACATAATGCGGCAACGCCACAAACGTCAGCGCTATGGAGGCATTGACGATAGAAGGGCCGAAGATCGCCACCAGTACCAGCGCCAACAACAGACTTGGCAGCGCCAGCATGATATCGACTACACGCATGATGATAGAATCCACCACGCCGCCAAAGTAGCCAGCCATCAAGCCAAAGATGATGCCAAGAACCAACGACATCACCACCACCATACAGCCCACCAGCAATGACAGCCTGGCGCCATACATCAGACGAGAGAGAATATCGCGGCCCACATCGTCAGTACCCAGAATAAAATGCCAGCTACCACCCTCCTGCCACGCTGGTGGATTGAGCAACGAATTACGGAACTGTTCCGCTGGCAAATGAGGAGCCAATACGTTAGCGCCCAAGGCAATGGTGAACATCACCAGGATATAAACCAGGCCCACAACGGCCCCTTTATTACGTTTGAAATAGTGCCAGAATTCTTGCAACGGGGTCATCGGCTTGGGTGCACTATTAACTACAGATTCAGTGACTTGTGTCATCTCAGCCTTCCCTTATTTCTTATGCCGGATACGCGGGTTAACCACGCCATATAGCAAGTCCACCAGCAGGTTGACCAGAATAATCATGGTCGCGACCATCAGCACTCCGCCTTGTACCACCGGATAGTCACGACGTTGTAGCGCATCAATCAACCAGCGCCCCAACCCCGGCCAGGAGAAAATGGTTTCCGTCAGAATCGCGCCGGCCAACAGCGTACCTACCTGAAGCCCGATCACCGTCACGACTGGCAGCATGGCGTTACGCAGCGCATGCACCACAATCACCCGTAGACGACTTAGCCCTTTGGCGCGGGCGGTACGGATATAATCTTCTCCCAACACTTCCAGCATCGACGAACGCGTCATACGCACAATCACCGCCAGAGGAATGGTGCCGAGCACAACCGCCGGCAGAATCATATGCATTACTGCGTCTTTAAAATCACCCGGATCGCCCCAGATAAAGGTATCGATCAACATGAAACCGGTCAGCGGATGAGAGTTGTCCAAAAACAACGTATCCCCGACACGCCCGGCCACCGGCGTCAGATTAAAATGCACCGAGACCAGCATGATCAGCATAATACCCCACCAGAAAATCGGCATGGAGTAACCGGCCAGGGCAATACTCACGGCAGTATGATCGAAAATGGAGCCGCGTTTCACCGCCGCCAGCACACCCACCGGGATACCAACAATCACCGCGAAAATCATCGCGCAGACGCCCAGTTCCAGCGTGGCCTTAAAGCGCGGCACAAACTCGGTCCACACCGGAATGCGACTCTTGAGCGACACACCCAAATCACCATGCAACACGCCGTTGATATAGTGAAGGTACTGCTGCCATAACGGCTTATTCAGTCCCATTTCAGCCATTAGCTGTGCATGACGCGCGGGGGAAATACCGTGCTCTCCTGCCATGATCATCACCGGGTCACCGGGGATCATATGCACGAAAGCGAAAGTCAGTAGGGTAATACCAATAAACGTTGGGATAACCAGCCCCAAACGCCGGAGTATGAACTGCAACATATCCCGAACTCTCTATATATAGCTTTCCTGATACCATCAGGCTTAGCATTGCTCACACTGTGCAGACTGCGCACCGCCAACAGCGTCCACGCATTATGGCGAGACACAGACTTATTGGACGTTGAAACCTGCCCCTGTCGTTTCTCTACAGAAATAACAGGGGCGACAGCGTTGCCATCGCCCATAATGGATTGACTTATTGAATGATTAATCTAATGAAACGTGATTGAAGCTATGTATGCCACGCGGCTCAATAACATAACCTTTCACGTTTTTACGGATCGGTTCATACACGGTGGAGTGGGCCACAATCAATGCCGGAGCCTGATCGTGCATCACAACCTGAGCCTGCTTGTACAACTCAATACGTTTGGCCTGATCAGACGTGGTACGCGCTGGCTGGATCAAGTCTTCAAACGGCTTGTAACACCATCTGGAATAGTTAGAGCCCTTTTTCGCCGCATCACAGCTGAACAGCGTGGCGAAGAAGTTATCCGGATCCCCATTATCGCCGGTCCAGCCCATCAGTACAGTCTGGTGCTCACCATCTTTGGCGCGTTTTAGATACTCACCCCATTCATAGGTTACGATCTTGGCTTTCACACCGATTTTCGCCCAGTCAGCCTGGATCATTTCCGCCATACGACGAGCATTCGGGTTATAGGGACGCTGTACCGGCATCGCCCACAGATCGATAGAGAAACCATTTGGCAGACCAGCTTCTTTCAACAGCTCTTTCGCTTTTGCCGGATCGTAAGAATAATCTTTCACCGCATCGTTATAGCCCCACATGGTCGGTGGAATCAGGTTTTTGGCCGCCTGGCCCGCACCTTGATAAACCGCTTCAATGATAGCCTTCTTATTCACCGCATAAGTCAACGCCTGGCGGACCTTCACGTTATCCAACGGCTTTTTCTCTACGTTGAAAGCCAGGTAACCCACATTCAGGCCCGGTTTTTCCAGCAACGTGATGTCTTTGTCCTTCCTCATACTGGCCAGGTCGGCCGGATTCGGATACGGCATGATCTGGCATTCATCTTTCTGCAACTTGGCGTAACGCACAGACGCATCCGGCGTGATGGAGAAGACCAGGCGATCAATACCCGGTTTGGTACCCCAGAAACCGGCAAACTTTTTATACAAAATGCGAGAGTCTTTCTGATACTGCACTAACTGGAACGGACCAGTACCGATGGGATCCAGGTCAATTTTTTCCGGCGTACCGGCTTTCATCATATTATTGGCATATTCGGCAGACATAATGGACGCGAAGTCCATCGCCAAATCCGCCAGGAACGGCGCTTCGGCATGGGCCAGCTCAAAACGGACAGTGTAATCATCCACCTTCACTATTTTCTTGATCAGTTGTGGCATCCCCATGCCGTCAAAGTATTCATAGTTACCGCCAGATACTTTGTGGTAAGGGTTGTTGACGTCCAACTGACGTTCGAAAGAGAACAATACATCGTCAGCATCGAACGTACGGGTAGGCTTGAAAATTTTGCTGCTTTGCCACTTCACGCCTTTACGCAGGTGGAAAGTATAGACTTTGCCATCAGCACTGATGTCCCATTTTTCCGCCAGGCCTGGTTCAATCTCGGTAGTACCCGGTTTGAATGCAATCAGACGGTTGTAGATTGGAACGGAACTGGCGTCAAATGTCGTGCCGGAAGTAAACAACTGTGGATTAAAACCTTCCGGAGAACCTTCTGAGCAATACACCAGTGTTTTTGCTTGTACGCCAGCCGCTACGGACAGCGCCAATAAACCAAGGCCGAATTTCAGTACCCTTGATTTAAAAAGGGATTTAGCCATTACTTGTGCTCCATTGTGGATGTTGTGTGTTAGCAGTCAGACCTATTTTTCTTTATCTCGATAGTCTGTACTTTGTTGCCCGTAGGCATGGTTCGATAACCGGGGGAATAATGCGCAGAATAAGCAGGAAAAACTCCGCTAACCCAACTGAATAACCGTCATTCATTCAGGCAATCCGCTGCTCTTCCTCCTTGTAACGTCACCAATTTGTCAATAGATCATAATAACGTCAATATAACCTGTAATGATTTACAAAAAATACTTATATAAGTCATCAGAAATAAATGAGCATATTAAGCGCAATTAATAGTCATAAAATCCACAAAAAATTAAAAAAATGGCAATAAACACTACTTGTTGCGCCAAAAGCAATAATTGTCACCATAAAAAAAACATAAGATAACCCTTTCAAATGCTGAATAACTGAGCATTTATTTTTGTTAAAAAGGTTAAAGTGAAGTTAAGATAATAACAAAACGCACAACAGGGTGATATTTTTCTATCATCCAGAGACACAGTCAAAAACTATCTACGCGACATAAAAAAACTTTATGGCTAATGAATCAAACTGACTCTCGTTCGGCATGAACGCTCATGGACAGCGTCACATTGAGACGGGAAAAAAACAGGCGGCAGACGCTCATTTCAACCATCCGTCATGCCATACAGATAGGTAAGTATAGTCAAAAAAAATCGAACCAATTCCCTCTGTCATCTTTCAAATTGCAGGTAACGTTGACTGCACTCAATTACCCGGCTCATCCCTGGGTTTCGCCCCTTTAGGGCCGCTGCAAACAACGCTCAACTCTGCTTCCGACAGATTTGTCACCCCAATCCTTGATTTATATAAGCGCCTGAAGATTCACTCGCCTCTCGCCTTCCTGTATCATGAGCTTTACCGGGCATATGCTCAGGGAATATTATTTATATTAGTTATTAAAGTTTAATATTCACTTATTATTATTAGATAGTATTGTTAGTGTTCTATTAATGACAGTCGCTAACATTAGTTATTTATCTCATCACTTTCCTGCTAAATAAGTTTAATTACAAAATCAAGACTTAAGTTATTTAAAAACATTCTGCCATCAACTTCACAATTCCTTCACGCGAATCTTTAATACATATTATTTTTAACATTTAACCATGCTAGATTACCTTCAACAGAATAATCATGTTAAAAACTCACACCGTTATTTACTCCATGATTATGTGTAAAAAATAAGTAGATTCTCCTACGCGTTTTGAAAAAAATATACTCTAGATAATTCGATTTTCAGGAAGGCGGCAAGTGAAGGAATCCCGATGACCTTACTCAATTAAGTGATTCTGGTGACAAATCTGCTGGAAGCAGAGTTGAGCGTTGCTTGCAGCGGCCCTAAAAGGGCGAGGTCCAGGGATGGGTCAAGTATTTAAACGCAGCCAACGCACATGCCACTTGAAGTATGACGAGTATAGAAACGCTCTGTACCATATAACAGGGTTAATATAATGAGAAAAACAGAAACTGATGTCATGAGTGAGAATGTTTTTACTCCACTATCGCCAACAGGTTTTATGGGCAGTTTAAATAAAACGCAGATTGGTTCTGTTCCCGTTATTCTTTTTCTGGCTATTTCAGCCATTGTTTTTATTGCCGCTTATGCCAGCTATTTACCCAAGAACATGATTGGCGGTTTCGCCGTTATCATGACGTTGGGTTTTTTACTGGCTCATATCGGACGCCTTATTCCAATATTGAAAGATATTGGCGGTCCAGCCATTCTCTGCCTGATGGTTCCTTCCATATTAGTTTATTTTCATATTTTTAAACCTAATACATTAGATACCGTCAAGTTACTGATGAAAGAGGCCAATTTCCTTTATTTTGTCATCGCCAGTCTGGTGGTCGGCAGTATTTTGGGCATGAACCGGGTCGTTCTGATCCAGGGAATGGTCCGTATGTTTGTACCACTGGTTATCGGCACTGTTACCGCCGTCGTCACCGGCCTGTTGGTAGGGAAACTGTTCGGCTACAGCTTTTACCACACCTTCTTTTTCATTATCGTCCCTATTATCGGTGGCGGTATTGGTGAAGGCATTCTGCCGCTGTCACTGGCGTACTCAGCCATTCTGGGACATACACCAGACGTGTATGTGGCGCAGTTGGCACCTGCCGCAGTGGTGGGCAACATTTTTGCGATTGTTTGTGCTGGCGTGTTATCTCGTCTCGGCACCAAACGTAAGACATTGAGTGGTGAAGGGAAACTGGTTAGAAATAATGAGGATAACGCGATTTTTGCAGTCAGCGAAGCCGCAAAACCCGTTGACTTTCATCTGATGGGGGGGTGGATTACTGTTGATTTGCACCTTCTTTATCCTCGGTGGACTGTTTGAAAAAGTCTTCCACATCCCCGGCCCAGTGTTGATGATTCTGATTGCCGTATTGTGTAAATACGCCCACCTTATCCCTGACAGCATGGAAACCGGGGCCAACAGTTTTTACAAGTTCGTTTCCAGCTCACTGGTATGGCCGTTGATGATCGGTCTGGGCATGCTCTATGTGCCACTGGAAAGCGTCGTGGCTGTCTTCTCGGTGGGTTACGTCATCGTGTGTGGTTCAGTGGTGATTTCCATGGCGCTGGTCAGTTTCTTCATCGCGCCTTACCTGAATATGTATCCGGTGGATGCCGCGATCGTCACCAGTTGCCACAGCGGTCTGGGTGGCACGGGCGACGTGGCCATTCTGTCGGCGTCCAACCGTATGTCACTGATGCCATTCGCCCAGATTGCCACCCGAATCGGTGGTGCTTCCACGGTGATTGGTGCAACACTGCTGTTAGGCGCAATAATATAAACCATTGCGTCTCTATCGCAGTTAACTAAAAGGCCGCATCGTGTCACGTCAAGGTTGATAACAACGTGCGCATAGCGGCGATAACGGGGAGATCGTAAAGACGCTGTAAATACATCCCCGTAAGCTTAAGCCGCGTCATCCCTGGCGCGGATGCTTTACTCTTCTCCCCCATTACCGCCGTTCTGATGCCGTATATGAGGTTATCAACAGACCGGGCATCATGTCATACCAGGGCCGTTATTATCATTAGAATGAATAACCGTTCAGCTAATACCAGCCTGATGCAAATCATGCAGATTAATTGCCCCCACCAGTCGACCTTCGCTATCGACTACCGGCGCGGCGGAAATATGTTCATGATGCAGCGCATCCAGCGCGGCACTCGCCCGCCACTCCTCGGGGAGTTGATAACCGGGTTGGGTCATCGCCTGCAGGATAGAGGCATCAAGTGTTTTACCTTTTATCAGCCAGCGACGTAAATCACCGTCGGTGAACACGCCGGCTACACGGTTTTCCGCATCGCAAACTGCGATCAATCCCAGGCCGGTACGGCTGAGTTCCAGCATCGCATCCATCACCGAACCCTGTAATTCAATTCTGGGCAACCGGTCACCACATCTCATCACGTGATGTACCCGGTTCAATAACCGAGCCCCCAGACTTCCCCCCGGATGTGAACGGGCAAACTGTTCCGCACTGAAGCCACGATAACGCATCAAGGCCATAGCCAGTGCATCACCCATCATCAGCGTGTTTACCGCACTGGATGTCGGTGCCAATCCCATCGGGCAGGCTTCGCGAGCGACGCTGACATCAAGCACACAGGTCGCTGCCAACCCTAATGGTGATTCTGCGTTACCGGTCAGCGCGATGACCGGGATCTGACTTTCCGCCAGCAGGGGAAGCAGGATATTCAATTCCTGCGCCCGGCCGGAATAAGAGATAAAAATCACCACATCCTGCGGGCCAATCATGCCCAGATCACCATGCAATGCTTCAGCCGGGTGAACGAAGAACGCCGGAGTGCCGGTACTGGCCAGGTATGCTGCAATCTTTTTACCGACATGTCCCGATTTTCCCATCCCCGATACCACTACCTTTCCCTGACATTCCAGCAACAGGTTACAGGCATGGATCGTGCGCTCATCCAATCGCGCCAACATACGCTGAGCTTCAGCAATTTCTATTTCCAGCGTTTCCCGGGCAAACGCCAGTAAACGGTCACTCATCATCACTCTCCCACCAGAATCACATTGATTCCCTTCGCCCTCAATGTGTCGAGGTATTCCGGGCTAATGCCGCTGTCGGTAATCAAGATATCCACTGCACTCAGCTCACAAACGACATTCGGACTTTTACGACCGAATTTGGACGAGTCCACCAGAAGGATCCGTTGCTGGGCGGCGCGGCACATCGCCTGACTGACTGCATGAAGCTCATTGAATGTCGTTACACCGGCATTGATATCGACGCCATCCGCACCGATAAACAGTTTGTCAAAGTTGAAATGGGAAAAGGCGGCTTCCGCCAGACTGCCGTGAAAAGAGGCAGACGTTTTACGGTACGTTCCTCCCGGCATCAGAATGGTTTGATCATTATCCAACTCAACCAATTCATTCACGATGCTCAGGCTGTTAGTCATCACGGTGATATTATTGAATTGCGTCAGCCAGGGCACCATTTGCAACACCGTACTGCCCGCATCAAAAATCAGCGAGTCGCCGTCATTAATCAGTTGCACGGCGGCATAAGCAATCTGTTTTTTCTTGGCGGTATTGATGTGGGTTTTACGATCAATCGGCTGATCGCCTTCTTCACGGCTGAGTACCACACCGCCATAAGTGCGGATTACGGCGCCTTCGTCTTCCAGAATAGCCAAATCCTTGCGGATAGTCGTACCGGTCGTGGCAAACTGACTGGATAAGTCTTCCACCGAGGCTTTACCGTTTGCTTGCAGATATTCCAGGATCTCTGCCTGACGCTGCTTAGGTTTCATAACGATTTTATCCCAACATGCTATTTCCATCACTTCCTTTACAAGATAAGACAATTAAAACGTCGCCAAATGAAAGAAAGTTTCTTTTAAAATGAAAATATCATGTTTTCGGTTTAATCGCTAATGAAAGCGCAGTCTGACATGCTGGTTCCTTTGGAAAGATCACATTTGGCACCAATTGACTTCTTGGTAGGCCAATTAATGCCGTCATGTGGCGCGGACGAGCAAATACTGTCAATCCACGCATGATAAAACCATCACAGACCCGGTCATGTTCATCAAACGCCAGCGCCATGACCACTCTGGCTTTAAAGCGTCCGGCTGAACGCCCGACACCAACCGTAACACACTGACGGCACAGGGTTTCAAACGCCTGATTGAAACGGTGTAGTTGCCACCAGCCCAGAATAATCTGCAAAAGCCAGGCACAGATGGCGCACATAATCAATAAAGATGCCGAACTCATAGAATCCTCCCGGGACATAACCCTCGGCACGAGGCCGAGGGGGAAACACACATCAGAACATCACCTGTCCTCCAGTGATGTTAATCGACTGCCCGGTACAGTAAGAGGCTTTGTCACTGGCATAATAAAGCAAAGTGTTAAGAACATCCTGGTAATCACAGCCACGTTTCAGTGGAACCTTGTCGGTATAATACTTTTCGACCTCATCCGGCCGAATGCCCAGCTTTTTGGCGTATTGCGGCAATAGTGACTGAAACATGGGCGATTTCAGCAGGTTTCCCAGCATCAGCGAATGCACGGTAATACCAAATTCGGCCAGATCCAGTGCCAGTGATTGCGTCAACCCGACGCCACCAAATTTGGCCGCACTGTAACCGGAATTATGCTTGCTGCCCACCTTACCGGATTTAGAGTTAATCTGAATAATACGCCCGGCAATACCATCACGAATCATCAGTTTGGAAAACTCACGGGCACACAGAAAATACCCCACCAGATTGACCTGCAAAGACAAATCGAAATCATCAAGCTGAAACTGTGTAATAGGGGCTGCTTTGGCTGTCCCTGCGCTGTACACCAGCAGATTGACCTGGCCAAACCGGGTATCAACCTCTTGCGCCAGTTTTTCAACCTGTGTTTCCTCTGTTGCATCGGTACCAAAACCATAGGCGCTCCCTTCGCCATAACGGGCGTTAATCCCTTGTGCAATCTGCTCGGCATGCTGCGCATTCAAATCGGCAACCGCCACGCGATAACCGGCTTCAGCCAGACCTTCACACAGGAACGCACCGAGAGTTTGCCCACCACCGATGACCACCGCAACCTGTTTCATATGCTTCTCCCTTATCTAAAAATTCAGCCCAAAATTATTAAATTACTACCAACCGTGATATCCGTTGGTATCGTGCCGGCAACGTGTATAGAGCCGGGAAATTCCGCCTGCGTAGCGCCATCAAAACGGATCGTGATATGGCCCAGCTCACGGAGATTCTGTGCCGCGACATCACCCACCGCCGTAATGGGATACACGGTGTCAGCCAGCACAAGCTGGCCGCCAGCGTGCAACTCCCCCTGCGTGTCACCATGCCGATGCAGGAAACAGAACGCCTCGATATCTTCCGGAGCCCCTTCGCGAAAGGTAATCATCATGTTTTCAACCAGAGATTCCCGGGCGTTGTCACCCACACGTGTAAATATCGTTTGGTAAATAGTTTTCATGCGTACCCCTTAACCGAATGAAATCACTGGTAAATCAAACTGGAAACTGCCCAGGCCAGCAGCACTGTCGGCGCACCGGTAAGAAAACGACCAACCAGCACAGATGGAACGCCAACACGAACCGTGTCCTGCTTGGCTTCAGCCAGCGACAGCCCCACCGGGATAAAGTCGCAGGCCGCCTGGGAATTGATGGCAAACAGTGCCGGCAGCGCCAGGTGAGGTGGAATATTCCCCAGACCAATCTGCACCCCGACCAGTACGCCGATAACCTGTGCGATAACCGCGCCAGGGCCAAGAAAAGGCGAGAGCAGTGGAAACGAGCAGATCAGAGCCAGCGTCACCAGCCCAATCGGGCTGTTCGCCAACGGCGTCAGACCATGTGCAATAAGGTCCCCCAGCCCAGAGGCGATGATGATGCCAATCAGTGCGGAAACAAATGCCATGAAGGGCAGAATGGTTTTCAGTACTGTATCAATGGTGTCGCGACCCGCCTGAAAGAACACCGCCACGACTGACCCCATTCCCATACCGATTTTCGCCAACAGCCCATCGCTTTGTTCAGTGATCTTCTTGCTACTGTCATAATCGCGACCGCTGTTCACGGCATCGTTCTCCGCGGGTATAGTCACAGTTGCGCTGGCGGTCTTTTCTGTTTCCGCTTCCACTAACTGGATATTCTTTTCACGCACCCCCGAGACATAAATGTCTTCCAGTATAAATTTCGCCAGTGGACCGGACTGACCGGTAGAATGAATATTTACGGTTGGAATACGACGTTTGGGGTAAATACCGCAGCGCAGCGTGCCACCACAGTCAATGACCGCGACGCCTATCTCTTCGGCGGGCGGTTCACCGTCTTTAAAACCGTCCACCGCCGGCCATCCGGTTAACTCGCTCAGGCGATTGACGATGGCCGGACGCGTTCCTGCCGTGATATAGACAATTTTCTTCCCCGGTACGGCTTCAATCAGTAAAGGTCCGCCCCAGCCACTTTCGCCTTTTTCAATCCGAATAATGCTGCTCATTGAAAGTTCCTCCGCTTAGAGCTGAACCTGACGGTCAAGCTGGATGTGCATTTTGCGTTCGAAAACAGAGGTGGTCAGGTCAGTGACCCATCCACGGAAAAAGTTGGTGAACATCCCGACCAGCAGATAACTCACCGCCAGCGGGCCTAATGGCAGCCCCAAAGTGGTCAGACCGTTGGCGATACCCAGATAGACGAACAGTTCACCGGGGTTGATATGGGGAAACAAACCATTCATCGAGTGACAGCTGTAAGAGGCCGCCGCATAGTAACTGGGCTTGTATTTCTCTGGCATGAAGCGGCCCAGGCTCAACGTCATCGGATTACAAAATACAAATGTGCCGATGACCGGCAGCAGCAGGTAGCGGGAAAGCGGGTTCCCGGCACAACGCTGAGCCAATCGCTCAATTCGCGACTGACCGACGAAAGTAATAAGGGCGTTCATGATGACTAACAGACTGATCAGTAAAGGCAATATGCCAGTAACCATACCGACAAAGACGTCACCACCTTTCTGAAACAGGCCGATGAACCACTCAGCCCCATGGGTGATAATTTCTATCATTATGTTCTCCTGTTTCCACTGGTGTTTAAAAAAGCGGCTAAATAAAGCAACTTATTTCTTAAAGTGATTATGAAGATATAGATAAAATCTTTCCTTTTATTTTAAATTGATCACACTTTGAAAGTTATTTATTTCAAAATAAAATAAAAATGATAGATTTACATTAAGAACAACATGTTGAGGATAATTAAAATGAAAATTTATCTTGATACCGCCGACATCCCAGCCATCGTCCGGCTGGCCCGCGTGCTCCCGTTGGCGGGGATCACCACCAATCCCAGTATTGTTGCAGCCGCTGGCAAGCCTATTCGTACTCTGCTGCCCGCGTTGCATGACGCCCTGGATAATAAAGGACAACTGTTTGCTCAGGTCATAGCCAGTACCGCGGAAGATATGGTCAAAGAGGCCCGCGTACTTCGGCAATGCATCAGCGATCTGGTTATCAAGGTTCCCGTTACGACGGAAGGACTAGCGGCCATCAAACTACTGCACAGTGAAGGCATTCCAACGTTGGGAACAGCGGTTTATGGTGCGGGACAAGGTCTACTTTCTGCGCTGGCTGGCGCGCAATTTGTGGCGCCTTACGTTAATCGGCTAGATGCACAAGGAGGGGATGGGATTCAAATGGTGCAGGAATTACAGCAACTGCTGACGCTGCATGCGCCGCAGTCCATAGTGCTGGCAGCCAGTTTCAAAACCCCCCGACAAGCGTTGAATTGCATGCTGGCAGGCTGTCAGGCCATCACCCTGCCCATCGACGTCGCTGAGCAGTTCATCACGACACCCGCCGTACAGGCAGCAATAGAAAAATTTAATCAGGACTGGCTCTCCGCCTTTGGCACCATGACGCTCTGACAACACACTGGCGGATAAAATATCCCAACCGGTATCTGTCTGTCAGACATTGCCCAGTGACAGATACCGAACGTTATTCGCAATACTGGTGCATAGTGTCCTGTTTCTCAGGTAGCAGGCGATAAAGATAAACCGGCCGGCCGGTAGAACCGTACTGAATATTGGTATCAAGAATTCCGGTATCCGCAAGGTATATCAGATACTTGCGGCATGACACGCGAGAAATACCTATCGCGTTGGCCAGCATTTCTGTGGAAAACTCTGCCCCCTGGTTCCCTTCAATCCATTCACAGACAGTACGCAATGTCAGGCTGGTCAACCCCTTCGGCAGTTTCTTTCGGTCTACAACCGGACTGCCACTGGCACGACGGATCAGATTGTCGATATCCGACTGCGCGACAAAATCCCGGTGTTTGAGCAAACTGGATTCTTCACGATATGCCACCAATGCCTGCTCAAAACGAGCAAACTGGAACGGTTTGATCAGGTAATCCACTACACCATAATGCAACGCTTTCTTGATGGTATAGACATCGCTGGCGGAAGAAATGATGATAACGTCGGTATGCTCGCTGAATTCCCGGATAGTCGGCAACAGATCCAGCCCGTTATCCTGTTGCATGTATATATCCAGCAGCACCAAATCAATTTCACAATCCGGCTGCATCAACAAGTTTCTGGCCTGCTGTAGCGTAGGGACTGTCGCATAACAGCTAAACCCGGAAACCTGATTCAGATAACACTTATTCAACTCCGCCACCATGGCATCGTCGTCGACAATCAGTACATTAATCATGGTCAAACTGCCTTGCTTGATAAGGAATATTGACGAAAAACTGGGTATACACATCGGGTTCCGACTCAAAATCGATCGTACCGCCAATTTTCTCCAGACTCTGTTTAGTCAGATACAGGCCGATGCCGCGTCCGCAACCTTTGGTAGAGAACCCTTCCTGATAAATCCGGGTTTGCACCTCCAGCGGAATTCCTGGGCCATCATCACCCACAATACAGTGCAGAAACCCGGACTGATGATGAAATGTGATACTGATTTCCCTGTTTTCCAGCCCGGATATGGCATCCATAGCATTCTCGATAAGATTACCCAGCACCGTAATCAACTCATTGGTAGCTTCAGTGTTATCAGTTTCCGGTAACAGACTGTCTTCGCTAATCGACAGTGTAATCTCCAGGTCGCGCGCCCGATTGATCTTACCCAACAGGAACCCGGCAATCACCGGTGATTTCACCTTACGGATAATCGATCCGATTTCCGCCTGATAATTATTCGCTGTTTTTAAAATATAATCTTCCAACTGAGAGTAGTATTTCAAATGCAGCATGCCCAGAATAACATGCAGCTTATTCATGAATTCATGAGATTGCGCCCGCAAAGCATCCGCGTAATAAGACATACCGGTCAGACGCTGTAATAACTGGCTGACCTCGGTTTTATCACGGAAAGTGGCAATGGCTCCAATAATGTCGTCTTTCACCACCACCGGCACCGTATTGGTCAGCAACAGGTTGCCATTGAAGTTGATCTCTTCATCCTGGTGAGGCGACCCCGTCTCCACCACCGTTTCCAGATTCATCATCGCGGGCCATTGGCTGATGGTACTGCCGATAGACAGACTCTCTGATGAACCATGCTGACTGAACAAGCGCTTGGCTTCATCATTGATGATGGTAATACGCAAATCGGTATCCACCGCAATAACGCCCTCTTTAATCTGTTTGAGCATGGCATTGCGTTGCTCAAACAGATTGGAAATTTCAAATGGTTCAAAACCAAGCATGATGCGTTTCAGGGCTTTTACCAAAAAATAGGTACCCAACAATCCTACCAACGCGCCAAACAAGATGGTCCAGGGGATAATCCAGCGATTTTCGTTAATCACCGACTGCACGCTGGTCAGTGAGATACCCACCACCACCACACCAATCTGCTTACCGTTTTCATCAAATACCGGGGTGAATACCCGCAACGCCGGATCAAGCACCCCTCGGTTCACTGCCGTATTTTCCAGCCCCAGCAAAGCTGGATAAAGATCGTCACCGATAAAATGGCGACCAATCAGGTCTGGTTCGGGGTGCGAATGACGAATCCCGCGCATATCCGTCACGATAACGAACAGTAAATGGTTACGACGCTTAACATTTTCAGAAAAACGCTGGACGGCATAAAGATCGCCGATACCTTTCAAATCATTAATCACCACCGGTGAATTCGCGACGGTGCGAGCAATGGAGAACGCTTTGTCTTTCAGGTGGGTCTCCGTTAACTCGCTGATCCGGAAGAACAACAAGGCATACACCACCAACAGCACAGAACCAATGACGGCCGACACCATAAGAATCACAGATGTTCCCAGCTTCAGCGGTGTCTTTTTCTTACTCATGTCGCACTCCGGAATAAGTATCTTCACCCCGCCATCTTAACCTGTTTCTAACTGTTTCGCGTATCCGGATAACACGCCGTGTCATATGCCAGGTGTTCTTTCCACTCGGTGTTAAAACGGAATATATTGTTCTCACCGGAGGTAATCGTGCAGAAGGGCGGGGGAAGTATTATTTCGTATCACGCTATTGTAAATACAACGGGTACAATAACAGCAGTAGTGTTATAAAAAATGAGGAAAATAAAATATCAGATTTTTATCACCCCACCGAATAAAAAAATAGTCACAACTAAGTACAATAATATTGTAAAATAAAAAATACGGTATGTTATTTTAATTACTAAACAGGTTTAATAATTTACTTATCGAATAAAATTATCAGTATAAATAATAAATTAATGATTATAAATCAAAGTGATATAACAAATTAAAAACACATTATTAACACGATGGAATTATTTTATATAGATAATAAATTAATTACCATTTTGATGGAAAATATCACTCTATGTTTTATTAAATGATTATTCATCATAATTAAATGAATACTTAATCTGTCAAAAAATAACAGGCAGTTAAATTAACAAACTGCCTGTTATTAGTACCACTGATACATCAGCCATCGGCTGATGTATCAGCTATTACATCGACCAAAACAATACCGCTAATATTTGCGGTGACATAATACGCAAAAACATGGCAATCGGATAAACGGTGGCATAGGCTAGCGCCGGCGCACCACTGGTTTCATGTAACCCATTGGCAAACGCCAGTGCGGGCGGATCGGTCATCGACCCTGCCAACATGCCACACAGCGTCAGGTAATTCATCTTCGTCAACAAACGGGCCAGAATACCCACCACCAACAACGGGATAACGGTAATCACGGCACCATAAGCAACCCACCGTAATCCATCGCCATACACCAACGTTGCAAAAAAATTCGATCCTGCCTTCAGTCCCACCACGGAAAGAAACAGCACAATACCCAATTCCCGCAGTGCCAGATTGGCGCTTGGCGGCATGAACCAATACAACTTGCCGATACTGCCAATTCGCCCCAGAATCAACGCCACCACCAGCGGTCCTCCCGCCAGCCCCAGCCGTAACGCAACCGGGAAACCGGGAATAAACAGCGGCACCGACCCCAACAACACGCCAAGGCCAATACCGATAAATACCGGCAACATCTGCACCTGTTGTAATTTTTGCTGTGCATTACCGACAATATCCGCTACCGCATCAATGGCCGTTTTCCGCCCCACCAACGTCAAAATATCGCCGAAATGCAACGATGAATTGTTGGCGGCCACCAATTCCACCCCGGCACGATTCAGGCGGGAAATCACTACGTCGTAATTTTTTTTCAAATTCAGATCACGGATTTTCTGCCCCAGAACCCGCTCGTTGGTAACAGCAACCCGTTCAACACTCAAATCCGTACCACGGGTTGATAAAGAGGTATCCACTTCGTGGCCAATCACTAAACGGGCTTGATCCAGATCGACTTGCGCGCCCACCAAATGCAAATAATCCCCCAATTGCAGGATGGAGGAAGGTGCAGGCACCATCAATGCGTTCTCCCGTTTCAGACGCGAACAGACAATCGCATTGCTGTTCAGAATCGGGACATCCTGAATCGCCAATCCTTGCAGATTAGGGTTCATCACCTCAATGTTCATAGTGTGCAATTGCTCGTGGTTCTGCCCACTGTGGCTTTCAAACTGCTTTGCTTCTCTATCCACAACGACACGAAACAGCAAGCGCAGCAACCACATCACCAGCAGAATCCCACAGATACCAAGCGGATAAGCCATGGCGTATCCCATACCCATCTGATTGATGAGCACATTGCTGGAACCCAGATCAGTCAAGATCTGCTGCCCAGCACCCAGCGAGGGGGTATTCGTTACCGCTCCAGAAAAAATCCCCAGAATGATCGGCAGCGGCACACCAAATAACGTGTAAATGGCAATAGCCACCATACCCCCCAGTAACACGGTCAGGATGGCAAAACCATTCAAACGCAGGCCCGATACCCGCAGTGAAGAGAAAAATCCCGGCCCTACCTGAATGCCGATGGTATACACAAACAGGATGAGACCAAATTCCTGAATAACATGCAGCATGTCCCCATTCAGTCTGAAGTGATAACTTTGAGCAAAGTGACCGACAATAATACCGCCAAACAAGACACCACCGATCCCCAGACCTACTCCATAGATTCGCCAGTTGCCAATCCATAACCCCAGCACTGCCACCAACGCCAGCATACTCACGGTAAGCGCAATATCACTCATAGCAGATATCCTTGAGCAGAAATGTAAACGCGATCCGTTCTATTACATCACGGAATTTGTCTCTCTCATTATAGGTGATGAGAACAAGCCCTTAGGTTTCAAATAATTGTGGCAGAAGATTATGAGGGGAACCGTGGAATACAACACAAAAACGCCCGTTACCGGTAAAGTTAACGGGCGGAAGATCACGTAACCTATTCGAAAGCAGACATCATGGCCTCATCCCGGCACGATCCTGATGCCAATAATGCGCCTATTAAAAACGGATCAGCTCTGGCATGGAGATGGTTCGCGGGTCATTATTCTTCGGTGTTCGTCACCGTCTCAGTTAGCGCAGGGTGCGACCTGCCGATAGCAATCCGCTGCGGCTGCAATGCCTCCGGCACGTTTCGAACCAGGTCGATATGCAGCAACCCGTTAGTAAACTGGGCTTCGGACACATGTAAATGTTCCGCCAGCGTAAAGCTCAGAGAAAAAGGTTTAAATACCAGCCCTTGATGCAGATACTCCACTTTTTTCTCTGGTGGTGTCGGTGTACCTTTGACAATCAGATGTTGCCCTTCCACTTCGATATCCAGCTCTTGTTGCTGGAAACCGGCTAATGCCAACGTGATTCGATAGTGGTTTTCACTGTACTTTTCAATGTTATAAGGTGGGAACTCTACGGCATCCCCCATTGAGCTGGCCAACTGATCAAAACCTATCAACTGACGCAGCAGCGGCGATAAATCATAACTACGCATGGTCGTTACTCCTTCTATGAAGCGAGATAATCTGCCCCGACAACGTCTGGCGTTGCGGAGACGTCCCCACCTTTGGCGGACGATATTCGGTTAGTACGACGATTTCTCATGCCACAGGCCGTCGGTTATTTAATTTCGATACGACGTGGTTTCAAGGCTTCCGGCACGACGCGTTGCAGGTCGATATACAGCAGCCCATTTTCCAGATTGGCAGCAGTGATCTGAATATGTTCAGCCAACTGGAATTTACGTTCAAAATTTCGTTCGGCAATCCCTTGATACAGATAGTTGCGGGGTGTGGGTTCACCACTGTGTGCCCCTTTGACAATTAGCATGTTGTCGTGGGCAGTGATCTCCAGCTCATGCTCGGCAAAACCGGCAACCGCAATGGCGATGCGATATTGGTTCTCATCAACCAATTCGACATTATACGGAGGGTAACCACCATTACTCTGGCTCTGGCCGGCTTCCAGCAGATTGAACAGGCGATCAAAACCAATGGCGGAACGATACAGCGGAGAAAAATCAGGGTTACGCATTACAGCCTCCTAAGCTTCAGCGAGGGGAGTGATAAAAACCTTCCATCAGGACAGGTCATTAGCCCGGAAAGAATATCCAATCGGCATATTCCTCTGTGTGGACATATCACAAATATGGTGACCCAGCGTCAATTTTCAATAATGGATTAGAAAAATTCGCGGTTTTTCATGCAAAATTTCCTCTGAAATCGGCAGTTATCACATACACTGAGAGAAAAGCACAATATGACAAATTTGCGTAAGCAGAAGTAACTTTCGGTTAATCTGACTATGCGGGTACAAGCGACAAAATGAGGAGATTTCCTTCTCTGGGTAACGTTATGACCATATTGAAAAGTGCCTTATTTTCATTCACGTTGTCAGGAAGCGCGTTAATTGTTTCCAGCGGTTGTTCTAGTGTGATGACACATACTGGCGGGGAGCAAGGTTACTATTCCGGAACCAAAGCCAGTGTGGCAATGCTGGAGGATAAGAAAACCAACTGGGTGATGAAACCACTTGCCGCCATCGATCTCCCCTTCTCGGCAGCATTGGATACGTTACTGTTACCATATGACTATTATCACGTTGGCGATAAATCCAAATCATCACTGCGCCAGCGGATCGCCGATCACGAACAGCAGAATCAGCTCGTCAGTTCAACAACACCAACGATGGCAGCGACTCGTCACTGATGTTCCGCCTGCTGACGATGAATCAACGTCATGGGGATCACCGCCCTGACCGGTTGTGGTTCCCGATTCAATGCCTGTTGCATAGCCTTGAAGGCATGTTCCACCCAGGCATCCTCATTCTGGCGCATAGACCAAATCTTATTGGATAAAAATCCCAGCATGGCATGTTCATCGAAGGTGCCAATATTAATCCCAGCCGGAATATAGCCATAACGTTCGCGGATAACACTGAGGATCCCTTCCAGTACTGGCAGCGAAGAGGCAATGAATGCCTGGGGTGGGACGTCATGCTGCTGGAAAAATTGCTGCATCATCAGGATACCGTCTTCCCGGCGGTTATGGCCGGCTTCTATCACACACGGCGTCAGGCCGTAATCACGTATCGACTGCTGGTAGCCTCGCAGACGGTCGTGGATCGCTGGCTGATGAATATCACCCGCCATAAAAAACAGCGGTGTGGAGGCATCATCCGCCAGCATGGCTTGTGTAAGGACAATGCCGCCCTGCAAGTTATCACTGATCACCAACGGAATATTTTCTGCGCCAAAATCACGATCCAGCAACACCAGTGGCCGTTTGACCGTCCGGACATGATGTTGCATCGCTTGCACTGACGACGGGACAACAAACAACCCGTCCACATTACGCTGCAACAGTGAATCCACCAGCGCATTTTCATGGTCAGGATCACTGTAAGAGCAGCTGATCATCAGTTGATAGCCTACTTCATGACAGCGCATTTCCAGCTTTTCTGCCAATGTCGAGAAGAAAAGGTTAGACAGGCGAGGGACTATCAGCCCAAGCGTATCAGTCTTATTCAACTTCAGGCTGCGGGCGACATGATTCACGGTATAACCGTGTTCAGTCACATAATCGGTAATACGCTGTTGGGTTTTTTCACTGATACGGTACTGCTCAGCTTTACCGTTCAATACCAGACGCACCGTGGTAATTGACAAGCTTAACGCGTTGGCAATCTGCTCAACCGTTTTTGCCATGGAACACCTTATCCATAAGGGAAATGAAAGATTTTAGTGTAGCGCATTAACTAACTCGACGCAGCTTTCCATAAGCCACAGACTGACAATGAAATCCCGATGAACGGTTTAACTAAAAGAGCAAGATATTCAGGACGCGCGAAGAGAGGTGTTTCTGAGAAAGCCTCATCTCCGCGCTCCCCTTGATATCAGGCTTACGCGACAACATACAAACCGACGAAGGAATGCGATTCCGTTATCCTGCGTTTTCACAGCTCAGTTTTTTTTTGCTGCGATAACGCTTAATCATCGGTGAAATAATCGGCAACAGTAGGGTTAGCAGCGCGATGATGATAAACACCGCACACACAGGACGAGTCAGGAAAACCATCGGGTTGCCCTGAGACATCATTAAAGAACGACGCAAGTTAGTTTCCGCCAACGGCCCCAGGATCATACCTATCACTATTGGTGACATCGAAAAATTGAGTTTTATCAGGACGTAGGCTACCAACCCGGCCCCCATCATCAAAAACACATCCACCATGCTGTGATTGACGGTATAAGCACCAACGGTACAGAGCAGCAGAATCGAAGGCACCATACAGGTACGGGGAATGTCCATTACCTTCACGAATAGCCTCATGCCGAGGAAACCCAATAGCCCCATGCAAAGGTTCGCCACCATCAGTCCGATAAAAATGGTATCCACTACTATCGGATGATCAGTAAAAAGCTGTGGTCCCAGCGCCAATCCCTGAACCAGAAAAGCCCCCATAATGATAGCAGTCGCGCCATCACCGGGAATACCCAGCGTCATTAGCGGAACCATACTGCCACCCGCCACCGAGTTGGCGCCGGCTTCCGGCGCAGAGACGCCTTCCGGTGAACCATGACCAAATTCTTCCGGTGTTTTTGACCACCGCTTGGCCTCGTTGTATGAGATCCAGGAAGCAATATCGCCCCCAACACCGGGAATAGTGCCGATACCAGTGCCAATAACGGATGAACGTATCCAGGTTGGCAGACAGCGTTTGAAATCCACCCAACTCGGCAAAATACGCGTGATCTTCGCTACTGCTTTTTGAACATTGTTTGCATGGCGGGAACGCAGTTCCTCTTCGAAACCCAGTAATCCCTGCGAGAAGGCAAACAACCCCACTAATACCGGGATAAACGAGATCCCCCCCATCAGGTAAACCGAGTCAAAGGTAAAACGCATGCCGCTGGTCATCGGGTCAAGACCAATGGTGGCAATGGCCAGCCCTAACCCGCCACCCATTAACCCTTTAACAATCGACTGAGAGGACACACTGGTAATAATACTGATCCCGAACACTGACAACGCGAAATACTCGGGGGCTGAAAATCCAGTGGCAACCGTCGCCAGCATCGGCGCAATCAGGATCAGGGCGATAGTGCTGAACACCCCGCCAAACAGCGAACCCATGGTCGACAACCCCAATGCTCTGCCCGCCTCACCGCGTTTCGCCATTGGATAACCATCCAATACCGTGGCGGCCGATGCCGGTGTGCCGGGGGTACTGATTAAAATAGCGGTGATCGACCCACCATATACCGCGCCGCAATACACACCCAATAGCAGCAATATCCCGTTGACACCCTGAAAAGAGTAGGTGAGCGGCAATAACAGGGCAATCCCCATATTCACGGTGAGACCAGGAATAATACCGATCACAATACCGGCCAATGTGCCAAGGAAAATGATGATCAGGGTGTTAAAACTCAATACCGTGGCAAACGCTGAAAGAAGCTCGTTCATCATCACTCCATAATGTCAGGACTCACTGAAAACCGAGGTCGGCAGTGGGGAGTTAAACAGGTAGGTAAAGGCGCAATAGATCACCACCACAATGCACAGTGTCGACAGCACGATAAACCAGGGACGACGTTCATTCATAAACAACATGACACCGGGAATAAACAGCAACGCCGAAACCAGAAATCCCGCGTAATTTAATAACACACCAAACACCACTGCCATCGCCCCCAAAATCAAGGGACGCCGGACATAAACTGACGACAGATCAACGGCAATATCCACCTGATGGCGATCCTTAATCACCGCAATCCACTGGAATAGGCCAAGCACAATAAACAACCACGCCAGGCCATAAGGCCAAAACCGTTCCCCCGGCACACCGGATGCATCAAACATGGCCATGTTGCGCGACAAGAACAGCATCAGTCCGCCCAATCCTATCGAACACAAGCCAATTAACAGGTTCCACTTACGCATCATGATTCTCCCTACCGCCGGGCTTCCGGCGGTAGTTGTCACTTATTATTTTTTCATTGTTTCAGCGATCAGTTGCTTATACATGGCATCATCCTCTTTCATCATGTCGGCTGCATCCTGACCCACGATGGTCACCGGCATAATTCCTTGTTTTCTCAACGCTTCCTTATAAGCCGGTTCATTAACCACTTCAGTAAAGGTTTTCACCAGTTGGCTTTCGATTTTCGGCGGCAGTTTCGCCGTGGTGGCCAACACTGCCCAGGCACGCATCTTCACGTTAAAGTTCAGATTCAGCGCCTCCTTGATGGTGGGAACATCGGGGAACAACGCGAAACGTTTGTCGTCCATTACCGCCAGCACGCGCAAAATACCGGCATCAACTTGTGATTTAACCGCCCCCGGCGTGGTCAGCACCGCGTCAAGATGACCCCCGACCAATGCGGCAATAGATGGGCCGGTACCTTCGTTATAAGGAATATGGTTGAATTTGGTGTGCGTATTATTTTCAATATTCACGGTGGCCAGATCATAAATCGCCCCCATACCCGAGTTACCCACCATGAGTTTTCCCGGATGCTGTTTTGCCGCCTGGATAAAATCTTTCATTGTTTTGTAACTGGAATCCGCTTTCACCACGATAGCCACCGGGTCGGCGATAGTGGTCACCAATGGCGTGAAATCTTTATAGGTGACGGGGGATTTGTGTTGATAAGGGAACATCGCCAGCTCAACTGTGGTCATGACCAGTTTGTAACCATCCGGTTTGGCTTTCGCAACTTCAATCAGCCCAGTAACTCCATTGCCAGCTGGCTTGTTGACCGGGACAAAAATAATGCCTTTCGGCAGCCGATCTTTGGCATACTCAAGCAGTGTCCGGGCGGAGGTATCAGTACCGCCACCAGGATTTTTGGGGATAATGACTTCAATGTTTCTCGTCGGATAGGTTAACATTTGCTTGGCAACAGCCTGTGCGGCCAGCAGTGGCATCGCTGCGGCCAGAAGCACACACCAATATTTTTTCATCGTTTTCTCCTTTTATGACTTTATTGTGTAGGGCGGTTCAGGGTACAGATTCACAGACCGAACACGATCTGCTGATAAACGATATTTTTCCGATTCCAGGTATAGGTCACATGCAGCGAGTCACCATCGGCGATGATAGCCGGGTAGGAAAACTCGCCAGGTTCCTGTTCCAGGTCGATCAGGTTCTCCCAGGTGTCGCCATTATCGGCGGAATAAGCGACCGTAAGCGGATAACGCCGGCTCCAGTTACCAGTGACGGGGTTATACACCAGCACCAGCTGATTATGGCCGAGCGAGACCATATCAATACCGCTGTTGTTATTGGGCAGCGCGGTAGCATAAGCGTCGCACCAGTTACGCCCATAATCAGCGGAATCACTGCGATACAGACGACCACGGGTACTACGCATCAGAACATGGATTCGTCCCAGCGCGGATTCCCAGGCTGAGGGCTGAATCACCCCGTCCCACTGGAATACCCGCGTCAGATTGTTTTCCCACAAGGCATCCTGTTTCAGCCCCTGCCAGAGCGCATCCTGATGGTTCTCCGCCGGGGTTTGATGCGTCAGCGGTATTGCGACGGATTGCCACTGTTGTCCACCATCACCGCTGATATCGACAAACGCGTCCCAGTAGCGATCGTCCTCCACCGAGCCGGGGGCCAGCCACTCACCGTTGGACATCACCAGCACTTTATTCTTGACCGGACCGCGTGGTGTGCAGTCCCCTGCCACCAGTGGCCGGGGAGATGACCAACTGACGCCATCATCATCCGATACCGTCATCCGTGTCTGCCAGTGGTGGACATCCGCACCGACTTTATAAAACAGCCATAACTGACCATCCTGATGGTGCAATACCGGGTTCCAGTGCGCCAATCCCGGTTCTGCTGCGATCGACAGCGGTTGCTGCCAGTTTCCCTGCTCACCACATGACAACCAGATAGCGGTATCGCCGCTGCCTTCCTTCTCTCCGGCAAAATACGCCACCCGCAGACGGTTGCCCGGCAGGGAAACCACCGTCGAGGCATGGCAACTGCCAAAATAGTGGTGTTCAGCGGGCAACAGTAATTGTTGTTTTACCTGCGTCAGTGTCATGGCGGCCCCTTTGGTTATTAGTTGTTCTTTATGTCACGCCTGATTAAGGATTGAGTTGCGTCGTAAACGGCTGGCCCAGTCGCAGCATGCTGCTGATGGCGTCCGGAAAAAAGCTCTCGCCATACGCCGCGCTGCTACGCACCCGGCAAATGTGGGTCGAGAAGTTACCACATTGCTGCTGGTAGTGCTTGGCACAGGCCGGATAATCGAGAAACTCCACCAATGCGGCAGTGGAAAGATAGTCCGACAGTTGTTGCGCCAGCAACGGCTGTTCACGCCAGTGCTCATAAAGCCAGACGTACAACTGTGGATGGAAATTAGCCATCACACCGCTGTAAGCCTGACATCCGGCTTGCAACGATGGCAACAGCGTCTGGCTGTTAGCATTGGCCAAATGCAACCGGGTGCCTTGCGCCAGTTGTAAGCGCCGTTTGATGGTCGGCAGGTCGCAACACGTATCCTTGATAAAGGTGTAACGCCCGCTGTGCGCGCACCACGCCACCGTGTCATCAGACAGCAGGCGTTTGTAAGGATAAGGACATTCGTAAATCCCCAGATCCACGTAGGTAGGCAACTGTGCTGTCAATAACTGCAACTGATTGAGCGCGACCTGATCAGACTCTCCCGACAACGCCAACCGGTTACTGATCAGGATCAGGCCGTCTATGCCGGTTTCCGCCATACCATTAAGCTGCTCAACTTGTTGGCTAATGCCGCAGGCAGTATGACCGGATGCCACCACCGGTACACGTCCGTCCACCAGCTCAACGATAAAACGCACCAGCTCACGGGTTTCCTTATCGCTCAGAAAGAACATTTCGCTCGACTGACAGGCAGCAAACAGACCATGTACCCCGGCCGCCAGATACCACTCCACCAGACGACCCAACGAGTCATAGTCAATCTCGCCACGTTCATCGAATGGCGTCAGCATTACCGGCCACACGCCGGTGTATTTTTGCTCGTTATGTTGTTGATCGCTGTCGTACTGCATAATTCACTCCGCCAAAAGCGTATGGGCATCGCCCGCCATAAAGACCCGGATATTCTGTGTCAGCGCCTGCGCCACAAATGCTTTCAGGACATCGCCCAGTTGTGCCTCGTCGACATACGCCACCGTTAGATGGTTACTCTGGTGGCCCGCCATCAGATCATCCCGGCTGACACCATCCAACACCGCATTCAACAATGGCCATTCATAGTTGGTGGCACGGCGACGGCGTTCGAACTCGGCAGGCGGCAATTCCACTGCGGTACCGGTACCAATATGCATGATGACCTGCGTTCCTTCATAGTGGGCGCGCGCCCAGATAAAGCGCCCGGCCTTGCTCTGACCGGTGATGGTGGAACCGCCATATGGGAAGAACATCGGCGGCTGACGATAACCGGTCGCCCCGGCGATGCCCCCTTTCAGATGGGCGAACGGCACCGCACCAGAGATTTCCAGATCCCAATAGAATGTGCCCTGATAATCACTGCCCCAGCGAATATCGTGCAGCGTGGTTTCCGCCGGTAAGCCCAGACCATGCAACAGTCGCCATAGCATTACCTGTGGAATCGCACTGCCCATATCCACTTCGTTGATGCAGGGTATCGCCATATCTGGACGGATAATCTCGCCTTGCTCATCCGGCAACGGGAAACGCTCCGCGTTACCAATCGCGCCTTCGGCAAAATCAGAGGCAGCACAACTGTCTTTCAGACCCTGCTGATACTGCACACCCACTGCGGTCAACCCAAAACGCTTCACAAAACGCGCCATGGCAATCATCATCGCGCACTGTTCCAGTACCTGCTCACGCGTCAACTGCCGACTACCGTCTGTGCCAAATTCAAACTGCATACCCTGTTGTTCATACCATTGCAGGCAGCTCTCACGCAGCGACATCGGCACTTTCGCCATTTCCACCAGCAAGGCGGACTGTGACAGAGATTCAATCGGCATACCGGTGTTCACCATCGCCTGTTGTGGGAACATGCCGTTAATCATGCCCATGCAGAAGGTATCAAACAGACCGATAATCGCCTTGTGGCGCAAAATGTACTCCCCGACCTGACGCCCGATCTGGCCCGCGTCGGTAGCCAATACCGGGTGTGAAGGCGCAACCGGGTGGAGATAGCCGGTTTTATGGCTAACCGCACCATCCCGTAGCCAGGTGGATAGATCCTGGCGGAAATCATCATCTTCAAAGGTTTCAGACCACATCCGAGAATAGGCTCGTTCCAGACTAGTAAGACAGCCTGCCATACACAACATGCCTACCAACCCCGGCCAGGTGCCATCAAAATTGGCCAGCAATAGCACCGGGCCGCGGTGATGCACTAACGATGGCGCCAGATGATGAGAGTATTGCCAGGCGGTCAGCAACACGATGACCGGTGCATCCGGATCGATAGCGGCAAAAACCGCACTACCTTCCTGCTGACTGCTGATAAAGCCATGTCCACGGTCAGCATTCACGGGATGAGCCCGCTTCATGCGATAGCCCAGTTGCTCCAGAACCATCTGTAATTTGTTCTCAAACTGCTGTTGGGTAGGCCAGCACGTCACATTAGCGGGTTCACGCAAATCCGCATTGGTGACCAATAACACTTCTCCGGCCTCGGCACTCAGTCTGGCGGGGGATTCGGGTAAATTGAGTTTCAACATCGTTTGCTCCTGCATGTCTGTTCCGGCATTGGCCGGGATGATTCTAATGGATTACCGCACGCCGTCAGTGCCCGCTAGCTGACACAATTGCTGTTCGGCAGTCTGTTGATCCTGATACATCTGCAAATAAATTCGGTATTTGGCGTCATGAAATGCCTGATGTTGCCGGTCTGCCCGGATCAATGTGCCGGGGCGAACCAACGCAGCTGCCGCCTGAGGTAATGATGGATAAGTGCCGCAGGCGACAGCGCCCAATAAGGCGGCCCCCAGCGTGACGGCATCGTCTTCGCTGACCAGTTGGATATCACAGCCGGTAATGGCGGCGTATTCCCGCAGCCACAATGGATTCTTGGTTGCTCCGCCGCACATCACCAACCGGGTAATCTGATGGCCAGCCTGATTCATGCTGTCGATAATATGGCGGGTGCCATAGGCAATGGCCTGTAGTGTCGCCAGATACAACCGAGCCAGCGCATCCGGTCCCTGTTCCAGGGTCAGTCCCATTACCGTCCCTCTGGCATGAGGATTAGCGCGCGGTGAACGGTTGCCGTGATGATCGGCCAATACATGCAAGTGACGAGTCGGCAATGGCTCACGCTGTTCCAGCAATGCCACCCACTCGTTCAAAATCTCGTAAACACTGCATTGCCGCTGGTTAGCTTGTGCCTGCAACGCGGTCCACTCCGCATGCTGATGCAATGTCCACTCCACCAGTGCGCCAGCGGCACTCTGTCCCCCTTCACTCAGCCACCACTGCGGTAGCATTGCACCCCAGTATGGCCCCCAGACACCGGGTACGCTGACCGGCTCAAGGTTCACTAACATATGACAATTAGATGTGCCGCTGATAATCGCCAGGCTGCCTTCCGGCTGGCTGCCAACCAGCGCCAGCCCGCCGGCATGTGCATCAATAATGCCGCTGGCGATCACCACGCCTGGTAATAACCCACACTGTTGTGCCGCTTCCGCACTCAGCGTCCCTGCTTTTTCACCAAGCTGAAGGATGTGAGGCGGTATCTTTTCCAGCAGATCCGTCAGTTCAACCGCCTGAAGCAAGGTGTCACTGAAACGGTTTTCATGGGCCAAATAATTCCATTTACACGTCAGAGTACACACGCTGGCAACATCGGCACCGCTCGCCCGCCAGACCAGATAGTCCGCTAAATCAAAAAACCGCCACACCTGTTGATAACGTTCATGAAAATGGTGTTTCAACCATAAAATTTTGGGGAGCTCCATCTCAATGCTGACTTCACCACCGACGTAATGCAGGGCTGCATCACCGGTAGCATTAATCGCCGCAGTTTCTGCCTCCGCACGATGATCCATCCACATCACGATATCGTGGTCAGCTTCACCCTGTTCCGCCACGGAAACCGGTTTACCGTCGGTCCCGACGGCCACCAGCGAGCAGGTGGCATCAAAACCGATAGCACGGATACCCGCGGGTTCAATTTGCGACTCAGCCAGCGCCTCGTGGATGCTGTCGCATACCGCCTGCCAGATATTCGCTGATGATTGCTCCACCAAATTGGCACGGGGATGGAATTGCTGGATGGGCCGTACCGCAAAGGCCAGTCGCCGACCGCTACTGTCAAATACGCCGGCTCTCACGCTGGCAGAACCGACATCCACGCCCATAAAGCAATCATTTTTCATGACTCTTCCTCATTGCTAACTCGAGTTAGCAATGTATTTAAAGAGAGAGAAAGAGACAATGCTTTTTAACTTGAAGTGTGAAGTCGATCGGTGAACAAAAAATAACCATCTGAAAGTCAAACGGTTTTATCAGGCAAAAAGAAACCATTTTTTAACATATTGATGCCGGCAATTTTGTCTTCCGGAAAGGACATCAGGAGGGAGAAAACGGCAAGCGATAACTAAACTTCCACCACACAGCGTAACGGCCTGATAACGGGCGTCATCTCGAACTATCACTCCGTGACAGTGATGGAAATCATAGGGCCAGTTTGCATCCGGGTTTTCCGGACCGTGAATAAAAACATAACGTAATGACGGGGCCAAGCTACCGGTCGCCACCCCACATGCACACCCAGTCCAGCACTGGTAATAACCTCGGTTCTCCGGGTATTAATGACTGTCAAACCTGTGAACAAAGATTTATACGATATTGCATCGTAAACCAACCAGTCTTCATCTCACTATTAGATATTAATGTTGGTTACATGCTTAAAAACAGCACTAAATGTTAATTAGTTTTCTTAATCTATAGAATATGCCCACATATATCGTAATAAATTGGAACATCATAATAAAAAAAGCGGAATTATATAAAAACCTTAAAAATCATTGAATTATTTACAATGCTTGACTGTTTTTTCTTTCAAATAAATAGAACAATAAACTCAAGAACATTAGGTTTCCAACCAAGAAACAGAGGCGTAACCTTTCTTGCATCGAAAGGGAAACACCTTTCATTGTCATAAACAAAGTAAGGAAAGGCATCATGAAAAACCTGAAAACCATCGCTATCGCTGCAGTACTGTCCACCGTTTCTTTCGGTTCTTTTGCTGCTGAATATGTGAATGCCCAACAGGCGCAGCAGTTCCATAAAGTCGGTGTAGTCACTGCCAGCGCCAGGGATCTGAGCTCACTGCAAGCCAAACTGGCGGCCAAAGCCGATCAGCAAGGCGCCAAAGCGTATTACATCACCTCCGCTGTCGGTAATGACACGCTCCGCGGTACGGCGATAATTTATAGTTAATTCATTCATTATTATTACCCTCATCCCCGGTTTGCCTGTGTCCACTTCAAACCGGGGTTTTTTATTGTCTGGAGGGTCGAAAAGAGCTGCGTGAATACACTTTAGTAAGGGGTGATGAGACTACCGCGCAATGGCGGGAATTGCAGATCCTCGGAAAATGGCAAGCTAACCATTTGCAGAGCACGTTGCGCCAGCACATCCAACGGATAGTTAATCGCCGGGAGATGAGGTTCACCAGACATTTGTACTGCACAGCCATCAAGACTGAAGACGATCACCTGTTCAGGAACTGAACGCTGAAATTGACGCAGAATCTTTACCGCTTCCAACCCAATGTAATAATCCGTCACCAGCAGTGCATCAAACTGCACATTAGCGGTGATCAAACCCTGCAAAGCAATATTGACTGATACGTCGTAGTCGATAACCAACTGACGGTTATAAGGCAGCGGGTAGCTTTCCAACGCGTTACGATAGCCTTGCATCACCTGATCGGCAGCCTCACCGGTGTGAAAATTCAATAGCGCTATTTTTTTACGATTATGACTAATCAGATAGTGACCTGCGGTTTCCGTCGCAAACAAATAATCAAAATCAATTTTGCTTTTTGATGCAGCACCAAGACAGTCGATCAACACCACCTCATCGGGTAATGACGGCAAATCAAAGCGCGCCCCCACCACCATCACCGCATCACACAACCCACGACTCAGCTCCGCAATTGCCTGATCAACCGCCTGCGCATTATCGGCAAAACGCAGCAGCAGATACTTCTGATGCTGGCTGAGCTGTTTTTCCAGCGCCTGCAAATAACCGGTCGCCTGCTGGATATGTTCGGTAGCACAAATCACACCAATACAACCCGTGCTCTGACTCGCCAGCGACTGACCAATAAAATTAGGCTGATAGTTAAGAATTTCAACCGCACGCAGCACCGCTTGTCGACTTTCTTCTTTTACACCCCGGCTACCACTTATCACCCGAGATACCGTGGCCTTAGACACCTGAGCCAATCGTGCTACATCATTGATACTTGTTGTATTTTTTATAGCAAGAACCTCTTTACAGTAGGAACATCTTTACCGTCGACAGAGTGCGTTCTTTACCGGCCGCCGTCATAAACGCAATAAAATGGAGAAAAGCCAACAAACAAGATAAGGCGTTAATCTATCGCCATTCCTCGAACACTTTTCTTACGACTGACGTTGATAGAGAGCGATCATTTCCTCAATCAATTCACGAGCCAGTATCGCCGTCATCAGATGATCCTGTGCATGAACCATAATCAGCGTCATGGGCATTTTACCTTCCCCGGCATCTTCCTCAATCAATTCCGTCTGTACCCGGTGTGCCATGCGGGAAAAGGTGTCAGACTCCTTCAGCAACGCCTGCGCTTGTTCAAAATCACCTTCTCGCGCAGCGTGTAATGCCTCAAAACACAAACTGCGGGCTTGTCCGGCATTGACGATAATTTCCATAACCGTACTTTCCAAATCTCTCATGGCATCTTCCCCTCAGTCCGCTTCAAAACCATTTCTCGCCGCCATCGCCGCGAACCATTCACCGCTCTTTTTCAGCGTACGTTTTTGGGTCGTCAAATCCAGTTGTACGAAACCATAACGATTTTTATAGGCGTTCAACCACGACCAGTTATCAATGAATGTCCACATGTGATAACCGAGGCAGTTGCCGCCTTCCGTTATACCTTTATGTACCCATTTCAGATGTTCGCGGATAAACGTTATCCGGTAGTCATCCTGAATCTGACCATGTTCACTGAAACGCTGCTCATTCTCGACGCCCATACCATTTTCAGAAATAAAGCAGCGAGGATTGCCATAGTTAAGACGCAGATTGGTCAAAATGTCGTAGATACCGGGTTCATAGATTTCCCAGCCACGATACGGGTTCATCTTGCGACCCGGCATGTCATAACTGGCAAAGAACCATTCAGGCATAAATGGGCTGTCCGGATTCACCAGGCTGTCGCGACATTGGATGCGGCGCGGCTGATAATAATTAATCCCCAGTAGATCAACCACACCCTCCGTCAGCAGTGCCTTATCTTCTGGCTGGCAGGCGGGCAGTTGCCCGTACTGTTGCAGCAACGCTACCAATTCCTGCGGATAAACCCCTTTCAAGGCGGGATCGAGAAAGCTACGGTTAAACATCAAATCAGCGATGTTCGCTGCGTTAACATCCGCTGGATTTTGTGAGCGTGGGTAAGACGGTGTCAGGTTGAGAATAATACCGATCTCACCATCTTGACCCTGAGCGCGATAAGTCTTCACCGCCAACGCATGTGCCAGCATAGTGTGGTAGGCCACGCTGGCCGCACGCTTGAAATCCACGACATTCGGATAGTGGAAATCATACAGATAACCGCCTTCCACCGGTACGATCGGTTCATTGAACGTAAACCAATGCTTCACCCGGTCGCCAAACAAGCGAAAACAGGTGGCGGCATAGTCACCATAAGCCTTCACCACCGCCCGGTTTTCCCAGCCGCCCTGACGTTGCATCACCAATGGCATATCAAAATGGAACAGGTTGATAAACGGCGTGATGCCCTGCGCCAGCATTTCATCTATTACCTGGTTGTAAAACGCCACCGCCCGTGGATTCACCTCGCCTACACCGTCAGGCAGTAATCTCGCCCACGAAATCGACGTTCGGAAGGTATTGTGATGCAACGTTTTCAGCAGTGCGATATCTTCACGCCAGTGCTGATAAAATGTTGACGTCTCCGCTGGCCCGACTTGCTGGTGAAAGCGACCGGGCTGAAGGGCAAACCATTCATCCCAGATAGTGGCGCTTTTCCCACCATGGAGGCTATCGCCTTCAGTCTGCGGTGCCGAACTGGCACTGCCCCACCAAAAATCCGTTGGAAAGTGATAAATCATGGTTTATCTCACTGTGTCGATGACCGATTTGGCCACGATAAATAACCGGTAACTACACGTTAGCGGTCGATTCGGCAGTCATCTGTTGGTCTCTTTCCTGCTCTTGTTTCAACAAGGTGTGTTCATAGACTTTCAGAAACGGGTAATACATCATCGCCGATGTCACCATACAGAACAGACACATAATCACCGGGCTGAATGCCCAGTTGGCCGCCCACGAGGCACCAATCGGCGCCGGGGTTGTCCACGGCGTCAGTGAAACCACCTGCGCTACCCAGCCAAGTTTGGTGGCGATATAGGCAAAGATGGCATTCACCATCGGAACAAAAATAAACGGCAGGAACATCAACGGGTTCATGATGATTGGAGCACCGAACAAGATAGGTTCATTGATGTTAAAAAAGCTCGGCACCACACCCATCCGACCAATGGTTCGCAGATGGACGGAGCGGCTGCGCAATAATAGAAAGGCCAGTGGTAATGTTGAACCCACCCCACCAATCAGCAGATAGTGATCCCAGAAGCCTTGTAGATAGATATGCGGCAATGGCTCACCCGCAGACAGCGCGGCCTGATTCAACGCCAGATTTGTCATCCAGAACGGGTTCATGATACCAGTCACAATCAGTGCGCCATGAATCCCGGCAAACCACAGAATCTGGCAGATAAACACGGAAATCAAAATAGCAGGCAGAGAGTCGGATGCCGAAATCAATGGTGCCAGCAGATGCATGATGGCGGCAGGAATGTTCATGCCAGTAACGGACTGAATAAACAGATTAAATGGATGCAGCGTCGCCACGATCACCAGTACCGGGATCAGGATCTCAAAAGAACGCGCGACGCCGGTCGGCACTTCTTTCGGCAAACGGATGGTTATCCTGTGATGCTTAAGCCAGGCGTATACTTCACTGGCATAGATCGAAGTGATAATCGCGGTAAAAATCCCTTCACCAGAGAAATATTGTGTAGAAATTTGCTTATCGTGATAAGGCGCGGCAACCAACAGAAACGCCATCAGCGATAGCAAGCCCGTCATGACCGGATCTAGCTTGTAGTGTCTGCCGAGGCTCGCACCAATCCCAACGGAAATAAAGAAGGTCATCACCCCCATGCTAAGGTAATACGGCAACATCAACTGATCACGGTATTCCAGTGAAAAGTTCAACCAGCCGCGGGCAAATCCCATAGTGGTCTCTGGCGAGAATGGCGGGAAAATAAACACCAGCATAAACGAACCGATAATCATGAAAGGCAAGGCAGCGATAAATCCATCACGAATAGCGATGACATGCCGTTGCTGCCCCACCGTACCGGCCAGTGGCGTAATTTTCTGTTCGATGATATCCACCATCGACTGATAGAGGCTACTCATGCGTCATGTCCTTGTTCGATCAACGAAAATGCAAAATCCAGCACCTTGTCACCACGCTGCATGCCGTAATCCATCATATCGATAGCCGCGATAGGAATACCTTTCGCAGACGCTTTTTTCTGTAGCGACGGCAACATATATTTGACCTGTGGCCCCAACAATACCACCTGGTAACCACCGACCTGCTCATCGAACTCGTTGGTGGGATATGCGGCAATCTCCACCTCCACATTACGTTCTTTGGCAACATCAAGCATCTTGCGGACCAACAGGCTGGTCGACATACCGGCAGAGCAACAAAGCATGATCTTTTTCATTCCGAATCCCTCGTGATACCGTGGTTTACTTGCAGATTGGAAACAATACGGAAACCGTTTCCCATAGAAATAAATCAAAGGTGATAATGGGTTCACGAAATGCAAAATGTATCAGGAGACATTGTGAAACGCGTCACGGAAAGGACATATCAGCCACACACAAAAATCAAAAATAGACTAATGGCGGTGCAAATTGATGGGAAAAAACCTGGTGCGTAACGTAATATTTACCAGCCAGAAAACCGGGATACGTGAGGCGACCGCCACGTTCGGCGAACCAATTAACCGAAACCAGGTAGTTTCAGTGGAATATCTGAACTTGACTTATTGTTCTTCGCTGCCGAAAAGATGGTCATAAACATGCTGCAAATGGCGCTCCATACACGCCCGTGCCTGCGGCGCATCACGCGCGACAATCGCATTAGTGATATCCGTATGGTCCTGATTCATTGCCAACGGAAAGTTGGTATCCGCGTAATGGCTTTCCAACCGCACGAAACGGAGAGTCTTACGTTTATTCCATAGGTATTCCATCATATCGCGCAACACTTCGTTGCCAGACATTTCACTGATTAGCAAATGGAAGCGCTTATCTTCATGCAGGAATTTTTCATCATTCACATGCCGGCGCGTAAGGTCATGGGTGATCTCCAGCAATTCGGCACGTTGATCATCAGTAGCATTGTGTGCAGCCAATTCAGCCATCATGGCTTCATAAACTTGCCGCGCATGAATAAACGACTTCAAGCTGAATTCGTCATCCACTGGTGAAGTGGCTATCGCTGGCAGCGGATCACTGACATACACCCCGTTTCCAGTGCGGATTTCCACCCAGCCGGTAATCTCCAGCGCAATTAGCGCTTCACGGATGGAAGAACGGCTCACGCCGAGTTGGCGCGCTAACTCACGCTCCGACGGCAACAATTCGCCCGCGCCAAACTGCCCGTTTTTGATGCAGGTAATCAGGAGATTAGATATTTGCCGGTAAAGTCGTTCAACTTTCAGTGTTGGTAACGGTAACGCCATCTCTCCCCCTGATATTCCTTCTACAGTCAACTATCGTGATCAATATGCCGCAGCTTACCACAGCCAGAAAAACGGAAAGAAAATAAAATCATCATGTTAAGAACACATTAGCGCCCAGCCCATCTTACCTTTGTTGTCAACATCGATGATCTCGGCGAGTAAACCCCTTATTAACGTGATCTGCATCACAGAAAACAACCCCTCTGTCGTGAAATAGTTATTAGGTCTGGTGGCCTGACCACCAGACCTTACATGCCTCTTATCATCACCGGAATGGCGACAACCGTCATTGCCGGTTTAAAACGCATCTGAGGGATGTAACCGCAGTGATGACATCCCTCAATTCAGTAAGGAGTAACAGTATGGAACATACATGGCGCTGGTACGGCCCCAGCGATCCCGTATCGCTGGATGATGCCCGTCAGGCTGGAGCCACAGGTATCGTAACCGCACTTCACCATATTCCCAACGGGGAAGTCTGGAGCGTGGAAGAGATAAAAAAACGTCAGGCGATTCTGGCAGAGAAAGGATTGACCTGGTCAGTCGTGGAAAGCGTGCCGGTTCACGAAGACATCAAAACCCAGACCGGTCACTACCGCCAGTATATTGCCAACTACCAGCAGTCACTGCGTAATCTCGGCATCTGTGGCATTGATACCGTATGCTACAACTTCATGCCCGTGCTGGATTGGACGCGTACCGATCTGGAATATCCGATGCCAGATGGCTCCAGGGCATTGCGTTTTGATTACACTGCGTTTGCCGCATTTGAGTTACATATCCTCAAGCGGCACGGCGCGCAACAGACTTATACCGAACAGGAACAACAGCAGGCCGCGGATTACTTCGCTGCCATGACCCAGGCCGACATTGATAAGTTAACCCGCAATATCATTGCAGGTCTGCCTGGAGCCGAAGAAGGCTATACCCTGGATCAGTTCCGTGCTCAGTTAGCACGATATGACCACATCGATAAAATCAAATTGCGTGAGCACATGGCAGAATTCCTGCGGGCCATCGTTCCGGTAGCGGAAGAAGCCGGCGTCGTACTGGCAGTACACCCAGACGATCCACCGCGTCCGATTCTCGGCCTGCCGCGTATCGTTTCCACTCTTGAAGACATGCAGTGGTTGAAAAAGACCGTGGACAGCATCAACAATGGTTTTACCATGTGCACCGGTTCTTATGGTGTCCGTGCCGATAACGATCTGGTCGCCATGATCGAAACCTTTGCCGATCGCATCCATTTTACCCATCTGCGATCCACCTGCCGGGAAGAGAACCCAAAAAGTTTCCACGAAGCCGCGCACCTTAACGGCGATGTGGATATGGTCAATGTGGTGAAAGCCATTCTGGCTGAAGAACACCGCCGCCGCCAGGCAGGCAACACCCGATCGATTCCGATTCGTCCCGATCACGGCCACCAGATGCTGGATGACCTGAAGAAAAAGACGAATCCTGGTTATTCCGCCATCGGGCGTTTAAAAGGGTTGGCGGAAGTTCGTGGCATCGAACTCGCCATCAAACAGGTATTCTTCAACGACTGATTACCCAAGGTAATCCACCGCTACTGGCGGGTTACCTATTCAGTACGAATTTCTCAATGGCGTGAGCGACGCCATCTTCCGCGTTGCTTCTGGTCACAAACTGGCTGACCTCTTTCACTTTGCCGATAGCATTCCCCATCGCCACGCCCAGCCCGGCATATTCAATCATCGCCAGATCGTTTTCCTGATCACCCAACGCCATCACCTCCGTACGGTCCAGGTTCAGGTGTTCAGCCAGCATTTTCACCCCTTCACCTTTATTGACGCGTTTATCCAGAATTTCCAGATAGTATTCCGCACTTTTCATGATGGTGTAACGCTCCAGAGCTTGCGGTGGAATCTGCTTGATTGCCCGGTCCAACAGCGTCGGTTCATCGATCATCATCACTTTCGGGAATCGCAGACTGCGATCCATCTCCTCTACCGCCCGGTACTTCAGCGGCATACCGGTAAGATGAGATTCATAAACGGTGTAAGCGCTGATATCTTTATTGGTGGTATATACGTAGTTAAAATCCAACGCATGGAAATGTACCTTCAGTTCGCGGGACATCGACTCAAAATAGAGATAATCGGCGAAGCTGAGCGTCGTTTGCGCGATACAGTCACCATTAAGCGTGCGCTGTACCAACGCCCCGTTATTGGTCACGCAATAATGATCCTCCTGCTGCAAATCCAGCTCCATCAGATAACGTTTCACACCGATAAAAGGTCTGCCCGTCGCCAGAACGACATAGACGCCTTTATTTCTCGCCGCTGTTATCGCGTCTTTCACTACCGGCGATATCAGATTTTGTGGCGTCAGTAATGTTCCATCCATATCAATCGCAATCAGTTTAATAGCCATAGCCTTCCCGATACCAAGTTAACTATTGGTATGCTAACGCGCCTTTATACGGTGAGGCCAGAGAAATAACCGTCAGATAAAATGAGAAATACATTAAAGAAACATCGCGTAACGCCGATGTCTTTATTGTGATTAATATCACTTTACGGAAAAATCAAAAACCACAAGGAAAACCCAATTTACTGATTTTATTAAATATTTAATACCTGTCTATCAGGGGGAATTATCAAATGTCCAATGAATTGGTTTCCTATTCTGCATCATCTCGTTCTTTACCTCAGACGCCTTCCCATAACAAAAAACTCAGTACTCGGGCATTGGTTCTCATCGCCGCTATCTCTACCATTGCACTAGGTTTTATCATCACCATCGGATTACTGATCTGGCAATCCAGTCAACAGGAAAAGAAGCTCGCTCGGCAATATCTGGAACAAACAACATACGCCAACACCTATTTGATTCAGAACAAATTAAATGTCGCCCTCTTCGCTGCCCGCGATTTGGTACAAAGCATGATTAGCTTGCAGGAAGCGGGGAATCCAGACCGTAAAACAGCAGAAACCCTGCTGAAAAACGCGCTAAAAAGTCACCCCGATTTCCTGTCCATGTCACTGGCCTGGGAACCGGATGCCTTCGACGGTAAAGATAGTCAGTATGCCGGGCAGCCTGAACAGGATCCCAAAGGTCGCTTTGTCCGCTATGTTGACCGTGACACCGCAGGCAATATTGCGCTGCACAACCTGACTGACTACGAAACCCCCGGGAGCGGCGACTACTATCTGTTACCGCGCAAGCTGCAAAAAGAAGTCATTCTGGAACCCTATAGTTATCCTTACAACGGCGTTGATGTACTGCTGACATCAATTGCAGTCCCGATTATCGTCAACAATAAGTTCTACGGCTCTGTCACCGCCGATTTTTCTCTCGACACATTGCAGAAACTGACTAACAGCATCAAACCCTATCAAGGGGCTGGTTATGCTCAGTTACTCTCCTCTTCGGGTGCTTATATCTCGCATCCAGATAAGAAACTTATTACGAAAAAAGTAGAGGATGACCCAAATTTACTAGCCAGCATCCAGAGCGGTAAAGAGTATCAAGAGGAGAAAATCAGCCCCTTCCTGAACACCAACGTAATGAATTTTTATGTTCCCATTACTATCGGTAATACCGGCACACCATGGATGCTCGGTCTCTCGGTTCCGGTTGATGTCGTAATGGCAAAGTCGGAGCGACAGCGTAATATCGCCATCCTGCTAACATTAATAAGTATTGTCATCGTCTCCGCCGTGGTAGGCTTTATTTTCACCCGCAAAGTTCTGCGCCCAGTAGGCGGTGAACCAACAGAAGCCGCTGACATCGCACTGGCTGTGGCGCAAGGCGACCTTACCCGCCACATTCCGCTAAAACCCAAAGATAAGAGCAGCATTTTCTACGCATTATCGGTCATGCAGCAACAATTGAAGTCGGTTGTGGAACAACTGATGTCCACCAGTGAATCGGTCAGTCATGGAGCATCAGAAATCACCGCTGGCAATACCGATCTGGCTTCTCGCACCGAACAGCAAGCCGCCGCGTTGGAAGAAACAGCTGCCAGCATGGAACAAATCTCGGCGACCGTGAAACAGAATGCCGATAATGCACACAACGCTACACAGTTGACCCAGAATGCCACGCAAATCGCGCAAAAAGGCGACACTATCGTCGGCCAGGTCATTAATATTATGGGTGAAATTGACAACAGCTCTAAGAAAATAGCCGAAATTACCAGCATTATCAGCGGAATTGCCTTTCAGACCAACATTCTGGCGCTGAACGCTGCGGTAGAAGCTGCCAGGGCGGGTGAACAAGGCAGAGGGTTTGCGGTTGTCGCCAACGAAGTACGCAATCTGGCTCAGCGGAGTGGTGATGCGGTGAAAGATATCACGGCGCTGATCGCTGAATCGGCCACTCGCGTAGAGAGTGGCGTCTCACTGGTTCAAAATGCAGGCGCTACCATGCAGGAAATGCTGCACGCCGTGACGTCGGTAAAAGATATTATGGAAGAAATTGTCTCCGCTTCCGACGAACAATCACGCGGTATCAGCCAGGTCACACAGGCGGTACATGAAATGGATGGTGTCACTCAGCAAAACGCCGCTTTGGTGCAGGAAGCGACGGCAGCAGCAGCTTCGCTGGAGGATCAGGCCAAACATCTGGCGCAAACCGTACTGGTATTCAAACTCACCTGAATCTGACAGATCGTTCCGAATCCCTTGCTGGTGCAAGGGATTCGGATCACCGTGAAGATCCTCTAATCACCCTATCTATAAGCATCATTTCATCGAAAGACAGGGATCTCATTATTCGAACGATATGCTAGGCTATATCGCTCATCGACCTTGGGATAGCGGCTGTCTCTCACCGGTTCACCCGATTATCAGCGGATACATAAAATACGATGAAATTACCGAAAATACCGTTACTGGCACAGATATCATCTGCGCATTGGGTTAGTCATTTTCATATGATGGTGCTCCCGGCATTGATGCCATTGATTTCGACACAACGCGGTATCAGCTTTGTGGAAATTGGTTTTGCATTGGGTGTGTTCAATGTGGTTTCGGCTTGTGTACAAACCCCCACCGGATTTGTGGTAGATCGTATCGGTGCCCGCCGCACATTGATTGCCGGATTGACTCTGGGCAGCCTGTGTTTTTTATCTCTCGGTTTTTTCACCAGTTATACCTGGATGCTGACGGCTATGGCGCTGGCTGGCGTAGCCAATGCAGTCTATCACCCATCGGACTATGCCTTATTGTCCCGCGGTATTGATGAAACCCGGATGGGAAGAGCATTTTCCATTCATACCTTCTCTGGATTTTTAGGGACAGCGGTAGCGCCCGGCGTACTCCTGGCGATGGCATCATTCACCGGTATCGAAAGTGCATTTATTACTGCCGGTTTACTGAGTCTGGCGACTATTCCCTTGTTGCTAACCGAGCATGAGACACCGGTGCGTACTGTCGCTAAACGAGTTGAAACCAAGTCATCCCGCATCAGGGTGTTTACTTTACCCATCATGACACTGCTGCTGCTGTTCATGCTGCTTAATTTGAGCACCAACTCCATTCAGAACTTCTCAGTAACGGCGCTTGTCACTGGCTATGGTTTGCCATTATCCAAGGCGAATATAGCATTGACCGCGTTCCTGTTTGCCAGCGCTTTTGGCGTACTGGCCGGTGGCTCACTAGCGGATAAAACGCAACACCACGGTCTGGTGGCAACCGGCGCTCTGGCAATTACCGCCTGTCTGGTGGCGATTGTGGCAACCTATTCGCTGCCAGCTACCGTATTGATTCCACTACTGGGTGTCGCCGGATTTTTGTCCGGGATAATTGCCCCTTCGCGAGATATGCTGGTACGCGCGGCTGCACCAGCTGGCGCGGAAGGCAGAGTCTTCGGGATTGTCACTACGGGATTTAATATCGGGGGGGCGGGTGGCCCGGTAGTCTTTGGCTGGTTGCTGGATCAGGGACATCCGCATGCGATTTTCTGGTCAGCGGTAATTTTTATGATCATCACCGCCATCATGACGCTGATGCAGGAGCTGCACAGTGCTAAACAGCGGTCGCTGGCCGCGTTATGAGCAAAAATAAAGGACACCTGCGTAAGCCGGTGCCCAGAGTAAAATAGGGTAATGGTATGCATATTAATTCCCTCTGACGGGGAATTAATATGGAAAGCAATATCAGATATCAATATTTGCCGCTTTCAGGGCATTCTCTTCGATAAAGGCCCGACGCGGTTCTACAGCATCACCCATCAGCGTAGTAAACAGTTCATCAGCGGCAATAGCGTCTTTCACCGTAACGCGTAGCATGCGGCGACTGGTCGGGTCCATGGTGGTTTCCCACAACTGATCCGGGTTCATCTCGCCCAGCCCTTTATAACGCTGAATAGCCAAACCACGGCGAGACTCTTTCACCAGCCACTCCAGCGCCAGCTCAAAACTGATGGCAGGCTGACGGCGTTCACCGCGTTCTATATAAGCATCTTCTTCAATCAGGCCGCGTAATTTTTCACCTAACTGATTGATTTTACGGTACTCATTACCATGAATAAACGCAAAATCCAGCGCATAATCAGTATCCATGCCATGCGTTCGCACCCGCAGCACCGGCTCATGCCGTTCCTGAGAATCACGAATCACCACACTGTACGCACTGCCGTGCTGCTCGTTTTCATTCAGATGGCTAACCAGCGCGGCCATCCACTGCTGCACCTGTTCACGATCATCCAGCATCTCTTCTTTCAGTTGCGGCTGATAAATCAAAGCATTCAGTAGTGCCCGTGGATAACGACGCTCCATGCGACCAATCAGTTTCTGTACGCTATAATGTTCGGTCACCAGTTTTTCCAGCGGCTCACCCGCCAACGCTGGCGCATGGGCGTTAGCGTGCAGGGTGGCACCATCCAGCGCCAAAGCGATCTGGTACTGGTCCATCGCCTCATCATCTTTGATGTATTGTTCCTGCTTGCCTTTTTTTACTTTATACAACGGCGGCTGTGCGATAAACACATGCCCACGTTCAACAATTTCCGGCATCTGACGATAGAAGAACGTCAACAGCAGTGTACGAATGTGAGAACCATCCACATCCGCATCGGTCATGATGATGATGCTGTGATAACGCAGTTTGTCCGGGTTGTACTCATCACGGCCGATACCACAGCCCAGTGCGGTAATCAGCGTTGCAACTTCTTGCGAAGACAGCATCTTGTCAAAGCGGGCCTTTTCGACGTTCAGGATTTTCCCTTTCAGTGGCAAAATGGCCTGATTCTTACGGTTACGGCCCTGCTTGGCTGAGCCTCCCGCCGAGTCCCCTTCCACCAGGTAAAGTTCAGACAACGCCGGGTCGCGTTCCTGACAGTCTGCCAACTTACCCGGCAAACCAGCCAAATCCAGCGCCCCTTTACGACGGGTCATATCACGCGCTTTACGTGCGGCTTCACGAGCACGGGCGGCATCAATAATTTTGCCTACCACGATTTTGGCATCCGACGGATTTTCCATCAGATAGTCCACCAGCTTCTCATTCACCAACGATTCAACGGCGGTTTTGACTTCTGATGAAACCAGCTTGTCTTTGGTCTGGGAAGAAAATTTAGGATCGGGAACCTTGACCGAGACAACAGCAATCAGACCTTCGCGGGCATCATCGCCAGTGGCGCTGATTTTGGCCTTTTTGCTATAACCTTCTTTATCCATATAAGTGTTGAGAGTACGCGTCATTGCGGCACGGAAACCGGCCAGATGCGTACCACCGTCACGCTGTGGAATATTATTGGTAAAACAGTAAATATTCTCCTGGAAGCCATCGTTCCACTGCAACGCGACTTCAACACCGATTCCATCTTTCATCGTAGAGAAGTAGAACACGGTTGGATGAATCGGTGTCTTGTTACGGTTGAGGTAATCCACAAACGCTTTGATACCGCCTTCGTAATGGAAATGCTCGGACTTGCCTTCTTCACGCTCATCAAACAAACGGATGGAAACACCGGAGTTCAGGAATGACAACTCACGCAGACGCTTGGCAAGAATATCGAACTGGAATTCAATCTGATTGGTAAACGTTTCATAGCTTGGCCAGAAACGCAGAGCCGTACCGGTTTTCTCCGTATCGCCCACCACTTTTAGCGGCGCTTGCGCCACGCCATGACGATACGTTTGCTCATGAACTTTACCTTCGCGGCAAATTACCAGTTCCAGCTTTTCCGACAAGGCATTGACGACAGAAACCCCTACACCGTGCAGACCGCCGGATACTTTGTAAGAGTTATCATCAAATTTTCCGCCAGCATGTAACACCGTCATGATGACTTCAACAGCAGACACGCCTTCTTCTTTATGAATACCGGTAGGAATACCGCGGCCATCATCCTGCACCGACACCGAATTGTCGGTATGAATCGTCACAACAATATCTTTACAGTAGCCAGCGAGTGCTTCGTCGATAGCGTTGTCCACCACCTCGAATACCATGTGATGTAGACCGGTACCATCATCTGTATCACCGATATACATACCCGGGCGTTTACGTACCGCATCCAGCCCTTTTAATACCTTGATACTTGAGGAGTCATAAGAATTCGACATCAACGTTTCTCGCTCATATTAGTCCTGTGATTGAACAGTTATTTTACCCTGTTCCACGCGGAACATCTTGCCCTTTTCACCAACCATGTCGCCGATCTGCTCAGCACTAACCGCGCTGACAAATACCTGCGCCTGGGTGGCTTTCAACCGTTCAGCCAACAAACGGCGGCGGGTACTATCCAATTCAGAAGCAAAATCATCAATCAGATACAGGCACTTCAGCCCGTTCTGCCGGGTGAGGAATTCACCCTGTGCCAGTCTCAAGGCACACATCAGCAATTTAAGCTGGCCACGCGACAGCATATCCTCTACTGCAACACCATCAGCGCGAATACGGAAATCCGCTTTATGTGGCCCCAACGCGGTATAACCTAACTGCCGATCACGCTCAAACTGCCGTTCCAGCAGCTCGGCATAATCGCTTTCTTTATCCCAGCCACGCAGGAACGAAAAGGTCAGGGGAAATTCGGGTAAAAACTGGCCACAAGTGGCAGTGATATCTTCTACGATGGCCGTGCTGTACTCGGCCCGCCACTGGCTAAGACGTGCCGTTAACGGCACAAGCTCCTGATCCCACGCTTTTAATTGTCCATAATGACTCACCTGACGCAACGCAGCATTACGTTGACGTAACAACCGCTTCACGTTGCTCCAGACCGTGAGAAAAGCCGGTTCATTATGAAAACAACCCCAGTCCAGAAAGGCCCGGCGAAATTTAGGCCCGCCGTTCAGTAGCGTAAATCCTTCCGGCGTAATCAACTGAATAGGCAGCAACTGCGCCAGTTCTGCCACCTTGTGGCCGTCACTGCCATCAATGCGGACGGTACTGTCCCCCAGACGGTTCTTGCTCAACCCAACCGAGCGCTCAAACGCCCCACTCTCGACACGGCCATGCAGTACAAATTCCGGCTGATCATGACGGATCACCCGGGCGGCCTGAATACTGCGAAACGCCCGGCCATGACCCAGTGTATAAATCGCTTCCAGCACACTGGTTTTTCCACTGCCATTGGCCCCGACCAAAAAATTGAAACCGGGAACCAACGCCAGATCGGCAGATTCAATATTGCGAAAGTCGCGGATAAGAAGACGGGTCAAAGCCATTTCACTACCATTTAGCCGATTTGCCGAACACAGATCACCCACGTTTCAGAAACAACACGCCGCACCTGATAATTCAGTGCGGCGCACGCTAAAACAGCAGCGGTACAATTTCCCCATTGACCAGCACATGCCACTACAGACGCATCGGCATCACCACATAGGCCGCCGCCTGACTGGCGCTATCTTCGATTTGTACGCTGGAAACAGAATCCGTCAGCAACAGACGAACCCCTTCACATTTCAGTGCGTTAAGCACATCCAGTACATAACTGACATTAAAGCCAATTTCCATTTCCGCGCCGTCATACTGCACGTCCAGGATCTCTTCGGCTTCTTCCTGCTCAGGGTTATTGGCCGTGATTTTCAACTGGTTATGATTCAGGTACAGACGCACACCGCGAAACTTCTCATTAGAGAGAATAGCCGCTCGGGAGAAAGCCTGCTTGAGCAAATCGCAACTGGCGTCCAGCGTTTTGTCAGGATTCTTCGGCAATACGCGGCGATAATCAGGGAAACGACCATCCACCAGTTTGGAGGTGAAAATAAAATCCCCCACATGGGCACGAATATTATTAGTACCAATCTGCAACTGTAACGGCGTATCCCCGCCATCCAGCAAACGCACCAACTCCATCACGCCTTTACGCGGCACGATCACCGAATGTGATGGCAAAGATTGCCCTACTGGCATGGCACACACCGCCAGACGGTGTCCATCCGTCGCGACAGTACGCAATTCTTCGCCTTCGGTTTCAAACAACATACCGTTGAGGTAATAGCGCACGTCCTGATGTGCCATTGAAAACTGGGTGGACTCAATCAGCCGCTTGAGCGTGGCCTGCGGCAGAGAAAATTCCACATCACTCTGCCAGTCGTCCAGATTGGGAAAATCCGTCGCCGGTAAAGTAGATAATGAAAAACGGCTACGACCAGAACGCACCAGCATCCGATCACCTTCCAGTGCGATGGCAATCTCGGCACCTTCTGGCAGACCCCGGCAGATATCAAACAGCTTGCGCGCCGGCACAGTGGTTGCACCCGGTTCATGCGGCTGGGCCAACGCAACACGCGCCACCATCTCCATTTCAAGATCAGTGCCGGTTAATGACAGCATTCCTTCACTCACCTGCAACAGCAGATTACCCAGGATCGGCAACGTCGGCCGACCCCCGAGGGGGCTGCTGACCTGTTGCAATGGTTTTAACAGATGCTCACGTTCAACGATAAATTTCATGATATTATGAAGATAATGTTCTGATTAAATTGGAAAAATCTTCTTTGATGTCGTGACTTTCTTCACGTAACTGCCCAATTTTACGGCAGGCGTGCAACACCGTGGTATGATCTCGACCACCAAATGCGTCACCGATTTCCGGCAGGCTGTGGTTGGTCAGCTCCTTGGCCAGTGCCATCGCCATTTGACGCGGACGAGCAACTGATCGGGAGCGCCGCTTGGACAATAAGTCAGCGACTTTAATCTTATAGTATTCCGCCACCGTCTTCTGAATATTATCGATGGTGACCAGTTTCTCCTGCAACGCCAGCAAATCACGCAGTGCTTCCCGCACAAAATCAATAGTAATGGAACGACCGGTAAAATTGGCGTTGGCAATCACACGATTCAGCGCCCCTTCCAACTCACGAACATTGGAACGCAGCCGCTTGGCGATAAAGAAAGCGACTTCACCCGGCAGACGGATATCATTTTCATCCGCTTTTTTCATCAGGATCGCCACCCGGGTTTCCAGTTCTGGTGGCTCGATAGCAACCGTCAACCCCCAGCCAAATCGCGATTTAAGTCGATCTTCCACTCCATTAATCTCTTTAGGGTAGCGATCGGATGTCAAAATAATCTGCTGGTTGCCTTCCAGCAATGCATTGAAAGTATGAAAGAACTCTTCCTGCGAACGTTCTTTATTGGCAAAAAACTGAATATCATCAATAAGCAGCGCATCAACAGAACGGTAATAGCGCTTAAACTCTTCAATCGCATTGTTCTGCAACGCTTTTACCATATCCTGCACAAAGCGTTCAGAATGCATGTAAACCACTTTGGCATTGGGTTTACGGGTGACGATACCGTTACCCACAGCATGCAGTAGATGGGTTTTACCCAGTCCCGTTCCACCATAAAGAAACAGCGGATTATAAGCGCCACCCGGATTATCAGCCACCTGCCGCGCAGCCGCACGTGCCAGTTGGTTGGATTTACCCTCAACGAAATTATCGAAAGTATGCTTGGGATTCACATTGGAACGGTAAGTATGTTCTGTCTGTGTGCGGGGCGTGTCCCAACTCGGACGCACAGGAGAAGTGACTCGCACTGGCGCTACTGGTGCGGCAGCGGCAATATGGTTTCCTGCCGATACAGAAACCGGTATAACAGGCTTGCTACCCACCTCAAAACGCAGCAACGGCGCATCAATGCCACAGAAATCAGTCAGTAGCCCATTAATGTTGTTTAAATATTTATCACGTACCCAATCCAGCACGAAACGGTTGGGTGCATAAAGCGCCAGAGTGTTGTCACTCAGTTCCGCCTGCAATGGGCGTATCCACATGCTGAATTCTGTGGCAGGTAACTCATCCTGCAAACGGGCAAGACACTGCTGCCAAAGCGAAAGTGACACGGCGGACTCCACTCGAACAAAATTAATCAAAAAGAAAAGAAACAGAATCGTTAATTATGTAACTCATGATTTTTAGCACTAGCCCCCGCGTAAAAGAGCCAGTATGCACCGCGTTATAGATGCGGCTTACCGTGACGATCCCAACCGAGGATCGCTAGCGGGACGGCGGATCATAACCTAAACCCAGACAGAGATCTTCCCCTTCTGCACAGTTTCAGTCCTTTTTATCCACAGGCTATTCTTATAACAAGCTACCACGATTCATCCAGAGGATCGTGGTGCGCAATTTGTTATTCATACCGTACACGAGTGGCGTCAGTAGAGTATAAGAATAACCGCAATCTTAGAGATCGGTAGGTGATCATGATCTCAGCGACAGGATCATCGTTCGATCCTTGCTCTTTATCACAGAGTCCGTATAATTCCCGCCCTGCACGTTATCATCTGTTTTCTGTGTAGTCAGGCAGGAGATCCCGAAAAGCGGGAACAATAGATGGGTAAAACGTGGATGTTAATTGACTCGGGACTGTACACTTATTACAATCTCGCCTCTTTATTATATGCGATATATTCAATAGATTTCGAGTTGCAGCCAGGCGGCAACCATGCGAATCCACAGAAGCTTACATCAGTAAGTGACTGGGTGAGCAAGAGCAGCCAACGCATCGACAACTTGAAAGATGCCGGATATAGAGGCGTCGGTCATTTTCACGCCGAGTAGCCAAACGCGTTTACTGTGAAGTTTTAATCAAGTTTAGGTAGAAATCGCCATGAAACGCACTTTCCAACCGTCCGTACTGAAGCGTAACCGTAGCCATGGTTTTCGTGCTCGTATGGCCACCAAAAATGGTCGTCAGGTTCTGGCCCGCCGTCGTGCGAAAGGCCGTACTCGTCTGACTGTTTCTAAGTAATAAAAGCTAACCCACCGAGTGGTTAAGCTCGCTTTTCCCAGGGAGTTACGTTTGTTAACTCCCAGCCATTTCACTTTTGTCTTCCAGCAGCCACAACGGGCTGGCACGCCGCAAATCACTATCCTCGGCCGCCTGAACACGCTGGGGCATCCCCGTGTCGGTCTTACCGTCGCTAAAAAACATGTCAAACGGGCACATGAACGCAATCGGATTAAACGTCTGACGCGCGAGAGTTTTCGTTTGCATCAACACGAATTACCCGCTATGGATTTCGTGGTAATAGCGAAAAAAGGGGTGTCTGAGCTTGATAACTGTATGCTAACGGAAGCATTGGAAAAATTATGGCGTCGGCACTGTCGTTTGGCTCACGCCTGCTAATCGGGTTGATACGCGGGTATCAACTCGTTATTAGTCCGTTACTTGGACCACATTGCCGTTTCCGGCCGACGTGTTCCCACTATGGTATAGAGGCAATACGTCGGTTCGGCATGATAAAAGGCAGTTGGTTGACGCTGAAACGCGTATTAAAATGCCACCCTTTGAACCCTGGTGGTGATGATCCCGTACCGCCAAAACCCGACAATAACAGAGAACATTAACGATGGATTCGCAACGCAATCTTTTTGTCATCGCTCTGCTATTCGTAACGTTCATGATCTGGCAGGCTTGGGAAACGGATAAAAATCCGCCGGCCAACGCTCAGACCACACAACAGACGACGAATAGCACTGTGGGTGATACTGCTAACCAGGGCGTACCAGCCAGCAGTCAGGGTAAACTGATTACAGTACAGACCGACGTGCTGTCACTGACCATCAATACGCGTGGCGGTGATATTGAACAGGCCGACCTGCTGTCTTACTCAGCGAAACTGGGTTCACAACAGCCGTTCAGATTACTGGAAACCACACCAACCTTTGTTTATCAGGCTCAAAGTGGTTTAACCGGTAGAAACGGTCCGGACAACCCGGCTAATGGCGAGCGTCCGCTGTATAGCACGACGCAGGATCATTTCCAGCTGGCAAACGGACAGAACGAAATTCGTATTCCGTTAACTTATACCGATGCCAATGATGTCAGTTACACCAAAACGTTCGTGCTGAAGCGTGGTGATTACGCGCTGAAAGTTGAGTACAACGTTAACAACCGCAGTGCCAAACCACTGGAACTGACGTTGTTCGGCCAGTTGAAGCAGTCGATTGACCTGCCGTCAGACCGTGCCACTGGTAGCCATAATTTCGCTCTGCATACCTACCGTGGCGCTGCATTCTCTTCCAGCGAAGACAAGTACCGCAAGTACAGCTTCAGCGATATGAAGGACAACCTGAACGTCACCACGCCGGGCGGCTGGGTAGCCATGTTGCAGCAATACTTTGCAACCGCCTGGGTTCCCTCAACCACAGGTAACAACACCTTCTACACCGCCAATCTGGGTAATGGTCTGGCCGCTATCGGCTTTAAAGCCGCCCCGGTAGTCGTTCAACCAGACAGTCAGCAGGCACTTAGCTCAACATTGTGGGTCGGCCCGGAAATTCAGGACAAAATGGCGGCGATTGCTCCCCATCTGGATTTGACCGTGGATTACGGCTGGTTGTGGTTCATTTCTCAGCCACTGTTCAAACTGCTGAAATTCCTGCACGGTTTTATCGGTAACTGGGGCTTCTCCATTATCGCTATCACCTTTATCGTTCGCGGCATCATGTATCCGCTAACCCGCGCGCAGTACACCTCTATGGCGAAAATGCGCATGCTGCAGCCGAAACTGGCGGCCATGCGTGAGCGTATCGGTGACGACAAACAGCGCATGAGTCAGGAAATGATGGCGCTGTACAAGGCGGAGAAAGTGAACCCGTTGGGTGGTTGCTTCCCGCTGGTCATCCAGATGCCTATCTTCCTGGCGCTGTATTACATGCTGATGGGATCAGTGGAACTGCGTCATGCACCATTCGCTCTGTGGATCCACGATCTTTCGGCGCAAGACCCATACTACGTGCTACCGGTCCTGATGGGGCTGACGATGTTCTTCATTCAGAAGATGTCGCCGACCACCGTTACCGACCCGATGCAGCAGAAGATAATGACCTACATGCCGGTTATCTTTACCGTCTTCTTCCTGTGGTTCCCGTCAGGTCTGGTGCTGTACTATATCGTCAGCAACCTGGTGACCATTGCTCAACAGCAACTGATTTACCGTGGGCTGGAAAAGCGGGGTTTACACAGCCGTGAGAAGAAAAAATAATCACGGTTGATTGACACCCAATCCATACTGTAAGGCGGTCAATGACCGCCTTATTTTTTAGAGAGAAAACCATGAGTCACTCCGACACCATCGTCGCCCAAGCCACGCCACCGGGACGCGGGGGGGTGGGTATTCTGCGTGTTTCAGGCTCGGCGGCGGCGACCATAGCACAAGCAGTGCTGGGTAAATTACCCAAACCACGTTATGCCGACTATCTGCCCTTCAATGACGCTGCTGGCAACGTGCTCGATCAGGGCATTGCCATCTGGTTCCCTGGCCCACACTCTTTCACCGGTGAAGACGTGCTGGAACTGCAGGGACACGGCGGCCCGGTTATTCTCGATTTGCTATTAAAACGGATTCTGATGCTACCCGGTGTACGTATCGCCCGCCCCGGTGAATTCTCAGAACGTGCCTTTCTGAATGACAAACTGGATCTGGCCCAGGCTGAGGCTATCGCCGATCTGATCGATGCCAGCTCAGAGCAAGCCGCTCGTTCGGCACTCAATTCATTACAAGGTGCATTTTCTGCCCGTATCCACCAATTGGTCGAAGCCCTGACACAACTACGCATTTACGTGGAAGCCGCTATTGATTTCCCCGATGAGGAGATCGATTTCCTTTCCGATGGCAAAATAGAAGCGCAGCTTAACGGCGTCATCGCCGATCTGGACGCGGTACGGGTTGAAGCGCATCAGGGAAGTCTGCTGCGTGAAGGAATGAAAGTGGTCATTGCCGGGCGACCCAACGCCGGTAAATCCAGCCTGCTAAACGCGCTGGCCGGACGGGAAGCCGCAATTGTCACAGCTATCGCCGGCACCACCCGCGATGTGCTGCGCGAGCACATTCACATCGACGGTATGCCACTGCATATCATTGACACCGCGGGGTTACGTGAGTCCAGCGACGAGGTAGAACGTATTGGTATTGAACGTGCCTGGCAGGAAATTGAACAGGCAGACCGAGTGTTATTTATGGTGGACGGCACCACCACCGACGCAGTGGAACCCGCCGATATCTGGCCGGAATTTATGGCCCGCTTACCCACCACGCTACCGATCACAGTAGTTCGGAACAAGGCGGATATCACCGGAGAACCATTAGGTATCGAGGATGTGAATACTCACTCACTTATTCGACTTTCGGCGCGTACCGGTGAAGGTATTGATACCTTACGTGAGCATCTCAAACAGAGCATGGGCTTTACCAGCAATACCGAGGGCGGATTCCTGGCCCGTCGCCGTCATTTGCAAGCACTGGAACTGGCAGCCCAACATCTACAGGAAGGTAAAGAACAACTAGTGAGTGCTTACGCGGGGGAACTGCTGGCGGAAGAATTGCGACTGGCTCAACAGGCACTAAGCGAAATTACCGGGGAATTTACCTCTGATGACCTGCTAGGCAGAATTTTTTCCAGCTTCTGTATAGGCAAGTAGAATAGTAAAACGCATCAAACCCAATCAAAACAACATGTTGATTTTAAAATAATTTTTTACTTGGTAAGAAGTGATTTGACGGGTTTTGTCGATTCTTGCGCCACGTGTGCGCCACAGATAAATTCTGGCGCACAAGATGAGGAAAACCCATGAAAATCAATATACAAAACCGAGATCCAGATAAGAATGGCCAACGTGCTATCAGGTTGGTTCAAAGACAACTGGAGACGACTCGATAGCCCAAAAACGCGCTTATGAAACGCTGAATCTGTTCCTCTATAATAAGCCAAAAAACGCAGTTGAGCGCGAGCACAACAAAACCACACAGCAAAAAGCCGAAGCCATTCGTGCCAAACGCCTGCTGGAAATGGAATCTGCCAAACATGGCTTAGATGACCGCACCAAACTCAATGCCAGTTTCTTCAACTACTTCGACCAGATAACAGCGAGTAAAGCATCCGGTAACAAATCCAATTTGGCGGGGTCAGTCCCGAGGCCTTTGAACGGGCCTCATCGTGAGGACAGGATATGTCCACGGTTTTGGGGGCAGTCCAAACTACTATCCGGCCCACTAAATAATACGCAGCTGCGGGCGGGATTTCTTATTTTCAGGGCTGAGACGCTGGATGAAGTCCAGGCAATGATCAGTGCGGCCCCTTTTGCACGTGAAGGTCTTATCGCGCAACTTGATATCCAACAATGGGACCCGCTGTTTGGTCAGATTGACAGGTACTCAAGCCACAATACAGCCAGTAAATTGCAGGATTTAATTGACTGAAAAATTGAGCTAAAAGAAAATTTTTATAAGTATTCTGGCGTATTCATTTACAGGATGGATAACGAGGCGTGCGCCCTTGTTCATGGCGATACATTTCCGAATTTTGCCGGTAATGTATCGCCATCAGGGCGTTGTAGTTAGATTGCACAAAATTCAATCCATCAGATCGCGCCATTTCACCATTCTGTCTCTGAGGTCTATCGTCTCACCATCCACACTAAAACAGCCGTCACCCTGATGATGGACCAGTCGCACATCCTGCCGCGAGCTATCGAGCCATATCCGCTTAACTTCCAGAACCCACAGGTCATAGCGCCGCATCCAGCTATCGTCCACCACTTTGCACTCAAGGTTGGCCCAGCATTCACGTACCAGAGGCGCATTGACCCATTGGGCAGGGACAGGCGTCAGACCGAAACGTGCAAATTTGTCCTCTGTTTCTCCCGAACAATTGCCGATTTCCACGACTTTCTCCGTGAGTTCTACTGTCGGGACAGCCAGCACGCATTCCCTCGTATCTGACAATGCCTGATGACTGTAGTCCCAGGGGGCGATAATCACACCGACCAGCGGTGGGTCATGTAGCATCATCATGTGAAAACCTACGGTCATCAGATTAGCACGGCCATCTGTCCCCCTAGTGGACACCAGAATAACAGGGCCGGACTCAAGAATACGATACGCTTTTTCCGCAGGCAGGCTTTCATGCATGATATTTCCTCCAGAAGGAAAAATCAGGGGCAGCGTTGTTCACATGTCCCCGGGGAAATGGGTTATTACTCATTAAAATCCGTGGCGTCTGACGCACACCGCCAGACCTCAAGGTCCTTACTCACAACCTGCATTTTTTGCTCCGCAAGCGTGTTGGCAATCTTACCTGCGAAAAGATGCACTGGTGGTTCGTCAGCGCTGGCCGCCTGCAATATCAGAGAGGATACTTTATCAGGATTGCCAGCCTGTTTGCCGTCCAGACCGTTCAGATGGAGGTCAAGCGAGGCCTTAGCTTCGGTATAGTCGGCGATTGTGCGTTGGGCCACGACCAGCGTGTCCTTCGACAGGAACCCGGTGCGCACCGGTCCCGGATAAACCACCGTGGCCCTGATGTTCAGCTCGGCCAGTTCAGCAGCCAGTGTTTCGGTCAGACCGGCCAGCGCGAATTTGCTGGCAACATAACTGCCCCAGCCTGCGTAACCGCCCTGAAAGCCCACGATCGACGCCACGTTGAATATATGTCCGCCGCGCCGCGCGCGCATATGCGGCAGTACATGGCGCAGCACGTGCAGGGGAGCGAACACATTAACATCGAAATTGCGACGCAATTCGTTATCGGTCAATGCTTCGATAGTGCCCTGCTGACCGTAACCTGCGTTGTTTACCGCGCAGTCTATGCGGCCGAAAGTGGTAATAGTCTCATTGATGGCTTTTTGAACGCTCGCTTCGTTCACTAAATCCACCTCCAGCGCCAGCAACTGCGCATTGTCGTTACCAAGCGCTTGACGCAGACTGGCTCTGGTACGGGACGTTGCAGCAACGATATCGCCACGAGCCAGCAGCTGACGCGCCAGCGAAAGGCCAATACCACGAGCGGCACCGGTGATAAACCAGACTTTTGCAGGTGAGGTTTGTTGTTGCATTGATGGAGACTCCTGTTGTTGAAAAATAAGTTGCATTACTGGATGGCGACACTCATGCCACCGTCGGCCATAACCACCGCACCAACAATGTAACTGGCTCTGTCTGACGCCAGGAAGGCCGCTACCTCTGCGATTTCATTAGGATGGGCTGCGCGACCAATAGGCGCTTTACGACCGTGCTCTGCCAGATATGCCTGCCCATCGGGCTGGAGTGTATTCGTAATGTTTGTCACAGCATCTCCGGAGCCGACGGCATTAACACGAATACCGTGATCGATAGCTTCCAGCGCGAGTGTGCGAGTTAACTGCGCCAGCGCCCCCTTGGATGCTGCATAGGCGGCGATACCGGGAAAGGACTGATAACAGGCGTAGGAACCAATATTAACGATTGCACCTGATTTTGCCGCCATCATTGGGCGCATGGCTTCCCTTGAGAAAAGGAATGCGCCCGTTGCATTAACAGCCATTACCTGATTCCACTCCGTGAGAGTCATTGCTGCCACCGGCTGGTTGATGATGATGCCAGCGTTGTTGATTAGGATGTCGAGACGACCAAACTGGTCTATTGCAGTCTGGACCGCCAGCTCTGCACTGGCTTCCTGCGTCACGTCGGCTACGACAGGAATGATGCCTTCGCGCGCAAGCGTATTGACGTTATCTCCCCGGCCAACCGCGACGATGTGTGCTCCCTGGCGATGCAACAGTTCGACGGTCGCCAGGCCGATACCGCTGGCGGCACCGGTGACGATAGCAACATGGCCAGCAAAAGACATGGACATGGAAAAAGCGCTTGGTTCTGACATGAACACTCCTGATAGATGAAAACACGTTTACGGTTAATGAGGACTGGCCGTAGGACGGACTATAAGTTCGCTGATATCCACGCCAGAGGGTTGTTCGATGGCATAAGCGATTGCCTGCGCCACTGGCTACGATGCGTTGCAAATCTTCTGGTCGCGTGACGTCAAGTGCCATGGCATCAATATTGCCCCCCTTTGCCCGCAACTCTGCCTCCAATGCTGTCAGTCTTTCCAGACGTCTGGCTCCGATAAATAGATGGTGCCCCAGCCGGGAAAGATGACGGGCTGTGGCCTCACCTATACCACTACTTGCTCCGGTAAGAATGACCACCTTAGCCTTTTCAGATACCACTGCTTTCATTACTCCTCCTTACTTGTCTTCGGGGGTTACAGGAAATGCCGTGGGAATATCGAACAGGCAGTTATCATAAATAGAGAGAAAGATCGGCGACAGGCCTGACACTCTTGCATCATTGCCTAATCCTATTTCTGTATTGATTTTTAAGCATGTCAGAAGCAAAAATATAACCATTAAATTAACTAAGCAGGTCTGATATATGTCAGGAGCATCCCCCTCTGTGTCTCAGCAGTCCGAAATGGCTGCTATGATTTGCCAACTTGCCCCGCACGAAGGCCATACGCGTACGCTGCTTGATGGCGTTCGTCTGATGCGTGCAGACGGACCGTTGGGTCGCACGCCCGTACTCTACGAGCCGAGCATTATTATCGTCTGTCAGGGACACAAACGTGGCTACCTGGCCGACAGGGTTTACCACTATGACCCTTTGCACTACCTGGTGCTGTCAGTACCTCTGCCATTCTCAAGCGAGACCGATGCCAGTCCGACAGAACCTTTGCTTGCTGTGTCCATTAGTCTGGATATGACAGCTGTGGCAGACCTGGCTATGGCTGTCGATCACCATGCCAGTACTGCGTCAGGCACACCCGTCGGCATTGTCTCCACACCACTTGACGACACGCTGTCAGATACGACAGTTCGTCTTCTGAAGGTATTGTTTTCACCGCTTGAAGCCCGGGTTCTGGGGCCGGGGATTGTACGCGAGCTGATTTTTCGTGTTCTGCTGGGTCAACAAGGCGGAGCCATTCGTGCTGCGCTGGCCTGTCATGGCAACTTTGGACGTATCGCGCGTACGTTACGGCGTATCCACCTCGATTACGCCCGGCCACTGGATGTGGCTTCACTGGCGCGCGAAGCTGGCCTGAGCGCTCCGGCTTTTCATGCGCATTTCAAAGCCGTAGCGGCGACTTCTCCTATTCAGTACATCAAGTCAGTGCGTCTTCACCAGGCGCGACTGATGATGATCCGGGACAACGTTACTGCTGCAGGGGCAGCGGCTCGGGTCGGCTACGAAAGTGCATCGCAGTTCAACCGGGAGTTCAAACGACTGTTTGGTCGCAGCCCCGGAGAGGAGGCGCGTAAAATGCGCACAGCATTCGCACTTATGGAGCCTGCGCAACTCGAAGCAGCGACGTCGACACACTAATCTATTAGTTAAAATGAATTTGTAATATATCTTTGATATCATTGAGTTGTACTTAAAATGAACCAACTAAGGGCCAAAATTAGTCATCAAACCCAATATAGTTTCGGTAGCCGTAATCAAAACTATCCGCGAAAACAGTACTATCACGTTTCATTCGTTTATGACGACTTGGCATTGGGTAGGTTTTATTCAACTCCATCATATTTCTGACAAACACTACGAATAGATAGCCAGCCAAAAGTGCCAGGGATATTTGCCAATACAAATAAGTGAGCACACATCAAAAAGGAACGGCTAACCACCATTTTTAGTTTCTGTATCGGCAAGTAGAATAGTAAAACGCATCAAACCAAATCAAAACAACATTATGATTTTAAAATAATTTTGTTTTACTTGGTGGGAAGTAATTTGAAGGGTTTTGTCGATTCTTGCTCCGTATGTGCTCCGAGGATAACTTTTCGGAGCATATTGGAGAAAAACGGTAACCTGGTGCCTGGCACTATGGCACCTGTATTGTGGATAGAGGTGAATATTCGATAGGGGTTAGAACACGACCCGTTGCTTGAATAACTGGTTCTCCAATATCAAGATCCATCTTTTTCTTAATATCTATCCACTCTTGATCTGCAAGAAATGCTTTCCATTGATGTTCCATCGTCTCAACATTAGGCCAATCCAGAATATAGATAAACTCCATATCGGATTCAGTAACGGTTTCCCACATTGCAACAATACTAAACGCATATTTTTTCATAATACGCATAGCATGATTTTTAAACCTATCGTGAAACGCCTCACGCTTTTCAAGATTAACTTTGTAAATCCTCAGCTGATACATAACACTCTCCGTTTATCACATAACCCCTTGTTATTCATTTAGCCCAATCTCTCTGTAATACGCTGGTTTCGCCCACTCATTGAGCAAAAATATACCTATTGTTGATTAAGCAAATTTATCCCACCACAGGTTCCAATAATTTTCGTTATATCCCTTCTGGTACGAGCTTCGCTTTGCTTATTTTCACACTATAAAGCGGTAGTTATTCTTTAACTGCTATAACAGATGAATCAATAATTACCGCCTATAGCAGGTAGAGAATAATTAACCCAGTCACCGGCAGAGCTGACCCATCATCATTGCCTTGGATTTAATCAGTGGCGCTCAAATCATCGCTGCCAATCTTCTTGCAGGAAATGACTCAAGTGTGAAAGGCCAAGATAGTCGACCACCGTGTATTCCATCTTTGACTAGACAGCCCCAGGAGTATCTACGGTTCCAAGGGCTGTCCTTTTACTAATATTATTTTTATTCAAAACATCAGCCATTTCTTAATGGCGTCACGGCTCGGAACGCCACCGGCATGGACCACCTCACCATCAATGACCACACCCGGCGTACTCATAATGCCATAACTCATAATATCCTGAATTGCCTCAACCTTTTCCAGCGTAATATCAACACCCTGCGCTTTGGCGATCTCTTCGATTAACGCAATAGTATTTTTACAGTTGGCACACCCTGTTCCCAATACTTTGATATCTTTCATGATGACTCCTTACAGAACCCAATTGAAAATATAACCAACCAGCAGAATGCCGCTGGCCACAATAGCGATAAATGTGATGATCAGGCGCACCTTCAGCACTTTGCGCAAAATCACCATTTCCGGCAGTGATAACGCAATCACACTCATCATGAAGGCCAGCACCGTACCGAGCGCGGCACCTTTAGTCAGGAGAGCCTGTACGATGGGGATCACACCAGCGGCATTGGTGTACATGGGCACACCGATCAAAACGGCCAGCGGCACCGACCACCACGCCTCTTTACCCATGACCGAAGCCATAAAATCTTCCGGCACATAACCATGAATACCCGCGCCAATGGCGATACCGACCAGAATATAAGGCCAGACCTTGCCGACAATCTCACGTACACTTTGCATGCCAACGGCAATACGCTCGGATAAGCTCAACTTCTGTCCGCTATATTGCGCTGTCATTTTGGGCATCTCGCGCACCCAATCTTCCAGGTATGCCTCCATCTTCAAATGGCCGATACACCAGCCAGCGACGATGGCGACAACAAGTCCCAGTCCGAGGTAAAGCAAGGCGATTTCCCAACCGAACAGACCAAACAGCAATGTTAACGCCACTTCGTTAACCATCGGTGCAGCAATCAGGAATGAGAACGTGACGCCAAGCGGGACGCCAGCCTGAACAAAACCGATAAACAGCGGGACAGCAGAGCATGAACAGAATGGCGTCACAATCCCCAGGCTGGCCGCCATCACATTGGCGATCCCCTCATGTCGTCCTGCCAGTATGGCGCGAGTACGTTCAGGCGTGAAATAGCTGTTGATCATGCCCATCACGAATACAATACCCGTCAACAACAACAGCACTTTGGGCGTGTCATAAAAGAAGAATTGCAATGCGCCGCCAAGATGGCTATCAGTCGTCACCGGCAGCTGGGCAACCAGTGCCTCCGCCAATGGTGCCAGCATCTGATACAACCCATACCAGACAACAACCATTACCATAAGAAACACGCGCGGGCTACGCTGTGACCACCGCAACATGGGTTCTGACATCGTACAACTCCTTAATTGATTCATCCTGTGGCATCACCACAGGTCTCTAATCAAGAAGACGAACGAATCGGCAAAAGGATGCTGTCTATTTTTCTATTTTTTTAGGGATATGGCAGCACACTCTGCCCTGCTCGTCGAATTGCACCTGGCAATATTGAACCAACGCATCGCGTAATCGCCGGCGAGCGCGTAGCAGACGCGATTTGGCCGCCGGGAGTGAAAGTCCCTCCCGCTCAGCAAAGGCGGAAACCGTCAGGCCATGGAGATGACAGGCTTCGAGGATAAATCTATCTTCCGTGGGTAGATGCGGCAGATTGCGGCTGATGCAGATATCCAGCTCATCAATGGCATCACGCTCCTGTGCGTCCGATATCGATAAATCTTCAGTCAGTACCACATCGGGTTTGGTCAACCGCGTATGGTCAATCAGTGTTGTACGGGCTACCCGGAAAAGCCAGGCTCTGGGGTTATCCAGCGAACAAAAATGGCTTCCCTGCTTCATCGCTTTGATGAAGACATCCTGAAGCAAATCTTCAGCTAACGAATGCTCACCAAGATGGCGGTATAGAAAACCCAACAACTCCTTTTCATGGGTCTGCCAGGCATTGAGAACACATTCGAATGCCATTGTGATGCCTCACGGATAGTTTTCTGTTGTTGTTAGTTTATGCCTGGCTCCGGCACGGAGCCAGAACGCCAGGAGATAAACGCCGCATTCATTAGCCCTATTTAATAAAAAATTCAAAGAGTAATAACATATTCGTTTTTTACAGTAATTACTGCGGCGTGATAGAACGGAACAGAGAGTAGCCAATGGTATGGCAGTATGGCTACCGAAGCCGTGCCGATAAAATAACCAATCCGATGCTGTAGTCGTTATTATTAAAAGATATAAGTATAGTTTTTATTAGACTATTTTATATCTACGACCTACCGTAAAATCACCAGAATTCAATGACACAGAGTAAATTATGAAATCATTCACTCTCACATCGCTTGTACTGGCTGTTACGTTTGGATTCTCAGCTCAGGCCGCCACACCCAAGGATACACTGGTTATCGCCCAGTCCATTGATGATGCCAGCAGCTTCGACCCCGCCCAGGGCTTTGAACTGACCACCGTTCAGGCGTTTACCAACCTTTATCAACGGCTGGTACAGTCAGATCCCACCAATCCAACCGACCTGAAGCCCACGCTGGCAGAAAGTTGGCAGGCGGGCAGTGATAACCGCAGCCTGACTTTTACCCTGCGTAAAGGTGCCACGTTTTCCAGCGGAAATCCGGTACGGCCGGAAGATGTGATTTTTTCGCTGGCACGGGTGATCAAGCTCAATCTGGCACCCTCTTTTATTCTGGCACAGCTGGGTTGGGATCCGCAGAATGTTGAGGGTTTTTTAAAAAAAGTTACTGATAATCAAGTTAAAATAAGCTGGTCCGCCAATGTCAGCCCGGCCTATGTGCTCAGTCTGCTCTCCGCACCGGTAGCCTCTATTGTTGATGAAAAAACCGTGCTGGCGCATCAGGAAAAAAATGATTTCGGCCACCAATGGCTAGGTAGCCATTCCGCTGGCAGCGGCCCATTCCAGATTACGAGATATATACCCCATGAAGTGCTGTTGCTGCGAGCCAATCCGGGATCTCCGGCCGGTGCGCCAAAACTGCAAAACATACTGATTAAAAACGTTCCCGAGCCAGCAACCCGCCGTTTACTGCTGGAACAAGGTGATGCAGACATTGCCCGTAACCTGGGTGCCGATCAGATTTCAGCGCTGAAAAACAAACCCGGTGTTAAAGCCCTCGCCATCCCCATGGCATCGGTCTATTACATATTGTTCAATACCAAGGCCAATGCATTAACAGGTAATCCGGCGCTCTGGGAAGCATCAAGGTATCTGTTTGATTACCATGGTATTGCCGATAGTTTGCTGAAAGGACAGTTTCAGGTTCATCAGTCCTTTCTGCCGAAAGGCTTTCTTGGAGCCATCAATGACACGCCCTATCAATATAACCCGCAAAAAGCCCGCGAAATTCTGGACAAAGCCGGTTTGAAAAATGTCAGTTTCCCGCTGATTGTGAGTAACCAGCCGCCTTACATTGATATTGCGCAAGCCTTACAGGCCAGTTTTGCCAAAGGTGGAGTGAAAATCGAGTTGATTCCCGGCATCAGTTCAGAAGTCTCAACGAAAATAAAATCACATGATTACCAGGCGACCATGACCTCCTGGGGCGCGGATTATTTTGACCCGAACACCAACGCGGCTGCTTTTGCTTCCAGCCCGGAAGGCGGTAAAACACTAGCCTGGCGCGCTAACTGGCAGATCCCGGAACTGACCCGACAAACTATCTCCGCCACGGCAGAAAGCGATCCGCAAAAACGGGTGGCAATCTATCAGAAACTTCAGCGGGAAATCATGAAATCTTCACCTTATGTGATTGGTTTACAGGCCAAAAACCTGATTGCCGTGCGTGCAAATCTGAAAGGCTACATTCAGGGAATCAACCCCGACATGGTTTACTACAACCAGGTTACGAAGTAATGGAACCAGATACCGCTCATGCCGGGTTTATCCGACTGGCCAAACAGCGTGCCAGCCGGTTACTAACCGGCATTATCTCGTTGATAGTGACCATGCTGGGGTTACTGGCGTTCACATTTACTTTGTCCCACTTGTCCCCGATCGATCCAGTGCTGCAACTGGCGGGCGATCATGCCAGCGAATCCACTTACGATCAGGCCAGGCACAGTCTGGGTCTGGATCAGCCTGTTATCATGCAATTCTGGCATTACCTGGCGCACCTCGCACAGGGTGATATGGGGATTTCACGTATCACCACTCAGCCGGTTTTCAGTGATTTGCTACGCACCTTCCCGGCCACCTTTGAGCTGGCGACCTGCGCCATTTTGGTCGGCGCAACAGGCGGAATCATACTGGCACTTCTGGCGGCCTTAAAACCGGGGAGCGTACTCGATAATCTGGTCCGATTGATCTCATTGCTGGGCTTCTCCGTACCGGTTTTCTGGCTGGGATTGCTGGGGTTACTCCTGTTTTATGCCGTGCTTCACTGGTCAGCCGGACCGGGCCGACTGGACGATATCTGGATTTATTCGCTGGAGCCGCATACCGGGCTGGTGTTGGTAGATGCCTGGTTGTCAGGCGATAGTGCCATGTTCCGCAATGCCATCGCCCATTTGTGGTTACCGGTTGCAGTGCTTGGCCTGTTATCGATGGCGAGTATTACCCGTTTATTGCGGGCGGCATTACTGGAAGAAAGCAATAAAGAGTATGTGGTGCTGGCGCGGGCAAAAGGCGCAGGTCGCTGGCGCATATTGATCCGGCATGTATTGCCTAATGTGCGGGGTACACTGATTACGGTGCTGGTTATTGCCTATACCAGTCTGCTGGAGGGGTCGGTATTGACGGAAACAGTGTTTGCCTGGCCTGGCGTCGGCCGCTATCTGACCAATGCCCTGTTCGCGGCGGATACGCCCGCGATTCTGGGTGCGACATTGATGATCGGGACTTTATTCATTTTACTGAACGCGCTGGCGGATGCGTTGACGTATTTAACCGATCCGAGAACACGATGACACAACATTTATCTGTCACTAAACCGGTCAGGCGGATCAATACACTGGCGATGGGCACAACACTGGTGGCCATTCTGGTGTTGGTCGCCCTCCTGGCCCCGTGGCTGGCGCCGTTTGATCCTGATATGCAAACGATAACGGCGCGGTTGTTGCCACCTTCCACGCAACACTGGCTGGGAACCGATGGCTTTGGTCGCGACCTGTTATCACGGGTGATTTATGGCGCCCGACCAACGCTGGTGCTGGTTATCCTGATCCTGATTCTTACCATACCGATTGGCATGTTGATCGGTATTACTGCCGGTTATGTGGGCGGCTGGACTGAGCGCATATTAATGCGCGTTACCGATATCGCCATGTCGCTACCCAATCTGGTGATCGCTCTCGCGCTGGTGTCGGTACTGGGTCCCGGGCTGATGAATGGTGCACTGGCGCTGGCGCTAACCAGTTGGCCGCCTTTCGCCCGTCAATCACGGGCAGAAACTCTCGCATTACGCCGCAGTGATTATCTGGCCGCCGCTCGCATGCAGGGAATTACCGGGTTGCGTTTAATGTTTGGGCATATTCTGCCGCTCTGCATGCCCGGCGCTGTGGTACGTGCTGCCCTGAGCCTGGGCGGGATTATTCTTGCCGCCGCCGGACTCGGCTTTCTGGGGATGGGAGTCGCACCGCCAACCGCAGAATGGGGATCGATGGTGGCTGAAGGTGGAAAAGTCATTTTTGATCAGTGGTGGGTAGCTGCCGCACCCGGCATGGCTATTTTACTGGCCAGTCTGGCCTTTAACCTGACTGGCGATGGTCTGAGAGACCGACTGGATACCCGTAATGACAACAACTGACATCCCGTTGATAGACGCACGGCATTTATCCATCACGCTGCCTGATGGCAATGATCTGGTGAAAAATATCTCCTTCACTCTCGGGCAGGAGCGGGTTGCGCTGGAGGTGGCGGCAAATGAGCATGATTGATTTGCAGGCTGTTAGTATCGCGCATAAACAGGGCTATGAACTACTCACCGTGGTACATGATGTCAGTCTGACGGTAGAACCCGGTGAATGCTTTGGCCTGGTAGGACCTTCCGGATGCGGTAAATCGTCACTACTGTGGGTACTGGCCGGTCTTAACGCCCACTGGCAGGGTAAAATGACACTGGCAGGGCATCAGGTTCAGCCTGGGCGCCCTTTTACTGGCAGCTTGCGGCGTGATGTGCAGATGGTATTTCAGGATCCTTATGCGTCATTGCACCCCAAACACCGGCTGCGTCGAACCTTATCCGAGCCACTGAAGTTACTAAAAATACAGGATATTGATGATCGTATTGCAGCCGGGCTGCGTCATGTTGGCCTGGATTCAGCCATGATGAACCGCTATCCGCACCAGCTTTCGGGTGGGCAACGTCAGCGCGTGGCGATAGTCAGAGCCTTATTGCTACAACCCAGAATACTACTGCTGGATGAACCAACGTCGGCACTGGATATGTCGGTGCAGGCGGAGATTCTAAATCTGCTTAACGATCTGAAACAGCAAGATGCGCTGACCATGGTACTGGTGAGCCATGACCCGGATGTGATCGGTTACATGTGTGACCGTGCGGTTTCCATGTCGGCTGGCCATATCGTCAGACCATGAGGCCGGTTACTGGCCCCGGTATTTTTATCCGACACCGCAACGGCAACCGATAATATACAGGTTAGGCCAACCGGCTTAACCTGCATGATGGTTCTGATTATCCGGTTTTCCGCACACCAGCCAGACGCCCACCAGAATCAATCCAATGGCTGCCAGTTTACCGGGGCTGAACCGGTCGGAGAAAACCGGCAGGATCACCGCCAATAGCCACACCAGAACATAACTCAGGCTTAATAACGGATAAACCCGGCTGAGCGGTAAAAAACGCAACGCATTAAACCAGCACAACATGGAAAGCGCATAAGCAACCAAACCGCTCGCCACCGCCACTGTAGCGGATAACGAGGTGAACAGTGACGAGACAAACAGCAGTGGTTCCGTCATCGATGGCAGTTGTGACATGCCCCATTTCATCAACAGTTGCGCCGCGCTCACCAGCAGCACGCTCAACATGGCCCAGCCGTAACCTTTCATACGCTGCTTCCCATCAGGACAACCCCGGCGACAATCAGCACAATCCCCACAGTTTGACGCCAACTGATAACTTCACGCCACAGTACACGGGCAGCCAAGGCGACCAGAATAAAATTCAAGCTCAGCATGGGATAAGCCACACTGACCGGCACTCTCTGCAATACCGCCAACCACAGCAGCATCGCCAGCCCCAGCAGCAGGATACTGATCCCCATCCACAGCAAAATATGGCGATGATGGGAACCCGTGTGTTGCCCACAGGCAGCCTGCTTCTGGCTAAGCTGACCGGCGCAACTCAGCAGGCTCACCACCACAATCAGTACATAGTCGATCACTGCTGACGATACCATAGCAATACCATCCGCCCTTGACGGTACGTGAAATCGGCTTTCGGTACACCCGAAACCGGATCATTCGCTGAGGAAAACTTCAGTATCAACGCCACATTACCGTCACGACGATGTGTCGCCAGCCAATCCGCAAAATGGCTTTGATCCACAAAACGGGATTTTGCGTCAGGATAAGACAACCCGTACTCCAGCTCACCCTGATTATTAAACATGGTGATATCGCTACGTTTGGTTTCCCAGGCAATCGCTGATGCCATACCGGTACTGTCCGACAGAATATAGCGGCTCTGGGCCAGCTGAGGCTGAACCTCCTGCACAAAAATCTGCGGATTTTTGGTTTCGGACACCCGCTGTGGAATAACCATACCAACGGTCAATGCCACACCCAACGGACACAACACCGCCCAATACCAGCGCTGCGCAGATCGACGCAACGTCAGTGCACCGACCACGCCCCAAAACAGGAATGCGCCAGCCGCCAATACCACCTTCATCAGCTCATCATGCTGATAAAGCGGACGATGTGAGAATCCCCACGGAGATAAAACCAGCACAACCACCAGCGCACAAACGACACCAAACAGCAGGTTAATCCAGCCATTCACGGTCAGTATCCGATGTTGCACCAGAGTAGTCACCCGTCGAGCCATCAACATGGCCAACGGCGCAAAACAAGGCAGGATATAAGTGGGCAATTTACCCTTGGCGATGCTGAAAAACAGCAATGGCATCACAACCCAACCCAACAGATAAAAAGCGCCACTGTCCTGTCGTCGCGAACGCCAGCCATTCAGCAGTGACGAAGGCAATAGCGCCATCCACGGCAGTGTACCGGCAAACAGGATCGGCAGGTAATACCAAAAAGGTGCCTTATGCTGGGCATTTTTCTCGGCAAAACGTTGAATATGCTCCACCCAGAAGAAATAGTGCCAGAAATCCGGCTCGTGTTTGGCTATCGCCAGCACCCAGGGTAAGGAAATGACCAGTGCACTGATGATCGCCAACGGCCCGAACAGCAGCACCTCTTTCCAGCGCCGTTGCTGAGTCACCCACGGCAACACCGCGATTACCGGCACCGCCAGCGCCAGAAACCCTTTGGTCATAAACCCCATGCCGCATACCACACCCAGCAGCAGATAACCGTTTATCTTGCCGCTGCGAGTTGTCGCCTGCGCTGCCAGCCAGAAGCTGCACATGCCAGCGGCCAGCCACAGGGCAATCATCGGGTCCAGCACAGCGTAAGTGCCAATGCCGTAAACCAGCAGACTACTCAGATAAATTATCACCGCCAGAAAAGCGGTTTTACGCTGCTGCCACAGGCGTAGCGTCAGCCAGTACACCAGCCCGGCGGTTAGCAAGATAGAAAACACCGAACCAAAGCGTACCGCAAAATTGCTATCGCCAAACAACCACTGACTCAGATTATTAATCCAGTAACCCGCCACGGGTTTTTCAAAATAACGCAGGCCAAGAAAATGGGGCACCACCCAGTTTCCGCTAGCCAGCATTTCACGACTGATCTCTGCATAGCGGGTTTCATCCGGTTGCCATAGAAAACGGCCATTAAGCGGAATCAGGTAATAGAGCGCCAACAATCCCAGCCACATGATGGCCTGTCCAGCCTGTTTCATCAGTATGCGTCTCCCACTGACTGCTGGCATCCCAACCATCCGTCACGTCCCGCAAGCGTACCACGGACAATACGGCCCAACGGCAACGTAGCAAGGTCGGCGGGCAATAACTCACTTAACGGGCAGAACTGAATGCCTTCTTGTTTAGCCATCGTCAACAACTCGTCAAACTTTCCGTTCATCAAAATACCTTCCACCTCAGCGTGAATGGTATAGACCGGTGTGCCTTCATCCTGCTTGATCCGATCAAGAATGTAGCGGTTAAAATCATCAGCATTGGTTTCCCGGCCAATGGCTTCATCCCAGGTCGGCAGCGTAACCGGAATCTGTACGGTACCGGTAGAACCATCATCCAGCAGCGGCCGGAACGGCGCGGTGCCACGACAATCACTGTTGTAATGAAATGGGAACGCCTGTTTGGCTTCGACCACGTTCTGATCGGCCCGCCAGCCCGCCACCGCCGAACACATCACGGGTTGGTGGGTAATCTCAGACAGCGCGTCATATGCCAGTTGGATTTGCTGTTTCATTTTGGCCCGATCCCACACACCGGCCCAGGTTTGCCAGGCAAAATGATCCCAGGCGTGTAACCCAACCTCATGACGTTGCGTGGCGGCGCTGATTTGTCCGGCCAGGCCGCGACTAATCACTCGGCCGGGCCAGGCCGTACCGGCCAGCAGAATATCCCAGCCGTACAGGGATGCTGCGTGTGAACGCAGCATTTTCCACAGAAATACCGGTCGAATCAGACGCCATAAATGGCGGCCCATGTTATCGGGGCCCAAACTGAAGAAAAAGCTGGCCCTGACACCATGAGTCTCCAGTGACGTCAGCAGGCGAGGAACCCCCACCCGCGTCCCACGCCAGGTATCAACGTCAATCCTTAACCCCACTTTTCTCATTCAGCCGTTCCCGCCTGCTCAACCGTGTTGAGGAAGAAATCCAGCGTATCCGCCACCGTCAGTTCCATGTCGATGGTAGGCTCCCACTGCAACAGGCGTTTTGCGTTACGGATGGAGGGCTTACGATGCTCCACATCCTGATAGCCTTTACCGTAATAGCTGCTGCTTTCCACTTCACGGAAACCGGCAAACGGCGGGAACTGATTACGCAGCGGATGCGCTTCAAAGCACTTAAGCAACATTTCCGCCAATTGACGGATGCTGGCTTCATTGTCCGGGTTGCCAATATTGATGATCTGCCCATCACAAACCCCATCCCGGTTTTCAATGATACGGAACAGCGCTTCCACACCATCTTTGATATCGGTGAAGCAGCGTTTCTGTTTCCCGCCATCAACCAACTTGATGGGAGAACCTTCCACCAGATTCAGGATCAACTGCGTGATGGCACGAGAACTTCCGATACGCGCCGCATTCAGATTATCCAGCCGCGGCCCCATCCAGTTGAACGGGCGGAACAACGTAAAGCGCAGCGCTTCTTTTTCGCCATAAGCCCAGATAACACGGTCCAGCAACTGTTTAGATACCGAATAAATCCAACGCTGTTTATTGATAGGCCCGACAATCAGGTTGGAATTATCTTCATCAAACATCGGATCGGTACACATGCCATAGACTTCAGACGTGGACGGGAAAATAATGCGTTTTTTATATTTCACGCAGTCACGGATGATTTTCAGGTTTTCTTCAAAATCCAGCTCAAAGACGCGCAGCGGGTTGCGGGTGTACTCGATAGGCGTGGCAATCGCCACCAGCGGCAACACGACGTCGCATTTTTTAATGTGGTATTCAATCCACTCGGAATGAATGCTGATGTCGCCTTCCACAAAATGGAAACGGGGATTGTCCAGGAAGCGGGCGATAGCATCAGAGCTGATGTCCAACCCAAAGATTTCGTACCCATCTTCCTGCAACAGCCGCTCGGTAAGGTGGTTACCGATAAAACCGTTAACCCCAAGAATCAACACCCGGGTACGGCGTTTCATACTAATCACGGGCGCATTATTGAGAATGGCACCGGTCACCAGACCCAGGCTTTCCGCCAACTGCGAACCCTGTAGGTAGATCCCGTTATCGCCCTGACCGGTAATCACTTCCAGCGCATCATTGCCACAGGCAATCACCAGCGGAGACGTACTCAGTACCGTGCCCGGATTGGCTGCCGGGAAATCAGCACGCACAGCGGCCTGCCAGATAATGAATTTCGTGGTACCCACATAGCTGAATGCGCCCGGCCACGGCTCAGTTACGGCGCGTACCAGGTTATATGTCGTCTTCGCTGGCTGTTCCCATCGGATACGGCCATCTTCCGGCGTACGACGGCCAACCGTCGTCGCTTCATGCTCGTTTTGTGGTGTTTCACTGAAATGACCGGAAGCGATGCCCGGCAAAGCCGCTGCCAGTAATTGTCCGGCGGCATCCCGCACTTTGCCATGCAAGCTCAACGCCGTATCTTTTTCGTCGATGGCGATACGTTGCTGGGCAACAATATTGCCCGCATCAGCCTGGGATACCATACGGTGTAACGTCACACCGGTTTCCGTTTCCCCATTCACCAGCACCCAGTTCAGCGGTGCCCGACCACGATAACGCGGCAATAGCGAACCATGCAGGTTAAAGGCTCCCTGACGGGCGCACTGCAAAATATCGTCACTGAGCAGATTACGATAATAGAACGAGAAAATGACATCCGGCGACATCGCTGCCACACGCTCAACCCACAACGGGTGATTCACATCATCCGGCGCAAAAACGGGAATACCGAATTCCGCTGCCGTGCGGGCAACAGAACCGAAAAAGTGATTCTCAGCAGGGTTATCGGGGTGAGTAAAAATAGCCTTGATGGTATAACCCGCTGTCACTAACGCGCGAATACCCACGCAGCCGATATCATGGTAAGCAAAAACAACTGTATTCATTCTTCATTGTCCTGATGAGAAAGTTGGCGATCATTACTGACGATATGTTGAATAAAGTAGCGAGGGCGGGCGCGGACATCGTTATAGATGCGGCCGATATATTCCCCCAGCAGGCCCATAGCGACAAACTGGGCACCGATGAACGTGAATAACACGGCGAATAGCGTAAACACGCCTTCGGCAGCCCATACCGAACCAAAAAAAATACGAAGTACAATCAGGAGTAACGCCAGCGTAAAGCCGGAAATGGCAATCACGCTACCCACCAGACTTAGCAAACGCAATGGTGTGGTAGTGAGGCAAGTCACCAGGTCATACATCAGATTAATCAGCTTCATGAAGCTGTATTTGGAATCACCGAATTCCCGTTCGGCATGCTTAACGGTGATCTCGGTCGTTCGGCGGGCAAAAGTATTGGCCAGAATCGGAATGAAGGTGCTGCGCTCATGGCAATGCAGCATGGCATCAACAATATGGCGGCGATAGGCGCGCAGCATACAACCGTAATCACTCATGGCCTTGCCTGTGGTACGCTGAATCAACTGGTTGATCAGCCGGGACGCCAATTTACGGAACACGCTATCCTGACGGTTCTGGCGGATAGTCCCCACCACGTCGTAGCCTTCATTGGCCGTTTGCACCAACCGGGGGATCTCTTCCGGTGGATTTTGCAAATCGGCATCCAGCGTGATGATCAGATCACCGCTAACATGGCTGAAACCCGCCATAATTGCCGAATGCTGGCCATAGTTACGGTTCAGCACCACGGCGACAATATGACTGTCGGTAGCCTGCGCCGCGGCAGTCATTAATTCGGTAGAATCATCGCTGCTACCATCATCCACCAGCAAAATTTCATAATCGGTGCCCAGTAAATCGCAGGCCGCCGTGGTACGCCGGATAAGCTCCGGCAGACTTTCCTGTTCATTGAAAACCGGAATAACCACGGACACTTTTTTTATTTTTTCAGCTCCTGCCATGTTTGTTCTCCGCTAATACTGTTAATGCTTCTATCACGCGGTCTACATCCGCGTCTGTCATATCCGGGAACAGTGGCAATGAGCAAATGCGCGCTGAATTCCAGTCCGTATTGGGAAGATGAACATCAGGAAAACGTTCGCGATAATACTTTTGGGTATGTGCAGCACGGAAATGCAGACCCGTGCCAATATTGCGCGCTTTCAGTTCCTGCATTAATGCATCGCGGCTAATGCCACAGCGTTCTTCATCCACCCGGATGATAAACAGATGCCAGGCGTGCTGATGCGGCCATGTCGGTTGTGCCAATGGCTGGAATGGCAATGCGGCCAGTTTTTGCAAATAACGCTGTGCCAACGCTTCACGGCGAGCATTAAGTACCGGCAACTTATGCAGTTGAACCAGCGCAATGGCGGCATTGATATCCGGCAGGTTATATTTGAATCCCGGTGAAATCACTTCCGCCTGCGGTGCCCGCCCCTGAACCATTCGATCAAAGGCGTCCACGGCCAGACCATGAAATTTGAGACTGCGAATGCGACTTGCCAGCTCATCGTCATCGGTTACCACCATGCCGCCTTCGGCACAGGTCATATTCTTGATGGCATGGAAAGAAAAAATCGCGGTACCGTCATGACCAACATGCTGCCCACGATAGTAGGTGCCGCAAGCATGGGCCGCATCCTCAATCACAGGAATACCGTGGCGACGCCCGATATCCCGAATAGCATCGATATCCGCCGGCGCACCGGCATAATGCACCGGGATAATGGCTTTGGTACGTGGTGTGATGGCGGCTTCAATCACTTCAGGCGTCACCATTAGTGTATCCCGGTCAACATCCACCATCACTGGCTCGGCACCGAGAAGAACGATCATATTTAAGGTGGAAACCCAGGTGAGCGAAGGGGTAATCACTTCATCACCCGCAGAAATACCTAGCGCCATCAGGGTAACGTGCATCCCACCGGTAGCAGAACTGACGGCAATTGCATGTTTGGCCCCCGTCAGAGTGCAAAATTGCTGTTCAAGTTCCTGGTTTTTAGGGCCAGTGGTAATCCATCCGGATCGCAGAACCTGTTCAACTGCGGCGAGTTCCTCTTCACCTAACGCGGGACGGGAAAAAGGTAAAAAATCGGCCATTTCAGGAATTCACTCTTGAGTTTAATTAAAGGCTGGCAATACTTTTTTACGATTTTATCGCGATAATGAAACCAGCCACGTTTATTACTGGTTAACAAGTCAGAATAAATAAAGATATGACTCCTCAAGTACAACGTCAGTTGATGGCAGAGTGATGACTTATCAATAAGATTCTGCACACAACTGTCATGGAGTGTGAGCATAACCCTAATTTCTTAGTTAAATATTAAGAACCCCAGTATCTGCTATCACTTTTCGCCTTAAAAGGGTAACAAGTTATTTTTCAACGAACACGCAACAATCTCTCTGTAATAAAAAATTCAACAAAACGCGATCAAGGATAATGGTTAAATAGGTAAAAATTTTTACGTATTTACTTCAATTCATTTACCAAAATGGCTGAAATAGATGATAACTCATTAATAATTAATACTAATTCAATGATAGTAAACGTATTCAGAACTACAAATACCATCCACAAACCTGTCATTTCTCCATTGAGAAATGACAGCAAATACAGGAACAACAGTGAAGTGATTCACGACGTAAAAAAACCGCCCATGTAAACATGCACGGTTTGGATAAAGATAAAAGCACTATGCTGATAACTTACCTGGCATCTTTACCATACAAAGGGGAACGCGGCCCATAAAGAATATGCCCAGGGCCACCGGCAGTCAGCAGCCTGGCACTAGTGATGCCGGCAATATCATGGCCTTTGTCGGTTATTGTATTGGCTATTTGGTTAATAGCAGCCTGTACCAGCAACCCGATAATGCCGTTATTGGAATTTGACTGATCCTCGTTGGTGGAGGCGGTTGCTGCACCTTTCCACAACTCTTTACCCGTTCTTAAGTCAACAAGGCGAGCGTTGGCTGTCACCCGTGTTTCACTGTTAATCACCTGGTATTTAGATCCGTAATCGGTAATATCCAAATATAATGCTGCATCAGCACCAAAAATCTGATGAAGTCGGGAAACATTAACCGCCTGAATATCCTGTGCAGTCATTAATCCATTCTGTTTGAACGTTTCATCAACGACCGCAATCGGCAGCACATAGTAGCCAGATTCCGCCAACGGATAGGTTACTTGCGTCAGAAAACTGGCACCGGCATTGATATCAGGAGAGTGATTGAGTGGCGGCAATACCAGAATAGACTTTGGTTTGCTCTGCTTAAATGCGGTGTAATCATAAGAAACAGGTTTTGCACAACCTGTCAGCACCAAAACACCAGCAAGGCTGACGAATGCTAAAAAACGCTTCATTTACTTTTTCCCTTATTTTTTGCTCAACAGAAAATCCATAAAAGGTGCTGATTCTGGAAACTGCGTTTTTTCAGCTTCAAACTGCTGACGCGCATTTCCTGTATTGCCGGTTTTGGCATACAGCAGCCCCAGTTGGGCATGTAATCCTGGCGGAACAGGTTTATTCTTGGCTTTAGCAATGTCCAGCGACTTATTAAGTGATGCGATCTGTTCTTCAGGACTGGCTTTATCTTGTTGATAATATTGATAAAGAGTAGACTGATAATTATCCCAGCTATATGTTGTTTTAGGCGCAGAAGCACAACCTGCCAATGCCGATATCGTCAATAACAAAACTGTTTTCTTATTAAATAGCATTCCTGTTTTCCTATTCCATTAGTTTGCCGGGTGCCATGCACCGCTTTCAATACCAGCAACCAGGTTGTTTACAGCTTCACGGATCGCCAAATCCAGAACTTTACCGTTTAACGTGGAGTCATAGCTTGCTGTGCCACCAAAACCAATGATTTCACGGTTCGACAAGGTATATTCACCGGCGCCTTGTACGGAGTACACCACTTCCGACGTCTGAACGTTAACAACGTTCAACGTGGTTTTTGCATAGGCAATTTGTGATTTCCCCCGACCCAGAATGCCCCATAATTGATGGTCGCCCACTTCTTTACGGCCAAACTCGGTAACATCACCGGTGATGACATAGTTTGCACCTTTCAAGGTCTGAGCTTGCCCTTTGATACCGGCTTCGGTTTTCAGCTCATCCATATTGGTGCGATCGAGCACATTAAAACGGCCAGTTTGCTGTAAGTGACTCACCAGAATGGTTTTCGATTGGTTCCCCAAACGGTCAACACCGTCAGAGAAAATGCCATTCATATAGTTAGAGCGATTCTCAAATTTACCCACAGAAATGGGGCTACGTATTCCCTGATATGGGGTGTTGAAAGACGACACCTTCGGCACTTCAACGGTATGTGAAGATTCTGTCGCGCATCCGCTCAGTAACGTTACTGATATAAAAAAAGAACAAAGAAGGTTTTTTTTACTCATCACTAGTCCATTAATAAAATACTGCTGTTTTATGTTTTGAAACAACGGGTTCCTCGTTATCAGACATATCTGCCGGATAACCGCGGCTATTATGATTATTGTTAAGATAAGTAACCACTTATTTCATCATTAAAAATTACAGCACCACGAGAATGATGGATGATCCCTCTTTTCTGCTCCTGAAACGGCCTCATTAGGTTAATTGCACGAACAGTTTTGGTTATTTCCCCCTCATATTACCTGTCCTATATCAAGATCGTTCGCATACAGAGCCGCTAGGATAAAAATCAATAAATGGAGGGATTGTTGTATTTTCTCCTGACGAGATCCGTGCCACCCCCTTCCAGAAATAACTTCTGGGTGACCAGACTAAAAATCAGAAATGACAGGCAGAGAGGTCGAAAAACAGAAGTAAGTACACACTTATATGCACCATACTATACCCAAGAGATATCGAGTCGCAGGAAGACAGAAAGTGACGGGATCCCGATGAGCTTGCTTTGATAAGTGATTCGGGTGATCAAATCTGTCGAGGGCGGAGTTGAACGCCGCTTACAGCAGCCTCAAAAGGGCGAGGTCCAATGATGGGCCGAGCCATTGAGCGCCATCAACGTCCCTGCAACTTGAGAGATGACGGGTATTATATAGGGTGTGAAAACAGCCGTGTTCTTGTCACACCGCTCTGCTTCCTTGTAACGCTATCCATCCATGTCAGGAGACGATATGAACAGGTTTGTTATCGCAAATGCGAAGGATTGTATTGGCTGTAGAGCCTGTGAAATTGCCTGTGTTATTTCACATAACAACAACCGCTACCCAAATAACGCCGACACATTTAAGCCACGCATCAAGGTATTTAACACGCCAGAACTCCGTTCTGCCGTAACCTGCCGTCATTGTGAGGATGCCCCTTGTGCCGCAGTCTGCCCTACCCAGGCGCTGGTGAAAAAAAATGATAGCATCCAGCTCATTCAGGACAAATGCATTGGCTGTAAAACCTGTGTATTGGCCTGTCCGTTTGGCGCCATGTCCATGGTGACAGACTCGCCCCAGGGAATCGAGCATGCCTATAAGTGCGATCTTTGCATTGACCGTCCAGAGGGACAGGCCTGTGTGGAAGCCTGCCCGACGAATGCCCTGCATCTGGTTAGTGAGAGCTCACTTGAGGCGCGACGTCGCGAGAAACAACGGGACATGGCACTACGTGCTGCGCCAGACGGGCAAAGGGCTACGTCAATACTGAACCAGACGACCTGTCATCCACTGGAGAAAAGAAAAGACTGGCCACGCCTTGACGCCCCAAAAAAACCGCTGAACGAAAGGGTATCCACGTTCAAAGAAATCTATTACGGCTTTACGCCCGACCAGACCAAAGATCAGGCCGGACGCTGCCTTGTCTGCGGCAAACACTCCATCTGCGAATGGACTTGCCCATTGCATAACCAGATTCCCACCCTGCTCCGGTTAGCAAAAGAGGGGCGAATTTTCGAAGCGGCAGAGCTTTCCCATAGCACCAGTAGTTTGCCGGAAATATGCGGCCGTGTTTGTCCACAGGATAGGCTATGTGAAGGTGCCTGTACGCTAGGCAAAGAGTATGGCGCCGTCACCGTAGGAAATATTGAGCGATACATCACCGACACAGCACTGAAAATGGGATGGAGACCTGATTTAACCCATGTCATCCCCACCGGAAAACGTGCGGCGATCGTTGGTGCCGGCCCGGCGGGGCTAGCCTGTGCCGACGTCCTGACGCGTAACGGAGTGCAGGCCGTGGTGTTCGATCGCCACCCGGAAATCGGTGGTCTGCTAACATTCGGTATTCCTCCTTTCAAGCTGGATAAAGACGTTCTGGTACAGCGCCGTGCCATTTTCAGTGAAATGGGCATCGAATTCCGTCTTAACACTGAAGTGGGAAAAGATATCTCTCTGGCGCTGTTACTGGAGGAGTTCGACACAGTATTTTTGGGCGTCGGCACCTATCGCTCAATGAAGGCCGGTCTGGAAAATGAAGATGCCCCTGGCGTGTATGACGCGCTACCCTTCCTGATTGCCAACACTAAACGGGTCATGGGATTGCCGGAACTGGAGCATGAACCCTACATTTCCATGGCGGGAAAACACGTGCTGGTACTAGGGGGGGGTGATACGGCTATGGATTGCCTGCGCACCGCTATCCGACAAGGCGCTGAATCTGTTACCTGTGCCTATCGCCGCGATGAAGCCAATATGCCTGGATCGAAGAAGGAAGTGAAAAATTCCCGCGAGGAAGGGGTGGAATTTATGTTCAATGTCCAGCCACAGGAAATCTGCCTGAATCAGCAAGGTGAGGTCTGCGGCATCAGTTTGATCCGCACTGAACTTGGCGAACCTGACGCCAGCGGACGGCGGCGGCCATGCCCAATAGCAGGTTCGGAGTTTATTCAGCCTACGGATGCTATCATCACAGCGTTTGGTTTTCAGGCTCACAGCATGCCCTGGCTGGAAGCCGCACAGATACAATTGAACAAGCGGGGATATATCACCGCTCCCGCACAGGGACAATTTCCTTGCCAGACCAATCATCCCCGGATTTTTGCGGGCGGTGATGTCGTACGCGGGGCCGATTTAGTGGTAACCGCCATTGCTGATGGGCGCAAAGCCGCCTTGGGAATGATTAAAACCATGGGATTAGACGTTGCCGAGGCACAAGAGCCAGCGACATCACTGGCTTCCACGTTTAACTCATCACGAGAAGAGCACCTGCCGTAAATCATTTTATCATTGCAGGTGCGGGGAAATGCATCGGTTGCCGAACGTGTGAAATCGCGTGTGTATTAGCTCATGTCAGTGGAACGCGAACAACACTGGGCAAAACGCATTTTTTCCCGCGCCTGAAGGTAATTAAAAATGCTAAGGTGAGTACACTGTGCTGTGCCATCAATGTGACAATGCGCCTTGTGCCAGAGTGTGTCCTCATGACGCGCTGGTACGCCATCATGACAGTATCCAGGTCATCCAGTCACACTGCATTGGCGGTGAAAGCTGCGTTATTATCTGCCCATTTAGGGCTATAAATGCAGTAGTGAATACTAACTTATATGTTGAAGAAGCCTTATCTTCGTCAAGTAGCGCTGGCGTAGCAGGATGGACCATCCTGCGTAAGTGTGTGCCCGACTTCAGTCTTCAAGTTGGTTACTTCGCAGAACCTGCATCAGCAGATCGACAAAAAGCGGCAACAATCAGCTCAGGATAACGCGGGAATACATTTGTTCTGAACAACCAGTCCGCGGAACCAGGAAGGCTTCTGCGGATACAAAGCCTGTCCCTTTGTCGAGTGCACGCATTTATTTATAAGTGCTACTGTTAATGAATGCCGCTGGCAAAAAGCCAGACGATTATTTCGTGTCGATAAAAAATAAAATTAGTTTCAATTAAAAATCTGTTTTGATGTATTCAAATCGGGAAAAGATAATTATCGCCGATTTATCCATCAATTTTTCTTTAGTTCATATTTTAGTCTGATAATATGAGTCTGTAGTGATTTATATATCACCGATTCAACCTAAAACGATTATGTTTCTTGTCATCATGGAGTGAATATGGCCTGTCATTTCGTCAGGTGGACCAGCACGGAAGCTTTGCCCGATCTACAGCGATTATCGGATGATCTCATCTCATCAACACAAGGATTTTCCGTGAAACGCCGAGAACGATATCTGAAAAGCAGGGCGCTTCTAGCAGAGATGATGTTCTATTTCTTTGGCTATCCCGTTCTCCCACCTATGATGGTCTCTCCCAACGGAAGACCCTGTTTTATTGATCCTCATCTTCCCGATTTCAGCTTCGGGTATGCTGGTAATACCATCGCTATCCTTCTGAGTGAAGAAGGTAAAGTCGGCATGGATGTAGAAATCGTCCATATATGGTCAAATCAGAAAATACAGACCCACGCAGAAAAAGCCTGGATTGAGGCGCAGCTTGACCCACTGGAAGCGGCCACTCAACTGTGCACCATCCGTCAATCGATCTTGAAAATTCCCGGCTTCAACAAGGGAGAACCGGAGTCGCTAAAACTTCATCCGGCTTCAGGCCGACTGCGATCCAAACATGTTCCAGAGGTCGAAGTCATTAGTGATATTGATGATTATCTGGCGTGGGCCTGTGCACATACACCTACACTGAACCAGCTAGTTCTCTGGAACTACACTTCAGCTTGTGGCATGAGAAAATCCGGTGAAATCATACAGCAACAACGTCAGTCCCGGCGCTATATGAAGCTGACCAGCCACTCGGCGGAAAAAGTAACTTCCCTATTTGCATTGTAGTAAACGCGACTTTTCACCAGCACGACAAAACGGAATTAATAAATTTGGACCGATTGGGTGAAATAATGAAGGGAGAAGAAACGCTCCGGGATATCCCCGGAGCGGGCCGCATGATTAATGAGCGTCGATAAAAATAATTTTTAACAGGAACAGTATGGCAACCACGATCACGCATGGGCTGATATCGCGCCAGCGGCCCGTTGCCAACTTCATCACGCAGTAAGAGATAAAACCTAATGCAATACCTTCGGTGATAGAAAAACTGAATGGCATCATTATCGCAGTAATAAACGCCGGTACCGCTTCAGTCAGATCGTCCCACTTCACTCGTGACAGGCTCGACGTCATTAACACACCGACATAAATCAACGCCCCCGCAGCCGCATAAGCAGGCACCATGCTGGCTAATGGTGAAAGGAACATGACCAGCAGGAACAACAAGCCGACAACAACGGCGGTCAGACCGGTACGCCCCCCCACAGATACACCGGAAGAGCTTTCAATATAGGCAGTGACAGAAGATGTACCGATAAAGGAACCGACAACGGAACTGATGCTGTCTACAAACAGAGCTTGCTTCATACGCGGGAACTTGCCGCGCGCATCAACCAGCCCCGCTTTGTCTGTCACACCAATCAATGTGCCGGAGGAGTCGAACAGGTTAATCAACATAAATGTGAAGATAACGCCCGACAACCCCAAATTCAGCGATCCGGCCAAATCAACCTGGCCCACCACATTCCCCACGCTCGGCGGCATGGAAAATACGCCGGCCATCTTCACATCACCCAACAGCAGGCCAATAGTCGTGGTCACAACGATGGATATCAGCACTGCCGCGTGAATATTCCGGGAAGCCAACACCACAATGATGAAAAAACCCAATGCCCCCAGCAACACACTGTGAGACGTCAGTTGACCGACACTCACCAGTGTTTCCGGGTTCGGTACAATAATCCCGGCATTCTTCAGCCCCATCATGGCAATAAATAAACCGATACCACTGGCGATACCCAGCCGCAGACTCTGGGGAATATTGGCTATCATCCAGTAACGGATCTGTAAAATCGTCAGGATAAGGAAACCGATGGCACCCCAGAAAACAGCCCCCATCGCTACCTGCCATGGCAACCCCATCGCCTTAACGACCACGAAGGCAAAAAAAGCATTCAACCCCATCGCGGGCGCCAATGCTACTGGCAGATTAGCCAGCAATCCCATGAAAATACTACCAAATGCGGCAATCAGACAGGTGGTAACGAACACCGCTCTGGTATCCATTCCGGCAATTCCGAGGATCTGTGGGTTAACAAATACGATGTAGACCATTGTCAGGAAGGTAGTGAATCCGGCAATAATTTCAGTACGTGCCGTTGTATCGTGCTGTTTTAATTTAAACACACGTTCCAACAGGCCTTGCCTCACAGCAAGGTCAGATTGAGGTTTATCCATTATTAATGACCTAAAGAAAGAAAAGATAATTGTCAGGTATCCTATAACAAAATGTGAACCAGTTAACGCCGTTCACTGGTTTTTTTTGATTCATAAGAAATTCATATGAATTATTTACGCCATTCAACGCAACCGCGACTTAAAGTATGATGGATATATCGCGATATTCTACTGCTGGGTTAAAGTGTCAGACATAATTCATCTCACCAATAAGGATGTTTCATGCTCTCGGTTGAATGTGTTTTGTTTGATTGTGATGGCACGCTGGTAGATAGCGAAGGGTTATGCTGTCAGGCCTATGTGAATATTTTTGTACCGTATGGTGTTCAGTTATCGCTGGATACCATGATTAAAACCTTTAAAGGTACAAACCTGAGCGACATTGTCTCCCGCGTCAGCCAGCAATATGATCTCCACGACGCTTCACCGAAAGATCTCGAACGTCACTATCGTCAGGAAGTGGCCCGGTTATTCGAAGAATCCCTGCAACCCATCCCCGGCGTACGCGAATTACTGCAAACACTGATAGTGCCAACTGCCGTGGTTTCCAATGGTCCGGTCAGTAAAATGCAACATTCACTGGGGTTAACCCAACTGCTGGATTTTTTCGGCACACAGCTCTACAGCGGCTACGACATTGGTAAATGGAAACCCGATCCGGCACTGCTTTATCACGCTGCAGAACAAATGGACGTTGCAATAGAACGTTGCGTTCTGGTGGAAGATTCTGTCGCTGGCACCCAGGCCGGGATTGCAGCGGGTATTCCCGTATTTTACTACTGTGCCGATCCGCACAATACCCCGATTCACCATCCACTGGTCACCATGTTTGATGACATGAATGAATTACCACAGCAGTGGCGTGAAAGAGGCTGGAATATTGTTGAGTGACCTGATGACGATACAACACTTGTGTCGACCCATCACCTGCGTTAGTGAGAAAACCATATAATGAAAGCCAAATCCCCGAACGTTACACCTCCGGCAGAAGAGCGGAAATCTTACGAACTGGATCGCTTTGATACCGCAATTCTCCGACTGTTGCAGGCAGACTCTTCCATATCAAATGTTGCGTTGGCAGAAAAGGTCAACCTTAGTCCGCCAGCCTGTCTAAGACGCGTTGAACGGCTTAAACAGATTGGCTTGATAAAGCATTTCGTCGCCTTGCTCAATCCACAAGCACTCAATGCTGGTCTGGTAGTATTGATCGGTGTCGTGCTGGATCGTTCAACACCCAATTCGTTTGAGGATTTTGAATCCTCCGTACAGAAGATCAGCGGTTGCATGGAGTGTCATGTGGTTACGGGTGAATTTGATTATATTTTGATGATCAGGACCAAAGACAATCAAAGCTTTAATCGCCTTCATGCTGAACAATTGCTTTTCCTGCCCGGTGTCCGCCAGATCCGCTCCTTTATCGGGCTCAGAGAGGTGCTTTCCACAACACAATTGACATTCTGACGCGGAAAATACAGGGAGGGTTCTCGACCGGAGTTGCCGCCGCCATAGTTAATGACGCTGAGTGTAATTTTATTTCGTTTTTTTGTTTTTATTGAAATAACCTCAATTATTTTTTCTTTTTACCGCAATTTAAATAAAAAACACAAAGGTATTTAGCAATTTAAATTCAATTCATTACCGGTAATATTATCGGCATGGGATGACGGTATTTCCCAGTGGAATATTGACAACCTGCAACCACTTTCATTCATTATTTACCGGAGCATGATTATGAATCTGGAGAAATTTCCGCGTTATCCATTAACTTTTGGACCGTCCCCTATCACACTAATGAAAAGGCTCAGCGAATATTTAGGTGGGGATGTAGAAATATATGCCAAACGTGAAGATTGTAATAGTGGCCTGGCATTTGGCGGGAATAAAACGCGCAAACTGGAATATCTTATTCCTGAAGCATTAGAACAAGGTTGTGATACGTTGGTTTCTATCGGTGGTATTCAATCGAATCAGACGCGACAAGTCGCGGCGGTTGCCGCTCATTTGGGAATGAAATGTATATTAGTGCAAGAAAACTGGGTTAATTATACCGACGCTGTTTATGACCGCGTGGGTAATATTGAATTATCGCGCATTATGGGCGCCGATGTTCGTCTGGACGCCGCCGGTTTTGATATTGGCATCCGGGAAAGCTGGAAAAACGCCATGGAAGAAGCGGCACAGAACGGGGGTAAACCGTTCCCCATTCCGGCTGGATGTTCTGAACATCCTTACGGTGGTCTGGGCTTCGTGGGTTTTGCGGAAGAAGTCCGCCAGCAGGAAAAAGCACTAGGCTTCAAATTTGACTACATTGTTGTGTGCTCAGTCACCGGCAGTACCCAGGCTGGGATGGTGGTTGGGTTTGCCGCTGATGGTCGTTCACGCAACGTTATTGGAATTGATGCGTCGGCAAAACCAGAAAAGACCAGAAAGCAAATCCTGAGAATTGCGCAGAATACGGCGAGTCTGGTTGAATTGGGCCGCGAAATAACCGAAGAGGATATTGTGCTTGATACCCGCTATGGTGGGCCTGAATATGGCTTGCCCAATGAGGGAACGCTGGAAGCCATACGTTTATGTGCTCGCATGGAAGGTGTAATGACCGACCCGGTGTATGAAGGCAAATCCATGCAGGGCATGATTGATATGATCCGTAATGGGGAGTTCCCGAAAGGATCGAAAGTGCTCTATGCACATCTGGGAGGAGCCCCCGCCCTGAGCGCTTATAGTTATATCTTCCGTAATGGCTGATACCCAGCTATCTTTTTGAAATCTATCGAATACAAAACGTATCGGGCAGCGAATGAGTAGACACCCATTCGCTGCCCGATAGCGGAAAGTACAACATCAGATTTCGCGAACATTGCGCCATATTTCCTTCTAAACCTCACAACACCAGTAAACGATATTTATGTCAACGCTGCACCATCAGTGTTGAAAGTGATAATCCTGTCGAAACAATGCATCCTGACTCACCAGCTCCTGGTGTAAAAAATCAAAAAAATAGTTGAGCACTACCGTTGCCGGCTTGCTGACCTCAGTCTGGATTTGCAAGGTTCGTTGACCCAGTGGTTCCATATTGACTGACTTCACCTGTAAACCATCACGCCGGGCACTATATAACACCGAGAAATGACTGCATATGGCGATAGCCTGTGGTGTATTGAGCAAAAAAGCATATAGGGTTGAAAAGTGATTGCAGGTAAACACGGGATCAATGAAAACACCACTCATGCGACAGGAAAGATCAAACAGTTGTCGGACCGTCGCCGTCTGGTCGGGTAGTACGACCGGGAAAGCATTCAGATCGGCCATTTGAAAATCTCGGGAGGCCAGCGGATGATCCGCCTTCATAACTGCCATAAACGGAGCAGGAAATGAAGCGATGACCTTAACACCATGCTCTGGTGCCAGACTAAACTTCAACGCCACATCACACTCACCATTGCGAACCAGCTCAGGAATCTGTCTGGCGTTGCCTACCGTCAGCACAAAATTGACCTTGGTATGCTGTTGTCGGAATTTCGCCATCATTGTCGGCAAAAGGTTGAAGGCTATTCCGTCAGTACAAACAACCCGAATGGTCGTCTGACGGGACGATTTCAGTCCCTCAATTTCAGCCATGGCCAACTGCATGTCCGCAACGCTGCGGCGAACATGATTCTCCAGGATATGTCCGGCATCGTTAAGTACCATGCCCCGGGCATGCCGCTCGAATAAGGGAGCCCCCATGCGAGCTTCCAAACGCTGGATTTGCCTGCTGATAGCTGAAATAGCGACAAACAACTGCTGACTGGCGGCACTCAACGAACCGGTACTCGCCACGGCCATAAAATAACGAATTTCATTGCTATGCATTAGCGCCTCCGCTGGTGTTTAACGATAGCGTCATCCGCTTTCTCTGGTTCTCCGTACCTGAAGACACAAAAAGTACGGAGGTGATCAGCATCATCCTCCTAACCGGGCGGCTTGCATTGGTAAACGCATCCTGACGATATCAGCACCCTGTTCAGTTAGATCCCAGAACAGGCCCGTCATGATTTTGAGCGCCTCAAGCGTGATATCAGCCAGAATATGTTCGTTTGGTGCATGCTGTGAGCAGGCGGGATAGGAGTGTGGAACCCACAATGTCGGTAATCCTAATGTTTCTGAAAAACAGGCATTGGGCAGTCCGCCGCCAAAATTAGGCAATACCGCCACCGTGGTACCAACCGAATGCGTAATCGACATCACGCCCCATTCAACCCACGGGTCGCAGAGATCCAGCCGGGTTGCCTTGTAGCAGTTGACATCATTCATGATTTCCACATCCTCAAAACCGTTGGCATCAAGGTGTCGACGAATGTGTTGCGTAAAATTCCCCACATCACTCCCCACCACATAACGCATATGGCAATGTGCTTTGGCCTGTGGCGGAATAGCGTGCGCCGGCTTGTCGGGATTCCCGGTCACAAATGCCAGTATGTCCAGTGTATTCCAACCATAGAGCTTCTCGGCGGCCGTTAAACCAGGCTCTCCCCAGCCAGAATCAACGGCCGGGTCCATCGGCCCGCTACCCAATTCGATCTCTGCTAGCATCCGGCGTAAGTTGTCAGAGAGAGCGGGCGGACGCAGACCCGGTATCAGAATGCGGCCATGATCATCCACCAAACAGGCGATGGCATGCGCCAGTCGGATCCCCGGATTGCTCAGCAACCCACCCCAGTTACCTGAATGGTGTGCCCCGTCACGTAAATTCAGTTTCAGGTCAAAGTTAAACACTCCACGGGATCCCAGAAACAGCGTTGGCTGGGAAGCACTGACCCGTGGACCATCCGACGCAATAAACAAATCAGCGCTAAGCCAGTCACGATACTGCTCACAAATTTCATTCAGTCCTGGAGAACCGACTTCTTCGCCCATTTCCAGAATAATTTTCACGTTGTAACCCAATTGGCCACGTCGTGCTTTCAGTACCTGCTCCAGCGCCGCCAGATTGATAGTATGCTGACCTTTATTATCAGCCGTTCCACGCCCATACCAGACGTTACCGTTCTGAACGATTTCCCAGGGCAATAATCCATCCCGCCATTGTTCATCATATCCCTGGACCACATCACCATGACCATAAGTCAACAGCGTCAATTCAGCCAGCGGCTCAATTCGCCGCGCGAGTAAAAAAGGACAGCTCTTGCTGACCGGATTTTCCACAATCAGGCATTCGAATGACATCGCCTGCAACACCGGTATCATCTCATCCGTCAGGTAGGACATCAGAATAGGCTCGGCGTCGGGATTCTGGCTTTCCGTACGGAAAGCCACTCTGCGCGCCAGCGTTTCCCGGAATTTGCCTGAACCAAAATAATCCACCGTCGCTTGTATGGTTTCTTCACGCGTCATAGTCAACCGGTCCTTTTTTATCGGTATATTCATCAAGGTAAGCATCCGTCCCAGAGGAACCGCGACCTGTCTGTCTCCGCCTGTTCCTTCGGCATGCTATCGTTATCGCCACATTATTCGTGTCTGGTTTAGTTAATAGGGTTCAATATCAGGAATACCCAGCCCCGGCTCTGGCGTCAGCACAGAAGCCAGCAGCGTTCGAGTGTAAGGGTGCTTCGGTGAGTGAAAAATCTGCTCACGTGTTCCTTGTTCAACAATGGCTCCCCGCTGCATCACCGCTACATGATCAACCAGATGTTCCACCACCGACAGATTGTGGCTGATAAGCAGGTAAGTAAGACCAAACTCCCGTTTAAGCGCCAGGAGCAGATTCAGAATTTGAGCCTGAACAGAAACATCCAGCGCGGATGTCGGTTCATCGCAGATCAAAATGTCGGGCCGCATAATTAGCGCCCGGGCGATCGCCACTCGCTGGCGCTGTCCGCCGGAAAGCTGACCTGGGTACTGACTGTGCGTCCGGGCTGGCATCCCCACCACATCCAGCATCTCCCTGACCTGTTTTTTTCGTTCATCTGCGGTACCGATACGATGAAGACGCAGCGCGACTTCCACAATATCCGCAACGGTTCGCCGCGGATTAAGGGATGAATAAGGGTCCTGAAAGATAGGCTGTATGTGGGAGGTCATCTCCTTACGGTTCCCGGCATCAATCTCGCGGCCTTCTATCAGCACATTGCCGGATGTCGGGTGAAGCAATCCCAGCAGCATTTTAGCCAGCGTGCTTTTTCCACACCCTGATTCCCCCACCAGACCCAATGTTTCCCCGCGACGAACCCGCAAAGAAACATTATCCACAGCCCTGATTTCTCCCTGCCGAGAAAACAGGCCGCGATTCAACCGGAAAACTCGGGTTAACGCACACAACTCCAGCGCAATATCATCATTGCCTGGAATGTGTGTTGGCAGCGTAGAAAGTGGCGAATCATGATTCATACCGACATGTTGGGTCACTTGACTGTTCATGCCACCTCCACCGAGGTTAACGCCTGAACGCAACAAACCCCATGATGAGGTGTCACCTGAACATAAGGCGTATCCTGATGACATGCTTCGCAACAATGGGGACAGCGATTACTGAATGCGCACCCCTGTTGCACACCGACCAGACTGGGAACCACACCAGGTATCGCCTTCAACGGCTGGCCAGGTACGGTTTTGCCCTGTACCGGAATACAATCAAGCAGTGCTTTGGTGTATGGATGCTGTGGATGGTTGAACAGCGCCATAACCGGTGCGGTTTCAACAATCTGTCCGGCATACATCACCGCAACCCGATCAGCAATCCGCGCCACCACACCCAAATCATGGGTGATAAAAATCACCGCAGTGCCAAGCTCCTGCTGTAGTTCGCGCAACATACGCAGAATCTGCGCCTGAATTGTCACATCCAGCGCGGTGGTCGGCTCATCGGCGATAATCAGATCCGGTTCACACATCAGCGCCATCGCAATCATGATACGTTGCCGCAAACCGCCGGAAAGTTGATGTGGATACTGATTCAAACGAGCGGACGCCATTGGAATGCCGGCCCGTTCCATCAGATAGACCGCTCTGTCCCGGGCTACCGCCAACGAAACCTTGCGATGCGCCCGCAGGGTTTCACATAACTGATTACCCAGCGTAAAAGAGGGGTTCAGCGACGTCATCGGCTCCTGAAAAATCATCGACATCTGATCGCCGCGCAGCGCCATGATGTCGCGTTTTTTCAGCGACTGTAATTCCATTCCCTTAAAACGAATATAATCGGCGGATCGCGCCGCTTTACGGGGGAGAAGGTCCATTAACGCCAGCGAGGTCATGGATTTACCGCATCCCGACTCACCAACCAGACACAGCATCTCACCGCGGTTTACCGTAAAATCAAGGCCGCGAACGGCATGCAAAGTTCCCCGCGGTGTTGGCAGATCGACCCGCAGGTTTTTCACATCCAGCAAAATGTCATTATTCATGGCCATGTCCTCAGTTGCGTCCATCCAGCGCGGTGATATCACGCAGTCCATCTCCCACCAGATTAATTCCCAGCACCAGGACCGCCAATACACCCCCCGGAATCAGAATCACCCAGGGCTGAAAGAACATATATGTCTTACCTTCGGCGATCATCAGTCCCCACGACGGCATTGGTGGCTGCACACCCAATCCAAGGAATGAAAGCGTTGCTTCCAGCAGAATCGCATGAGCAATCTCCAGTGTGGCCACCACCGTCAGCGGACCAAGCAAGTTAGGCAGAATTTCGCATAGCATGATGAACAACGAAGACGCCCCCAGCGTTTTGGCGGCGGCAATAAACTCGGCCTCACGTAACTGTCGGGTGACAGAACGGGAAACAATCAGGAAACGGTCCCACAGCAATAATCCCAGCAGCAAAATCACGACTTTTACCGATCCCCCCACCAGCGAAGCGGTAGCCAGTGCCACCAGTATTAGCGGCATAGACAGACGAACCGTAAGGATATAGCTCACCACCACATCAACCCGCCCACCAAAATACCCGGCAAGAATGCCCAACGTCACACCGATAAACCCGGAGACAACAACGGCAATCAAACCGATAGTGAGTGAAACCCGTGCCCCGTACAGCAAGCGGCTCAGGTAATCACGCCCCAGCTTGTCCGTCCCCAGTACATGTTCCCAACTCCCTTTTTCATGCCATATCGGTGGAATCAGACGCTGACTGACATCCTGAGCATAGGGATCGTGCTGCGCGATCAAGGGGGCAAAAACAGCCGCCAGTACAATGGTCCCAATAATCATCAGGCCCAGCGTCATACTATGGTGTCCAAGCAGACGTCTTAACCACCGCCGCCAGAGAGTAGGTTCAGGAGACAATCCCGACGTAACGACCGATGCTGTGTTCGCCAACGTTGCAGACGTTTTCATGGACGCTCCTTATTGGGTTCGTAAACGCGGATCTAACGCCGCATTAAGGACATCCGCCAAAAATGTCAGCCCGATATAAAACACGGAAATAATCAACACAATGGCCTGCACCACTGGAAAATCATTACGAGAAATAGAGTCCCAGGCCAGTTGCCCCAGCCCTTGTAGTGCGAAGATAGATTCAATCACCACCGATCCCCCCAACATAAAACCCAGTTCAACCGTCGCCAGTGCCACCACCGGAATGATGGCATTACGTAAACCATGTTTAACGATAACCTTGAATGAACTCAGCCCTTTTGCCCGCGCGGTACGGATATAATCCGCACCCAACACATCCAGCATGCCAGAGCGAGTCATACGCATCAGCGATGGCATGGCGTAATATCCCAGTGCTACCGCCGGTAATACAAAATTCCGCCAACTGCTGTTCCCTGCCACAGGTAGCCATTTCAACCCGACGGCAAATACCAGGATGAGGATCAGAGCAAACCAGAAATTCGGCATCGCCTGACCGATCACAGAAATGAAAATGGAACATCTGTCGACCCAGGTATCACGGAAGACCGCGGCCAGCACCCCCAGAGGGATCGCCACCACCAGTGCCAGCAACAGAGAAACCACACCGAGCTTGAGTGTGATGGGCATCCTCTGCTCAATCAGTTCCATGACCGTATTTTCAAAATAGAAAGAGTGCCCGAAATCGAGATGCAACGCCGCCCACATCCAGTGCATAAACTGTGTGGTTAACGGTTGATCCAATCCGTATTGCACACGAATACGCTCCACCACTTCAGAAGATGCATCCGGGCCGGCAATAGCTGCCGCCAAATCGCCAGAAAGGTGCAAAAGAGAGAAACTGACCACCGCGACGGTAAGCAACACCGCCAGCGCAACCAGAAGCCGATGTAAGATATAGAGAATCATGAACAGTTCCTTATTCTCATCAGATACCTGCGGGAATCGATGCCGATCCCCGGTCGCGTTTTACTTCCAACTGGACATCACAAAACGCGGCAGTTCATCCGGCCAGCTATCAAAGTTCAGATCGGCGGTATATGCATAATTTGTCGAATAGGAAAACAGAGGCGCCAGATAAGCCTGGGAGGAAATTCGGCCCAGCGCCTTCGCATACATGGCGCTGCGCTGCTGCGGATCGATAGTTTCATCAGCCTTTTCCAGCATGCTGGTCAGTTCGGCATCCTTCCAGATATCGTCACCTTTGCCACCAAAATAAGGTGAGGTAAAGGCTGAAGCATCGTTGATGGAAAAAGAGCCCCAGGTGCGCATCGCCATCGGTGCCTTGCCAGAAATCAGATCCGCCGCCAGTACCGTATATTTCACATAATGCAGCCTGGCGCGGATACCCACCTTACGTAAATCGCCAATGATCGCCTCGGCGTAATCCCGATCACGATAAGCCCAGATATCTGTATCAAAACCATTGGGATATCCCGCTTCTGCCAGTAGCTGCCGGACTTTTTCCGGGTTGTATTCATACTTAATGACATCGCTGGTGTTACATGCGGTTTGCGCATAGAAACAGGCGGAATAAACGGGCCGACTGCCGCCGCGAACCAGATTATCGACAATAGCCTTGCGGTTAATGGCATAGTTCACCGCTTGACGGACGCGCAGATCTTTAAAAGGCTTACCTTCTGGTCCGTTAGCGTGAATATTCAATGCCAGAAAACCGACTCGCATGGTTTCGCCGCTCTTCACTGTGATGTTTGGCATGGCCGCCAGCGAAGCCATCTGGTCGGCAGGCACCCGCCAGATCCAGTCAACCTGTCCGGTCATCAGTTGAGCCAGCCGGGTTTCCGGATCGCTGATTGCCACAAATACCAGTTTTCCGATTTTGGGCTGCCCAACCGGGCTGTCCTTAAAGTAATGGGTATTCTTTTCCATCGTGATGCCTTGCCCCGGTATCACTTTGGTAATTTTATAGGGGCCAGTGCCAACAGGCGCTTTACTGAAACCAGATAATTTAACCCGTTGATAATATTTAGCAGGATAGATTGGTGTCGGACCAGACAGATATTCCAGTGCCGCCGGGAAAGGTTTTTTAAGGTGGAGTTTTACCGTGTAATCATCAATTTTCTCGGTGTTCTTAATCCAGTCAACACTCTGTGGCATAACCGAGGCAGTATTATCACCCGCAATATTATTGAATGTATAAACGACATCGTCAGCCGTAAAGTCATCACCGTTATGGAATTTAACGCCTTTACGTAAATGCAGGACCAGTGTTAAGGGGGATTCCCATTTCCATGATGAAGCCAATTCTGGAAGATATTTACCGGTTTCAGGATCACGATAAATCAACGTATCCCATACCAGGTGGGCAATAATTACCCCTTCTCGCAGGTTATTATGATAAGGGCTAACATTATCCACCTCACTGTCCGAGGCATAAACTAAAGTATCATTCTGTTTTCCCGCATAGCTATATGCAGCAAAGCCCATCAGTAATGCGGATAAAGCATATTTCCTTATTTGTCTTGCCAGGGAGCCAGTCATGTTATTCTCCGTACCATCAATGAATAAGCCATACCCTATGGGTTGCAAGACTGAAGCCAATCGATGATTTATATCCTTACTGATTTTAGGCAATAGGTTTCTCAAAATAAGAAACCATAGTCGCGGCATGCTTTATTTATCAACTCCGCGTAAAAAATTAAATCTCAATTTAATTGATATAAGAATTACTTTCCGATAAAAGTACAATTGCAGTGCACCCTAAACATTAAGATGCACTATTTAAAAGCAATGGGATATTATTAACTTTGGAAGTCAAATTATTTAGAGAATATTATATAAAATAGCCAGAGAAACCCGACCTGAACGATGGTTAACCTATTATTTTCTCTTTATTACAGCGTTAATCACAGCCGACAATCCTTTGTAATATGAAAGACGTGGCGGCGCCGGCCTAATCGTAGCCGACGCCGCGTTGTGCAGAGAGTTCTTAGTCTGCTTTCCAGCCTCCACCCAGCACCTTATACAGCGTGATCTGCTGGTTCAGTTCGTTGAGTCGAGTCGTGATCTGACTCTGTTGGGCCTGATATAGTGAACGTTGGGCAACCAGCACATTCAGGTAATTGTCCACGCCAGCGCGAAAACGCATCTGGGACATATCGTAGTTACGCTGGTTAGCGTTGGTATCCTGAATTCGCGCGGTCAATTCGTCCTTATAGGTAGCCCGTCCAGCCAGCGCATCTGAAACCTCCTTGAACGCTGTCTGAATGGTCTTCTCATAGTTGGCCACATCGATCCGCTTTGATACCTTGGCAATATCCAGATTAGCGCGGTTCTTGCCGCCGTCGAAAATCGGCACGCTGATACTGGGCACGAACGACCAGGCCGCGGTGCCGCCTTCCAGCAGATGACCCAAGCTCGACGAGGCCGAACCGCCGGACGCCGTCAGGCTAATGGTAGGGAAGAACGCCGCACGCGCCGCGCCGATATTGGCATTGGCCGCTTTAAGGGTATGTTCGGCAGCGACGATATCCGGCCGGCGGGTCAACAGCTCCGACGGCAGGCCGACTGGCAGATCCGGGAAGTGCCAGTCACGGTCCAGCCGTGCCTGTTTCACCAAACCGGCGGGCAATTCAGTTCCCAGCAACAACCGCAGCGCGTCGGCGTCTTGACGCACCTGCCTGGCATATTGCGCCACATCGGCTTCAGCGCTTCTGACAGTGGTTTCGGCCTGCGCCAAATCCTGCTCGGTGCTGGCCCCATTGTCGTAGCTCCTCTTGGTCAGTTCGTAGGAGGCGCGTTGGCTATCGACGGTCTGGTGTGCCAGGCGCAGCAAATCGCTGTCGGCGCATAACGTCATATAGTCTGAAGCGACCTCTGCCATCAGACTGATACGCGTGGCTTTGGCCGTTGCCTCGGTGGACAGATAGGTTTCCAGCGCCTGGTCGCGCAAGCTACGCACTCGGCCGAAGAAGTCCAGCTCCCATGATGTCACGCCCAGATTGGCCTCATACTGTTGATAGGTCGTCGGTCCGGTGCTCTGGGTGCTGTACAGATTACCAGGCACGTGCGCCGAGGTCATATCGGCTCCAGCACTCACTGTCGGCATGAGTGCTGCGCGCTCGACGCGAAATTGAGCCTGGTCGCTTTCGACATTCAGCGCCGCCACCCGTAAGTCGCGATTATTGTCTAGCGCCAACTGGATCAGTTGACGCAACTCTGGCTCGGTAAAAAATTGCCGCCAACCTAAATCCGACGCGCTAGTGCCGCCATTGATGGTGCTTTCCCAATAGTGGTTAGTGACCGGTAGCGCTGGTCGTTTATATTCAGGCTGCAGGCTGCAACCGGTAATAGTCAGTGCCAGAAGCGCCGGGATCATCACGTTCCGCGCGTATGTCTTACTGTGATCAATCATGTTGTTGCACCTCGGTGGCCGGCGTTTTGGTCCGTCGGCGGTCAAACAGGCGCACCACGACAACATAAAACATCGGTACAAAGAAAATGGCCAGGAAGGTAGCGGTGATCATACCACCAGCAACAGCGGTGCCGATCGAGTGCTGACTGCCGGCGCCGGCGCCGTGGGAAATGGTCAGCGGTAGTACCCCGAGCACGAATGCCATTGAAGTCATGATGATGGGCCGGATACGCAGACGTGCAGCATCAATAGCGGCCTCGACGATATCTTTGCCGTCCCGCTCATGTAATTCCTTGGCGAATTCGACGATCAGAATGGCGTTCTTGGCCGCAAGTCCGACGGTGGTCAGCAGACCCACCTGGAAAAATACATCATTAGACAGTCCGCGCAGCAACACCGCGCCGATGGTACCGAGTACCCCAAGTGGCACTACCAGCAATACCGAGAACGGAATCGACCAGCTCTCATACAGCGCAGCCAGACACAGAAACACCATCAGCACCGAAAGAGTATATAGCGCGGTAGTCTGAGAACCGGCACTCTGCTCCTCATAGGACAAGCCATGCCATTGGACACGGAAACCTTTAGGCAGTTTGGCGGCAATTTCATCCACCGCTTTCACCGCATCGCCGGAACTGTAGCCAGCCGCAGGCGACCCCATGATATTTACCGCCGACAGGCCGTTGAAGCGCTCAAAGCGAGGCGAACCATACCCCCATTTACCACTACCGAACGCCGAGTACGGCACCATCTGGTTGCTGCTGTTACGGAAGTACCACTGATTAAGATCCTCCGGCGTAACACGCGAAGTGGCTTTACCTTGTAGATAGACGTCCTTGACTCGTCCTTGGTACATGAACTGGTTAACATAGCTGGAGCCCCAGGCAGTGGACAGTGTGTCATTGATATCCTCCAGGCTGAGCCCAAGCGCACGAGCTCGCTCGTCATCGATCACCAGGTGGTATTCCGGCTCATCCGCCATACCATTGTGGCGAACCATGGACAACCGAGGATCCTGACGGGCCAGCGATAGGAACTGATTCATCTCGGCCACCAGTGCATCATGCCCCTGACTGTTAGTATCCTGGAGATAAAAATCGAAGCCGGTGGCGTTGCCAAGCTCCATCACTGCCGGCGGTACGAGCGCGATGACCTGACCCTGTTTCAACGTGGCGAAATGTTGCATGACGCGCCCCGCCAGCGCCTGGACGCTTTGGCTAGCTTTGGGGCGCTCGCTCCAGTCTTTAAGACGCACGAAAGCCATAGCGCTGTTCTGACCGCGGCCGGCGAAGCTAAAGCCGTTGGCAGCAAATACCGAGCTAACGATATCCTTCTCATCGGTCAGCAGATAGTCCTTGATTTTTTGCACGACTTGCTGAGTACGCTCGGCAGAAGCATTGGCCGGAAGGCTAACCTGAATCATCAAAGTAGCCTGGTCTTCATCAGGTAGAAATGTCGTTGGCACGCGAGTGAATAGGTAGCCGGTGACCCCGACGATCATCAAATACACCAGTAAGAACAGTGAGCGTTTATTGATGACATGGCCAACACCACGGGTATAACTCACCGTCCCACGAACAAACATGCGGTTAAAGGCACCGGCGAAGCCGGTGGTGGCTCGCTCACCGGCCGATGGTTTGAGTATTGTGGCGCACAATGCTGGGGTGAAGATCAGCGCCATCAACACAGATAGTGCCATCGCCGATACGATGGTTATGGAGAACTGACGGTAAATGATACCGGTGGAGCCGCTGAAGAACGCCATCGGCACCAGCACCGCTGACAGCACCATGGCGATGCCGAATAGAGCCCCTTGAATCTGCTGCATCGATTTGATAGTGGCTTCCTTCGGCCCCAATTTCTCATAGTGCATCACTCGTTCAACGTTCTCCACTACCACTATGGCGTCATCTACCAGCAAGCCTATCGCCAGCACCATGCCGAACATGGTGAGTGTGTTGATGGAGTAACCGCACGCAAACAGTATGCCGAAAGTGCCGAGCAGTACAACCGGCACCACCATGGTGGTGACCAGCGTAGCACGCAGATTCTGCAGGAACAGCAGCATCACCATGAACACCAACACAATGGCTTCCAATAGCGTCTTAACCACTTCCTCAATTGAGGCGCTGACCACCGGCGAGGTATCGTACGGAAATTCAATCTTCACACCTTCCGGCAAAGAAGACTCAAGGCCGTGGAGGGTGGCACGCACCGCATTGGCGGTGTCGAGCAAGTTAGCTCCGCTCGCGAGACGCAGTGCGATACCGGTGGAGGGCTTGCCGTCAAAAGTGGAAGAAATACTGTAACTTTTCGGCCCGAGATCGACCGCCGCAACATCCTTGAGCCGCACCTGTGACCCGTCGCTGTTGACCTTCAGCAGGATATTTTGGAATTGCTGCACTGTTTCCAGCCGGGTTTTGCCAATAATGGTGGCGCTGAATTTAGCGTTTTTCACTGTCGGTAAACCACCCAGTGCGCCCGAGGACACCTGGACGTTTTGCTGCGAAATGGCGGTGCTAATGTCGCTTGGTACCAATGAATACTTATACAGTTTGGCCGGGTCCAGCCAGATACGCATGGCGTATTCCGCCCCCATAACCAGAAAGTCGCCCACCCCCTTGGTACGCACGATGGGATCTTCCAGTTTGGAGACCAAAAGGTTGCCCAGGTCAGCGTCAGTCATTTTACCGTCGGTGGAAATCAAGCTAACGACCATCATGAAGTTGGACTGGTATTTCGCTACCCGGATACCCTGTTCTGTGGCTTCGGTCGGCAACTGCGATTCCGCCAGAGACACTTTGTTCTGCACCTGCACTTGGGCGATATCCGGATCGGTGCCCTGATCGAAGGTAACAATAATGCTAGCGCTGCCATCGCTATTGCTGTTGGATTCAATGTAGCGCAGATTGTCAATACCGTTGAGTTGCTGTTCTATCACCTGCACTACGGTTTTTTGTACTGTCTCGGCGCTAGCCCCTGGATAGGTTACCGACACCTGAATCGCCGGCGGCGCGATGTTTGGGTACTGGTTGATCGGAAGATTGAGGATAGAGAGCCCCCCCGCCAGCATCACTACAATGGCGATCACCCAGGCGAAAATTGGGCGTTCGATAAAGAACTTTGACATCGATAGCCCCTTATTGCGCCGACGGATCGGTCATGGATAATTGGACGGAGTTGGAATTAGCCGTCTGGCTCTGCTCGCTAGCGGAAACTCTCATGCCGGTATGGATGTTCTGGATGCCTTCAGTGACCACTTTTTCGCCAGCACTGAGGCCGCTGGTGACCTGCCACTGGCCGTTGTTCATCTCACCTGTAGTGATATAACGTTGCTCGATGGTGTTATCGGTTTTGACTACGTACACATAGGGACGGCCCTTGACGTCATGGCTGATGGCTTCTTGAGGTGCCAGAATGCCCTCTTCCTGAACGCCCTGCACCAGACGGGCATGGACGAACATGCCGGGAAGCAGCACATGATGTGGGTTGGGGAAGGTGGCGCGCAGCGTGACCGAACCGGTGCCTTCATCCACGGTCACTTCGGAGAAGTCTAACCGTCCTTCCTGGCTATAACTGCTGCCGTCTTCAAGCATAAGCTGCACCGCAGCCTCATGGTCGTTCGGCGCTTTTAGCTTGCCCTCACTCAGCGCGCGCCTCAGGCGCAGCAGATCCAGAGATGACTCGCTGACATCGACATAGATTGGATCAAGCTGGGAGATGGTGGTGAGATAGCTACTCTGGCCATTGGTGACCAGGGCCCCCTCGGTAAAGAGTGAACGACCGATGCGTCCGGATATCGGCGCGAGAACCTTAGTGTATTCCAGATTCACGTGCGCGGTTTCCACATCGGCCTTGGCTTCAGCGGCAGTAGCCACCGCGTCGTCGTAAGTCTGGGCGCTCACCGCGTGGGCGGCAGCGAGTGGCTTGTAGCGCTTGACCACTGATTCGGCGTTAACATAAGTCGCTACCGCTTTGTCATAAGCGGCCTGATAGCTGGCGGGATCGATCTGATACAGCTGTTGACCGGCCTTGACCTCGGTACCTCCGGTAAACAGCCGTTTAAGAATAATGCCATCTACCTGTGGTCGCACTTCAGCACTGCGTACCGCGGTTGTGCGGCCGGGCAGACTTGTGAACAAGGTTATGGGCTGAGTTTTAAGCGTTACGACGCTAACATGAGGCACCGGTGCTGCTGGTGCGCCATTGTTGGTAGAACGATCGCAGGCGATCAGCAGCATGCTCAGAAAAAGCACTGATAATGTATACCGCATAATGAATATATTATCCCAAAGAAATTAGAATGATCATTCTAAGTTGAGCACAATATCATGTTGCGTCAATAAGTGTCGAAGCACAAAAAAAATAGTTACAAAATGTAAAAAAATTGATGAATTGGGAATGACAATTGCGGACCTTCAAACCCTGATCACTTGTAGAGCCAGAGTCGTCATATGGCGCGAACAAAAAACGGGATGATCGGCTTGGGAAGCGGATTGAAATGTCATTGGATGGCAGGTAAAAACGAAATGACCGTCGCGCGAAATTGACAGCAAACAAGACACTGACCCAGCAACGGGAAGAAACGTTGAAAATGTCCACCAGTGGCGTTTCGATCGTAAAAACGAAGCCTTCCTGGCCCAACAATCGAATAAAAGAGCCTTTTTGTCTTACGCCGAAAACAGCTTTGCTTATTATTTTTATCTCATCGGCATCATGCCAGCCCGTTACTCGCTTATAACATACACAAACAGACCTGCCTGTGGGTTGAAGGAGCCGGGCACAGAAGAAAGCATCACCCGATCAATGGATAAATCGCTTTTATCCAACATTACCGCGATGACATGCCTTGGTATTTTCATGGGCGATATCGAATACAAATTGTAATACAGATTGACCTTCCTGGACCGCCCAACAGTCCGGCGGCATCAAAATGCAAGACTTCAACGCACCGGTGAAAACGAAGAACGTCAGACAAGCCAGCGTCTTCGTCGGGATGGTAGTTTTAATTTCACCCCGCGCTTTACCAGAATCGAAAATACTGACCAGCAGTTGCAAAAACTTATTGTCACCCTCTTTCCCCGCTAAGAATGCATTGTTTATTTCTTCAGAGCATTCACCTCTGAAGACCATAATCTCGACCACATTACGTAGATGCCTGTCGTTTTGAATATCCTCCAAATTGCGAGTGAGGCAACGATGTAACTCAGCTACAGGCTTAGCAGCCACGCATATCCTCTCCAACTGGCTGAACAGCAACAGAGGTACCCTGTTTATGATCTCTCGTAAAAGATCTTGTTTTTCAGTAAAATGCCAGTATATGGCCCCACGGGTACAACCGGCCCGTACAGCGATCATCTGTAGTGTAGTGCGCGCCACTCCCACATCTCGGAAACATTGCTCGGCAGCTTCAAGGATCTGCTCGCGAGTTTCTTCCGCTGCGACTTTTTTGCGTTTTACCACTGATTAATCTCCCCAACATTAACTCAATAACTTTTTGATTTAATCGCGAGAATTATGCTTGCGAGCCCAACGCACATTGCTTCGTCAGGTCTTCGGGATGTTCTACTTTATTAATGCGTTTCTTCTCTTTACTGAACCAACTCGCAATCAAAACGTTAAACCGTGGGATATCAAAAATCACCAATACGGTTGCGATAGGCATAGTCCCCAATGACCTACTTACGGCTGATGCCTTACCGACCGTAATAGAGAAACCATCACTCTCTTGCTAGCTTGTCTTGGCAAAATGTGAGATTGATCTTGTACAGTGTGTCCCACATTGACCATGCTACCCTTGTGGAATAAGTGTTTTTGAAATACCCCCTGGTCTGATGCTTTATTTCAGCTACTCAATGAGATGTTGTGGGCCATGAAGCTTTGAAGTGAGCGTGACATTTAATTCTCTTAACGTTAACGTTACACTCCTCGTGAAAACCGTCCCTGAGGGATGCAGAGAGCGATCGTGTCCAGTGAGAGTGCCATCATTAATATGGTTAAACTTGTCCAAACAGGGCGAAGAAAAGCAAACATGACTATCACCCTCTTATTAGGTTGAATATTCATTCTAGTATATTAATGCTAATTTAAAACTTGCAAGAATTACTGAACAGGAGAAATCCATGAGTAACCCCCAGGACGATGAAGTTCGGGAGAAAACCAAGGAACGCAGAAAACAGGTGCTAGACGCAGCGGCAGATTGCTTCCGGAAAGAGGGTTTTCATGGTTGCAGCATAGCCAAAATTTCTAAGGCTGCTGGCATGAGCCCAGGGCATATCTACTATCATTTTGCTAACAAAGAAGCGATCGTTGAAGCACTGGTGGCACAGCAGGAACACACGCTACTGGAACTCGTGAATGACATCGCCGCTGCTCCACCCGATGAAGCGTTGGTTGATTCTCTGACCAGGCAAACCGAAAGAATGATTGAGCATCATACTTCCCCTGATTTTGTAGGATTATGGCTAGAAATTGTTGCCGAGGCGGCACGTAATCCGAGCGTTGCTAAATTGCTTCAATTATCGCATAAAAATATCGTTGCACAATTTGATGAGCAATTGATTAAAAGGTCAAACACCAGCAACGCGGAGGAGTTCCGAAAGTTGAGTGGAAAGATGGATATTATAGCGTTAATTTTCAGTGGATTATCCCAACATGTCGTCACCAGGGCCAACGAGAATAAAATTGACTACAAACGACTATCGGAGACAATAAACAGTGTCATCAAACACTTATTTAAAACTTAAAACGCTAATGTCAGGTTTGTAAGTAAAATGAGCTTAGGGTCGAGAGCGGTGGTACTGGTCGTATTGAGTTTGTAACTGCCGATCAACGTGTAGCTCGCCGCCACTACAACCCCATAAGCAGATAGCATTTTTCTGACCAAGACTCCCTGTCGACAACCCCGTTTAATGGGTTCTTCCGCCATTTGTGCTGCACAATAAATTCTTTGGTCATGACTCCAATAATAATTATTGGTATCAATACAGCGTTATTATCACGGTTATTCACCTTACCTGTACTCTAAATAATTCCAGTTCAGAAAGGCGGCTCCGAAGGAGTCAGACTTATTGGGGATCCCGATAAAAAACGCTCTGCAAGCAGAGCGTCAGACGATAAACCGCGGAGTCAAAACGATGATAATGGGAGAGACAAGTCAAACATCCATGCCAGAGATGGTGCGGCTGAAGCTGACAATAATATACTTGCAGCGCCTTTACGATCTCCCCATTATCATCGCTATATGCACTTTGTTATCAAACTCAGCGAAATAACATTATTTCGCTTTTTTGGCGTCACTCGCGATCAGGAGTTTTTCCAGAGCATCGCCACCCATATGGCGAACATCCTGACCTTTCACGAAGTAGAAGATAAATTCGCAGATATTCTGACAGCGGTCACCGATACGCTCGATAGAACGGGCGCAAAACAGTGCGGTCAGAACACTTGGAATGGTACGGGAATCTTCCATCATGTGAGTCATTAACTGACGCACAATACCCTCGTATTCCTTATCGACTTTTTTATCTTCCCGGTAGATACGGATGGCTTCATCCAGATCCATACGGGCAAAAGCATCCAGCACATCATGCAGCATCTGCACCGTGTGACGGCCCAGAGACTCCAGACTCACCAGCAACGGTTGATGCTGGTGGGAAAATTTTTCCAGCGCGGTGCGGCAAATTTTATCCGCCACGTCACCGATGCGTTCCAGCTCCGAAATAGTTTTGATGATCGCCATCACCAAGCGCAAATCGCTGGCCGTGGGTTGACGCTTGGCGATAATGCGCACACAAGCTTCATCAATCGTCACTTCCATCAAGTTAACTTTGGAATCACATTCAATAACCCGCGTCGCCAGTTCTGAGTCCTGATTGTGCATCGCAGTAATGGCGTCAGTCAGTTGCTGCTCAACCAGTCCCCCCATGCTCAAGACCTGAGTGCGAATGTTCTCCAGTTCGGCATTAAACTGACCGGAAATATGTTTATTCAGATTAAGATTTTCCATGATACTCCCGTAATCAACCGTAGCGACCGGTAATATAGTCTTCGGTCTTTTTCTGCCGAGGCGCGGTAAACAGGGTGTCGGTATCACTGAACTCGATCAGCTCACCCAGATACATAAACGCCGTATAATCGGAACAACGCGCAGCCTGCTGCATGTTATGCGTCACGATCACCACGGTATAATCTTTCTTAAGCTCTGAAATCAGTTCTTCGATTCTGCCAGTGGAAATAGGATCCAATGCCGAGCAAGGTTCATCCAGCAGCAGAACTTCAGGGCGGATAGCAATACCGCGAGCGATACACAAACGTTGCTGTTGTCCTCCAGACAGACTGTAACCACTCTGGTGCAGTTTATCTTTGGTTTCCTGCCACAATGCCGCCTTGGTCAGCGCCCACTGTACGCGCTCATCCATATCCGGACGGGACAGCTTTTCAAACAGGCGCACCCCAAACGCAATATTGTCATAAATCGACATCGGGAACGGTGTCGGTTTCTGGAATACCATACCCACCTTGGCACGCAACAATGCGATATCCTGCTTATCCGTCAAGATGTTATTACCATCCAGCAGAATATCTCCCTCAGCATGTTGCTCTGGGTAAAGCTGGTACATTTTATTCATGGTTCGCAGCAACGTGGACTTGCCACATCCCGATGGGCCGATGAACGCAGTAACCTGATTTTGGGCGATATCCAGCGTAATGTTTTTTAGCGCATGGAATTTCCCGTAATAAAAATTCAGATCGCGCACCTGGATTTTGCTGGTGGATGTCTCAGTAGCCATACTCATCAAGACTTCTCTCTTCTAGCCGGTGCTGCTACGCAACACTTTTAATTATCAATGTTTCTTCTCAGCAAACACTACACGTGCCAGGATATTCAGAAATAGCACACACACCGTAATCAACAGTACACCTGCCCAAGCCAGCTGTTGCCACTCTGAGAACGGACTCATGGCAAACTTGAAGATAGTCACTGGCAGGTTGGCAATCGGATGCATTAAATCCGTGTTCCAGAACTGGTTGGATAACGAAGTGAACAGCAACGGTGCCGTTTCCCCGGCGATACGAGCAACAGCCAGTAGAATGCCGGTAATAATTCCTGAAACAGACGCTTTTAACGTAATTGCAGAAATCATTTTCCATTTGGGTGTACCCAGAGCATAGGCAGCTTCACGCAGGCTATCTGGTACCAGTTTGAGCATATTTTCCGTGGTGCGGATAACAATCGGTATCTGTAATAATGCCAGCGCGATAACCCCTGCCCAGCCGGAAAAATGCTCCATTCTGGTAACCACGAGACTATAAACAAACAGCCCTACAACAATGGACGGTGCCGATAGCAAAATATCATTAATAAAACGGATAACTTCTGCAATCAGCGATTTACGGCCATATTCCGCCAAATAAATGCCAGCCATGATACCCAGTGGCGTTCCCAGAAATGTCGCCCAAAAAATCAGTAGACCACTGCCCGCAATAGCGTTGGCTAAACCACCACCCGGTGAGTTGGGAGGCGGAGTCATTTCGGTAAACAGCGACAGTGACATGCCGTCAATACCTTTGGTGATCGTGGAAAACAGGATCCAAACCAACCAGAACAACCCAAATGCCATCGTCAGCATCGATAAACATAAAGCGATACGATTTTTCTGACGCCGCCAGGCCTGCATTTTGCGACGCATGCGGATAAGCTCTGCTTCGTTCTCAATGCTGATTGCCGTCATTAATGTACTCCTTCATTTTTCGCCAAACGCATGATCATCAATTTTGAACACGCCAGAACAATAAAGGTAATGACAAACAGGATCAGGCCTAGCTCCATCAGCGCTGCGGTATGTACACCAGGATCAGCCTCCGCAAATTCATTCGCCAACGCAGAAGTAATACTGTTTCCCGGCATATACAGTGACGGGCTATTCAGCTGGTAGGTGTTACCAATGATAAACGTCACTGCCATCGTTTCTCCCAGCGCACGTCCCAGACCCAGCATCACACCGCCGATCACACCATTTTTGGTAAACGGCAGCACAATACGCCAAATCACTTCCCAGGTAGTACAACCGATGCCGTAAGCCGACTCCTTCATCATCACGGGTGTTTGCTCAAACACATCACGCATCACGGCAGCAATATAGGGAATAACCATGATTGCCAGAATCACACCAGCAGCCAGAATACCAATACCGAAGGCCGGGCCGGAAAACAGCACACCTATAAACGGAATATCGGAAAGCACATATCCCACCGGCTGCTGGAAATATTTGGCAAACAACGGTGCAAAAACAAATAAGCCCCACATGCCGTAAACGATACTGGGGATAGCGGCCAACAATTCAATAGCGATACCCAACGGACGTTTTAACCAGTTGGGCGCCAGCTCGGTCAAAAACAGGGCGATACCAAAACTGATCGGAATCGCAATAATCAAGGCAATCAGCGAAGTGACAATAGTGCCGTAGATCGGAACCAACGCACCAAATTGCTCGGCAGGTGCATCCCATTCCTTTGTCCACAAAAACGAAAAACCGAACTTCTGTATGCTCGGCCAGGATGCAATAATCAGGGAAACAATGATGCCCCCCAACAACAATAACGTTAGCAACGCAGACAGCCTTACCAGCACACCGAAAATGACATCTCCATGTTTTCCTGGCGGGGTAATAGCTGGCTTATATTCAGCCATACGACTCTCTTCTCAAAATAATAGGGGGGAACCCCTATGAATTTCGGAGGCGGATCCCCCGTTTCCGGATTATCCGCCTCACGATTACCAGCAAATAACGATTTACCAACTCAATTAATAAATCGATTTACCACTTTCGTCTTTAATCTGAGTTTTCCATGCTGCGCGAACCTGAGCAACCACTTCTTTTGGCAGAGTCGCGTAATCCAGCGCGTTGGCTTCTTTGCCGCCATGGTTATACGCCCAGTCAAAGAACTTCATCACTTCTTTACCCTGTGTAGGCTTGGTTTGTACTTTATGCAACAGGATAAAAGTAGTGGAGGTAATTGGCCATACATCCGCCCCCTTCTGGTTAGTCAGGTCCTGAGCGAAAGACTTGCTCCAGTCAATACCTTTGGCCGCGTTACTGAATGATTCTTCAGTCGGGTTCACAACCTTACCATCAGCAGAAATCAGTTTGGTGTAAACCAGCTTGTTCTGTTTGGCATAAGCGTATTCTACATAACCAATAGCACCAGGCAGACGCTGAACAAACGCCGCGACACCATCATTACCTTTACCACCCAGACCGGTCGGCCAGTTAACCGTGTTACCTGCACCCACCTTCTCTTTCCACTCAGGGCTTACTTTTGACAAGTAGCTGGTAAACACATAAGACGTGCCAGAACCATCAGCACGACGGACAACCGCAATATCCTGGTCCGGCAGCTTCGCTTTCGGGTTCAGTTTGGCAATTGCTGGATCATTCCATTTTTTAATCTTGCCCAGATAGATATCACCCAGGGTTTTACCATCCAGCGTCAGTTCACCTTTTTTCACGCCCTGCACATTAACCGCCAGAACAATACCGCCAATCACAGTCGGGAATTGGAACAGACCTTCCTGAGCCAGCTTTTCATCTTTCAGCGGCGCATCAGACGCACCGAAATCCACGGTTTTTGCAACGATTTGTTTTACACCGCCTGAAGAACCAATTCCCTGGTAGTTTATTTTGTTGCCGGTTTCTTTTTGATATGAATCAGCCCATTTCGTGTAAACCGGAGCGGGGAATGTCGCACCTGCGCCGGTGAGGTCAGCAGCAAAAGCGGAAACAGTCATCAAAGAAACGCTTGCCGCAACAATACTGGCAACAGTAGTACGCATCAGTTTCATAATCCCTCCTGTGGGATAATACTTTAAAAGTGTAGACCCGGAGCTTTGTTAATCAGAGTGTAGTTTGCAGGAGGGAAAATAGGACAATTAAGTGACATTAAAATGTACGTTATATTACGGTTTTATTACAAACAAACCAATACATGAGGTTATGTGGAATCTGATTATGCAATAACAGCAACAGGAATCAGGTTGTGGCCCCATTATTCAGGGAGGAACGCAATGAAAAGGCTCACTGTGACGATAAATTTTTTTTTACAGTACCGTACATCTGGTATTCAATAAAGCCGCATAACACACGGCTTTTACTACTTAACTCTGCTCTCGTTAATGTGGAGCCGTTTTTATCCAGCTCTCATAAAACGTTATTTCCAGCGATGAAAAATCAATGAGGTATTGATGCCGCCAAAAGACAAACTCGAACTCACCGAACCAAAATCCGTTATACACCAGACGCCTTATCCCATATAAATTCACGCCATAAAAAATCCGTCCGCTAGTCACCCTATTTCCTGGGAACCATCGGACGGATGTTATATACCCATCATCTTTCAAATTGCAGGTGCTTTTCCTCCTTTATGTATCTTAATGCTTAATGGATATGTTTTTATATATCAATACGATAATTACTCACAACACCTCTAGGGAAAATGTCTTAACCGTCAGTTGAACGCGTTAGATCTTCCCAAGCATCGATTTCGGCTGCATAAGCTTTCAGTTTATCTCGCACCAGGCCGAAGAGACAAAACGTATGCGGGAGAACTTTGCGGTACTACCCGCACATTTTGCGTCAGAATTTGTCTCTTCTCATTAGCGGAGAGATTGAAATTTATTAGCATAGTCATGATGGCCCATCATTCAAATAGATAACGCCTTGTCACATTAGACGTAAACGGACATACAGAGCCCTTCAGCTTTAAAACCCACTGACAGAACATGACGCTAGTACAGGCAAAATGCTCCTGTCATCCGATACAACGCAACAGTGGGGAGCCCGAGACAGGATGAAAATCTCAGAGACAATCACCGCCGTTTTTTTTCTTTTTATTTCCATAGGCGCTATGGCTGCCGCACCCACTCCTCATGCAGTGGTGGGAGAGTCAAGAAATCACAATGGGTTCAAATCGCATTTTAACATTGCCGACACCGCCGAAATGCCGGATGAACGTCGCGATGATCCCTGGCATGGCTCACATCTTACTTCATCGTAATACTGTACTCGTCCCGTTTATGTAGCGAGACGCAATGAGATCTCTCAGAAAAGGGCATTTCGTGGCGTATTATCCACAGTTGATAATACGTTCCGTCTCCAAGATCTCTCTCTTGTCTCACTCAGGAAGCAATCACAGTCTCTGACAGTGACTATTCAGATTTAGGCATAAAAAAATCCGGTATGCTTTTTGAACAGCATAACCGGATTTTCCAGTTAGCAACTATGTTGTCATCCCACAAACCTGACTAGCTTATTATCACACTTACTCTACCGTGACAGATTTTGCCAAATTACGTGGCTGATCCACATCAGTGCCTTTAATCAGTGCTACATGATAAGCCAGCAGTTGTAGTGGAACGGTATAGAAAATCGGCGCAATAACATCTTCAACATGAGGCAGTTTGATAAGCTTCATCATCTTGCTATCAGAAGTGAAACCAGCGGCTTCATCGGCAAATACATATAATTCACCGCCACGCGCCCGCACTTCTTCAATATTGGACTTCAACTTTTCCAACAGCTCGTTATTGGGAGCCACCACTACCACCGGCATATCAGCATCAATCAGCGCCAGTGGACCATGTTTCAACTCGCCCGCGGCATAGGCTTCCGCATGGATATAAGAGATCTCTTTAAGCTTCAGCGCGCCTTCCATTGCTATCGGATACTGATCGCCACGCCCCAGGAACAAGGCATGATGCTTGTCAGAAAAACCTTCCGCCAGCGATTCGATCAGTTTGTCCTGCGACAACATCTGCTCTATACGTGCTGGCAATGCCTGCAAAGCATGAACAATATCGTGCTCGATTTTCGCATCCATACCGCGCAAATGGCCAATACGCGCCACCAGCATCAGCAGTACCGTCAGTTGCGTGGTGAAAGCTTTGGTTGATGCCACACCGATTTCCACACCGGCTTTGGTCATTAACGCCAGATCGGATTCACGCACCAGTGAAGAACCCGCAACATTACAAATCGCCAATGAACCGAGGTAACCCAACGCTTTGGACATACGTAATGCTGCGAGGGTATCGGCTGTTTCACCAGACTGAGACAGCGTAATCATCAGGCTATTAGCGCGTACTGCCGGTTTGCGGTAACGGAATTCAGAAGCGATTTCCACATCACAAGGCACTCCCGCCAACGCTTCAAACCAGTAACGGGAAACCATACCGGAATTGTAAGACGTTCCGCAGGCAATAATTTGAATATGCTGAACTTTCGCCAGCAGTTCATCCGCTTTCGGCCCTAACTCGGACAGGTTGATCTCGCCGTGGCTGAAACGCCCTTCCAGGGTATTTTTAATGGCCATCGGTTGTTCGTAGATCTCTTTTTGCATGTAGTGACGGTAAGTCCCCTTGTCACCGGCATCGTATTGCACGCTGGATTCAATCTCTTCGCGTTTAACATCCTGACCTTGCTTATCGAAAATATGCACGGTGCGACGAGTAATTTCAGCCACGTCCCCCTCTTCCAGGAAGATAAAGCGGCGAGTTACCGGCAATAATGCCAGTTGGTCGGAGGCGATAAAGTTTTCCCCGACACCAAGACCAATCACCAACGGACTGCCGGAACGGGCGGCCACCATCACGCTGGGATCACGGCTATCCAACAACACCATTCCGTACGCACCGCGCAACTGAGGAATAACACGCTTCACCACATCTACCAGTGAACCCCCACTTTGCTGCTGTTCCCAATGAACCAGATGCGCCACGACTTCAGTGTCGGTTTCAGAAGCAAACCGATAACCACGTTTAACCAGCAGTTCACGTAACGGTTCGTGATTTTCAATAATACCGTTATGCACTACGGTAATGTATCCAGAAACATGCGGATGAGCGTTATCTTCAGAAGGCTCACCATGTGTAGCCCAACGCGTATGAGCAATTCCGGTACCGCCGTGCAACGGATGTTCATCGGCTGCCTGAGCCAGAATCTGTACCTTGCCCAAACGGCGTAAACGGGTCATATGACCGTCATTGTCCACGACTGCCAGACCAGCCGAGTCATAACCGCGGTATTCCAGACGGCGTAACCCTTCTAGCAGTATTTCTGCAATATCACGCTGTGCAACAGCGCCTACTATTCCACACATCTGTTGTATTCCTATAGAAGTGACATATTGTGTCACCAGAGATGTCTCTGACCTGATTATTCCGGTTTTTTCCGGGTTCCCCGAGCCTTGTAGAGTTGGGGATTATTATGTTTTGTCCTGTGTTCTATCGATAAAACACAGAACAAAACCGTCTTTATATCAAAACGTTGTTTAGCTGGTTATTGCTGACGTTTTAACGCCTGTCCTCAGCGAGTATGGGAATACATCAAAGATTGTCAGCGCTGCCAGAATGGATCCCCGACGTCGCGGGGATGACAAAAGAGCAAACTGATAACAAACCGATGAGGTATTCACAGTCATCGACTCGGTTATTTTCTCTTTACCGGACGAACCCAACCAGCGATATGCTGCTGCTTCACCCGACTGATAACCAGCTCATTCTCACCAACATTCCGGGTAATGGTGGTACCAGCGCCTATCGTGGCACCTTTGGCTACGCTAACCGGCGCCACCAGTTGAGTATCAGAACCAACAAACACATCATCACCGATAATGGTTTTATGCTTATTCGCACCATCGTAATTGCAGGTAATGGTTCCGGCACCAATATTGACGCCAGCACCAATGTCAGCATCACCCAGATAGCTTAAGTGACCAGCTTTAGAGCCTTTCCCCAAACGAGCTTTCTTCAGTTCGACAAAGTTACCGACATGAGCACCTTCCGCCAGCTCGGCCCCTGGACGTAAACGGGCAAAAGGCCCAATAGTGCACTTCGCTTCAAGTACAGCATCTTCCACTACCGAGTATGGACTGATCTCACAGTCGTCACCAATCACACTGTTTTTTATTACACAACCCGCGCCAATTTTGACTCGACTGCCCAACGTCACCTCACCTTCAAAAATGACATTAATATCAATAGTGACATCACGACCGTGTTTCAACTCCCCCCGCAGATCAAAACGAGCAGGATCACGTAGTGTCACCCCGGCCAGCAACAGTTTTTTCGCCTGTTCTTGCTGATAAACACGCTCCAGTGTGGCGAGTTGCAAGCGGTTATTCACCCCTTCTACTTCACTCTGGCTATCGGGATGAACAGCCATAACACGATGGCCTTCCTGTACTGCCATGGCGATAATATCCGTGAGGTAATACTCGCCCTGCACGTTATCGTTGGTAAGTTGGCTCAACCAGCGTTTCAGATCCTGACCATTTGCTACCAGGATGCCGGTATTGATCTCGGATATTTGCCGCTGTTCCTCACTGGCATCTTTGTGTTCAATAATACCGACGACTTCGCCATTTTCACGCACGATGCGGCCATAACCGGTAGGATCATTAACCTTCACCGTCAGTAAACCAATCCCACCCAACGGTTTTGCCTGTAACAGCCGCTGCAATGTAACCGGAGAAATCAGCGGCACATCACCATATAGCATCAGGATATCTTCATCGTCAGCAAACCAGGGTGCGGCCTGTTGCATAGCATGACCAGTGCCTAGCTGTTCAGCCTGTAATACCCAATTCAACGATGAATCAGACAGCGCTTCCTTCAGTAGATCGCCACCGTGGCCATAGACCAGATGCATATTTCTGGCACCAATTTTCATTGCTGCATCAATAATATGCTGAACCATAGGTTTACCCGCCAGCGGGTGAAGTACTTTAGGAAGATCGGAATACATGCGGGTTCCCTTGCCAGCGGCAAGGATAACCACACTCATAGCACTGTTTGACATAGGCATCCTGACTAAAAACCAAGAGGTGTCGCCATTATGGTGACAGACAAAAGTAAACCCGTTATCACGCTGGAATACTACATATTTTTCAGCGAAAAATACCTGTCCAACGGGATTCCAGGCACCAAATTCAGATGAATGGAAGTGTACTCAAACTGGGGCGATTTGGGTAAGTATGATGATACTCCCGCGTTAATTTTTATGCTCTCCGCCACACTGCCTGTTTCATTGACGGATTAAGTCACGAAACGGAAACTTTTGGTAAAAAACCTCATCCACTTTGTGAGCCACACAAAAGAAACGCTGTTTCATTTTTTGTAATAATGCGCCAACCAATAACAAATAATGATGGGGAAGATATGAAATACGCTGTTTCCGGGCTCATTACTGTAGCCCTTAATTCATTTTTATTGATGGGGAGCACGCCTTCTTTTGCTGCTCCTCAGGCAGCACCGCTGGTCTGGCACAGCATCGCTTTCGGGCAGTCCACTGATGTGAATTTCTCCTCCAACGTTTTACCTGAAAAAATCGGGGTTAATGACGTTACCATCAACGGCAAAAAACTTACTTCAACAGATAAAGCCGATTTATCCGCACCAATTACCATTGAAAGTCGGGGTGGAAAAATAGCCAACACCCATGATGGATTAACGTTTTTCTATACTGAACTACCCGCCAATGTAAATTTCACGCTGCAATCTGACGTTACGGTTGATCAGTTTGGTCCTGAGACAAAGGCCAGACCAGCCGCACAGGAAGGTGCTGGGATATTAGTACGGGATATTTTGGGTGTACCTCGGCAGAATCCACTGAAAGTGGGATATGAGGAGTTTCCGGCAGCCTCAAACATGGTGATGAATGCCATCATGACCCAGGATAAAAAGGCCAAAAATGCCAAAACTGAAGTAAAAATACAGGCTATTTCACGGAATGGTGTGATACAGCCGTGGGGTAATATTGGTGCTAAAATTAGCAAAAGTAGTTATCAGGAAAAAATTAATCTGGAACAAACGCCAACATTCCGCCTGAAACTGGAACGGACTGACGATGGCTTTATCACTTCTTATGCGCCTAAAGACAGTGATCAATGGGTAACAAAAACCGTCAAAGGTGCTGATCTGGTCACCCAACAGGATAAAAAGCATTACTATGTCGGTTTCTTCGCCTCACGTAATGCAAAAGTCACCATTAATAATGCCAGCCTGACCACCAGTCCAGCGCATACAAAATTATCACCCGCCTTTAAAGCAGAAAGTTTCGCACCATTGTTGCAAGTGGCTTCTTCAACCCTTTCCGTTCACGACAACTATCTGGTCCAGGCCAGAGTGAACTACAACGGTACACTGGCCGTATATCAGAATGGCAAGGAGCTTGGCAAAGCACACGCGATCAAAGCCGGTGAAATGTTCAGCCTGCCAGCGAAGCTGACAGCGCCGAAAACAGATTTCAAACTGGTTTACACACCTGGTGACGGTAAAGATAAATCGCCACAGGAAGCGAGTTTCAGTGTAGAAAAAGTGACTTTTGCGGATGCCAAAAATTTGTATGTTTCTCCTGAGGGGAAATCAACCAACAATGGTAGCAAAAAAGCGCCACTGGATATCACGACAGCTATCAGTGCATTACCTGCAGGCGGTACGTTGTGGTTAATGCCTGGAGATTACGCTGCAACCGAAATTCCAGTAACCGCCAGCGGTACAGCCAAAGCGCCAAAACATCTGATTGCAGTTGAAGGTAAGAGCGTTATCCATGGACTCAATCTCAACGCTAGCTACTGGATTGTAAAAGGTGTTGAAATTACTGATAAAAGCTTCCGTATCGAAGGCAGTTACAACCGCATAGATCGTGTGGTGGCACACAATTGCGACGACACCGGAATTCAGGTTTCATCAACAGGAAATGTGGGAAAACCCTTGTGGGCCAGCCATAACCTGATTTTGAATTCAGAATCCTACAGCAACCAGGATCCAGGTAAAATCAACGCGGATGGATTTGCAGTAAAAATGCGCGTTGGTGAAGGTAATGTGATCCGTGGTGCCTTCTCTCATGACAATATTGATGATGGGTTTGACCTATTCAACAAAATTGAGGATGGTCCGAACGGGGTTGTGGTGATCGAGAATTCTATTGCACTCAACAACACCAGCAACGGTTTCAAACTGGGAGGGGAAGGTCAGCCGGTTGCACATCAGATTAAAAACAGCATTGCCATTGGCAATCATCTGGATGGCTTTACCGACAACTTTAACCCAGGTGCGCTAGTCGTTGAGAATAATATTGCACTTGATAACCAACGCTTTAACTTTATCTTCCGCCCAAGCCCGTACTATGGCCCGGAAAAACAGGGAATATTTAAAAATAATGTATCCCTGCGCACGTCAGCGGGTAAATATGATGACGCTGTCGTGGGTCGTGTAGATGCCAGTAACTACTTCATCAAAGACAACCATTCGATCAACAATAAAGGGAAAGAAATCACTACTGCCGCCTATAAATCCATTGTCGTACCACAAACATTCACGCGTGATGCAAAAGGCAATTTGCAGCTGGGTGATTTTCTGAAGAAAAAATAACACACTCTCAAAGGATGCCCGACATTGGGCATCCGGCGGGAATCATCAAGCAATAATGGTGAACATAAAAAAAGGCCAGTCGGTAAAAAACCAACTGGCCTTTTTAACAACTGAAGCTGTTACATCGCTTTTCTGGTCAGCTCAATAACGCGCAGTTTGGCAATCGCTTTTGTCAGCTCGGCAGAAGCTTGAGCATAATCCACATCACCATGTGAATCACGGATATGCTCTTCCGCTTTACGTTTCGCTTCCAATGCCCGCGCTTCATCAAGATCCTTCCCACGAATGGCCGTATCAGACAAAACAGTGACCATATTCGGTTGCACCTCAAGGATACCCCCGGACAAGTAGATATACTCTTCACTGCCGTGCTGTTTAACAATACGCACCATACCGGGATTAATAGCCGTAAGCAGGGGAGCGTGACCAGGATAAATCCCCAGTTCACCTTCGCTACCGGTCACCTGGATTTTTTCTACCAGACCGGAGAACATTGCCTGTTCTGCACTAACGACATCCAGATGGTAAGTCATAGCAGCCATATCACCCTCCTCTCAGAACGTTACAGTTTCTTGGCTTTTTCCACTGCTTCTTCAATGGTGCCAACCATGTAGAACGCCTGCTCTGGCAGGTGGTCGTAGTCGCCAGCCATAATGCCTTTGAAACCACGAATGGTGTCTTTCAGCGATACGAACTTACCCGGAGAACCAGTGAAGACTTCAGCCACAAAGAACGGTTGAGACAGGAAGCGCTGGATTTTACGTGCGCGGGATACCACCAGCTTGTCATCTTCTGACAGCTCATCCATACCCAGAATCGCAATGATATCCTTCAGTTCCTGATAACGTTGCAGAATAGACTGCACGCCACGCGCTACATCATAGTGTTCCTGCCCAACAACCAGCGGATCCAACTGACGACTGGTTGAATCCAACGGATCAACGGCCGGGTAAATCCCCAGAGAGGCGATATTACGGCTCAGTACCACAGTTGCATCCAAGTGAGCAAAGGTGGTTGCTGGCGATGGGTCAGTCAAGTCATCCGCAGGGACGTAAACGGCCTGTACGGAGGTAATAGAACCTGTTCTGGTAGACGTGATACGTTCTTGCAGAACGCCCATTTCTTCCGCCAGAGTCGGCTGATAACCTACCGCTGAAGGCATACGACCCAACAGTGCAGAAACTTCTGTACCGGCCAAGGTGTAACGATAGATGTTATCAATGAACAGCAGTACGTCACGACCTTCTTCACGGAACTTTTCAGCCATGGTCAGACCGGTCAATGCTACACGCAGGCGGTTACCCGGCGGCTCATTCATCTGGCCATACACAAGTGAAACTTTGTCGATAACATTGGACTCGGTCATTTCGTGGTAGAAATCGTTACCTTCACGGGTACGTTCGCCCACACCTGCAAACACAGAATAACCGGAGTGCTCGATCGCGATGTTACGGATCAACTCCATCATGTTTACAGTTTTACCAACACCCGCACCACCGAACAGACCCACTTTACCGCCCTTGGCGAACGGACAGATCAGATCCATAACCTTGATACCGGTTTCCAGCAGATCTTGTGAGTTAGCTAATTCTTCATAACTTGGTGCAGGACGGTGAATAGCCCAACGCTCTTCTTCACCGATATCGCCTTTCATGTCGACGGGCTCGCCCAGTACGTTCATGATACGGCCAAGAGTCGATTTACCTACCGGTACTTCGATCGGGTGCTCCAGGTCGGTCACAACCAAACCACGGCGTAGACCGTCGGAAGAACCCATTGCAATACAACGAATAACGCCGCCGCCTAACTGTTGCTGTACTTCCAGTACCAGTTTGGAAGAACCGTTTTCTACCTCAAGCGCATTGTACACTTTTGGTACCGCGTCTTGGGGGAACTCGACGTCCACCACGGCGCCGATTACCTGGATAATCTTTCCAGTAGCCATCTTGAATCCTCTACGTAATTCGTAAACCTAGCTTAAACCGCGGAGGCTCCCCCGACGATCTCGGTGAGTTCCTGAGTGATGCTGGCCTGACGAGCCTTGTTGTACACCAACTGCAGCTCTTTGATCAGGCTGCCGCCATTATCGGTTGCGGCCTTCATCGCTACCATTCGCGCGGCCTGCTCACTGGCCAGGTTTTCTACGACACCCTGATAAACCTGAGACTCCACATAACGACGCAACAGGGTATCCAGTAGCGACTTAGGATCGGGTTCATACAGATAATCCCAGGATTTCTTTTTCAGTTCGCCATCTTCTGCGGGTGGCAGCGGCAGCAACTGAACAACTTGTGGAACCTGAGACATGGTATTGATGAATTTGTTACCCACGATATACAGCTTGTCCAGGCGACCTTCGTCGTAGGCTTGCAGCATAACTTTTACCGGACCGATCAATTCAGACAGAGTGGGGTTATCTCCCATACCGGTAACCTGAGCAACAATGTTTCCACCTACTGAACCAAAGAAAGACATACCTTTAGAGCCAATCAGCGCCAGATCACTCTCAACGCCTTTATCACTCCATGCTTTCATTTCAGCCAGCAGTTTTTTGAACAAATTAATATTCAAACCACCACACAAGCCACGGTCAGTAGACACCACCAGATACCCAACATGTTTTACTTCACGTTCTTCCAGGTACGGGTGCTTGTATTCCAAATTTCCCAACGCAAGGTGACCGATCACTTTGCGTATGGTTTCTGCATAAGGACGGCTGGCCGCCATACGATCCTGCGATTTACGCATTTTGGAAGCAGCAACCATTTCCATCGCTTTAGTGATCTTCTGCGTATTTTGGACGCTTCCGATCTTACTACGTATCTCTTTTGCGCCGGCCATTTTAGCTTCTCCTCAATGCCTAGCGACCTGCCATAAGGCAGGCCACGGGGCGTTACCAGGACTGGGTTGCCTTAAAGGTATCAAGGATAGTCTTGAATTTATCCTCGATCTCATCGTTATAAGCGCCAGTCTGGCTGAGTTGTTGCAGAAGATCGCCATGCTCACGATTGGCATAGGCCAACAGTGACGCTTCAAAACTGCCAACTTTCGCCAGTTCAACGTCTTCCAGATAACCACGTTCGGCGGAAAACAGTACCAGCGACTGCAATGCAACAGACATCGGTGCATACTGTTTCTGCTTCAGAAGTTCAGTCACTTTCTGACCATGATTCAACTGCTTACGCGTGGCATCATCCAGGTCAGAAGCAAACTGAGAGAAGGCCGCCAATTCACGATACTGAGCCAGTGCGGTACGGATACCGCCAGACAGTTTCTTCATGATCTTGGTCTGAGCTGCACCACCCACACGGGACACGGAGATACCCGGGTTAACTGCCGGACGGATACCAGCGTTAAACAAGTTGGATTCCAGGAAGATCTGGCCATCAGTAATAGAAATTACGTTGGTCGGAACAAACGCCGAAACGTCACCCGCCTGAGTTTCGATGATCGGCAGAGCGGTCAAAGAACCTGTTTTCCCCTTCACTTCACCTTTGGTAAAAGCCTCGACGTAATCAACATTTACGCGCGCAGCCCGTTCCAGCAGACGGGAGTGAAGGTAGAAAACATCCCCAGGGTACGCTTCACGACCAGGCGGACGACGAAGCAACAGGGAGATTTGGCGATAAGCAACGGCCTGCTTGGACAGGTCATCATAAATAATCAGTGCATCTTCACCGCGGTCACGGAAATATTCACCCATTGCGCAACCGGCGTATGGTGCCAAATATTGTAGTGCAGCAGACTCAGACGCCGTGGCCACGACGACAATGGTATTTGATAGTGCATCATGCTCTTCCAGCTTGCGTACCACGTTGGAGATGGTAGATGCTTTCTGTCCGATAGCGACATAAATACACTTAATACCCGAATCACGCTGGTTGATAATCGCATCAATCGCCAGTGCGGTTTTACCAGTCTGACGGTCACCGATAACCAACTCACGCTGACCACGACCAATTGGAATCATGGCATCAACGGACTTGTAACCGGTCTGGACGGGCTGATCAACGGATTGACGATCGATAACGCCAGGCGCAATCGCTTCAACCGCAGAAAAACCATCGTGTTCAACCGGGCCTTTACCATCAATCGGTGCGCCCAGCGTATTGACAACACGGCCCAACAGGCCACGGCCAACCGGTACTTCCAGAATACGACCGGTACATTTTACTTTATTACCTTCGGCCAGATCCTCATACGGACCCATAACGACTGCACCAACAGAGTCTCGCTCCAGGTTAAGTGCAATCGCATAACGGTTGCCAGGCAGGGAAATCATCTCCCCCTGCATCACATCAGCAAGACCGTTTACATGAATGATCCCATCACTGACGGAAACAATGGTACCTTCATTGTGAGCTTCGCTCACTACATTGAACTGAGCAATTCGCTGCTTGATCAGTTCACTGATTTCGGTGGAATTCAGTTGCATGCTCCAGTCCCCTTAAGACTGCAAGACGTCTGTCAAACGTTCAAGACGGCCACGAATACTGCCATCTATCACCATATCGCCAGCGCGAATAATTACGCCAGCTATAACAGACTTATCAATTTTGCAATTCAGCTTAACTTTACGTGACAGACGTTGTTCCATCGCTGCAGCTATCTTGGATAACTGCTGTTCATTTAACGCTGCAGCAGAAATGACATCGACATCTACCGTCGATTCCAGCTCAGCCCGATGTTGAACAAATTGAGCCAGCACTTCGGAAAGCACTGACAAACGCCCGTTTTCAGCCATCACCCTAATCAGGTTCTGGCACGCATCATCCAGCTCGTCACCACATACGGCAATGAATGTCTTCGCCATAGTCTGGGGCGCAACGGCTCCAGAAAGTAACTCAGCAATGTGTTCATTACGCGCGACTTCAGCAACAAATGTCAGCATTTGTTGCCAGTGGTCAACTGACTGGCTTTCAACGGCAAAGTCAAAAGCTGCTTTGGCGTAGGGGCGAGCTACTGTGACAAATTCAGACATCAGCCCCTCCCTCCTTACAGTTCGGCGACAAGTTTATCAACGATGTCGCTGTTAGCAGCTTCATCCACGGAACGTTCAATAATTTTCTCGGCACCGGCAATAGCCAACATAGCAACGTGCTTACGTAACTCTTCGTAGGCACGTTTGCGCTCGGCGTCAATTTCAGCCTGCGCTTGTGCCACAATTTTGTTACGCTCCGCTTCCGCTTCAACTTTAGCATTGTCCATAATCTGAGCACGCTGCTTATTAGCCTGCTCAACAATGACTAGCGCTTCCGCTTTGGCTTTCTTTAATTGATCGGTCGCATTGGCCTGCGCTAAGTTCAGATCTTTTTTGGCTCGTTCAGCAGAAGCCAGACCGTCAGCAATTTCTTTCTGACGTTTCTCAATGGCGTCCATAATCGGCGGCCATATATACTTCATGCAGAACCAGACAAACAGAACAAATGCAATGGCCTGGCCGAGGATTGTAGCGTTAAGATTCACAGCACAATGCCTCTTCTTAGTTAAATAACTTGATGTTTTTCACCATGGCAATAAATCTTGCTTAAGCTACAGCAAACATCACATACAGACCCAGACCAACAGCAATCATCGGGATAGCATCCACCAGACCCATAACGATAAAGAACTGTGTCCGCAGCAGAGGAATCAGGTCAGGCTGACGAGCAGCACCTTCCAAAAATTTACCACCCAGAATGCCGATACCGATCGCAGCACCGATAGCCGCCAAACCCATCATTAAAGCGGCAGCCATGTACAGCAGATCCACACTCAGGTTTTCCATGACAGTCTCCAGTTTTTTTCAATTAAAACGTTTGTAGTGTTGAAAGAAAATTAATGCTCTTCAGATGCCATCGAAAGATAAACAACCGTCAGAACCATGAAAATAAAAGCCTGAAGCGAAATGATCAGAATGTGGAAAATGGCCCAAGGCACATTTAATATCCACTGAGACCACCACGGCAGCAGGCCGGCAATCAGGATGAAGATCAACTCACCCGCGTACATGTTGCCAAACAGTCGCAAACCTAAAGAAATCGGTTTTGACAGCAGGCTAACACCTTCAAGAATCAGGTTGATAGGAATAAACACAGGGTGATTGAACGGCTGCATGGTCAATTCTTTAACAAATCCACCAATGCCTTTCATCTTGATGCTGTAGAACAGAATCAGGATGAAAACCCCTAACGCCATGGAAAGTGTAATGTTCACGTCCGCGGAAGGTACCACACGTAATGCAGGCAGTCCCAAAACATGCTCACCAATATATGGCAGCAGATCGATAGGCAACAGATCCATCAGATTCATCAGGAAAACCCAGACGAAGACGGTGAGCGCCAACGGAGCAATAAGCTTACTTTTGCCATGGAACATATCGCGTACATTGCTATCGACAAAACCAACGATCAGTTCTACTGCAGCCTGCAGTTTACCCGGCACACCGCTGGTGGGGTTTTTAGCAACTTTACGAAAGATAACCAGAAAGAGTATTCCAAGAAGCACAGAGAAAAACATCGAATCGATGTTAATCGACCAGAACCCTGTCCCCACCTGTAAGTGTACAAGATGGTGACTGATATACTCTTGCGGAGTAGAGATTTCTCCTGATGCAGACATGATGTCCCTTACCCTTTTGTTGTTAACTACGGTAACGGTTAATGACGGCTGGTGCCACAATCTGCATGACCAGCATTGATAAATACGTCAGGCCAAGCGGGAAAAATGCCGCATGGAACCCGCCTAACGCCACCACCAACAATGCAATGGTGAATAGCACTTTCAGCGCTTCACCCAAAGCAAATGACCAGGCAACGCGTCCTTCCGATGGTTTATGTGTCTGATGACGCAAGGCAAACAGCATAAACAACATATTCGGTAACCAGGCTGCCAATCCCCCACCGAGCGCAGAAGCTGCGGCTTCCAGGCTAACCACACTGAAAATCGCGCTTAACACCAAAAAAGTCACCAATTGTATTAAAAGTGACCACAGCGCTAACTTTCCACTGTAAAGGGATACAGACATGACGCGTGCCCTCTCCGTACCTTTCTCAGAGTTTACTGAATGACGTATAACACTGCCTTTAATGCACCGAGTCAAGCAGCAAAAAACGTGCAAATTATACGGGTCAGCCCATCGAATTCAATCAATAAGTAGCGAAAAGGTGAACAATTATTTAAATTTATTTCCTAAGCCTTATTTCCGCTAAATATCCAGTTAACACACCAATAGTGAAATGAATGTTAACATGCTGCTAATATGTGATATCAGTCACATAAAACAAAACAGGTCTTTTTATATCCGATCAGACTTTTTTTTGTCTTTAGCAAAAATAGCTATTTATCTTTTTTAATTTCAATAAGATAAAATAAAACATCAACAAAACACTTACAATACAGCACTCAAACCATCTATTGACATTGTGAATATTTTTTTATCATGTTTTTAACACACGCCAATGGATTGCTCGGCGGTTAAAATCGAAATACGGTAAAAAAAACACCACTGCCGAATACGTTAATCACCAGGTATACATCACGTTTGTAAAAAATTGGTGAATATATTTCATTAGTTTAATGATTATTTCATTCAAATTTATCAGCTTGAGAACGTTACAAATAGTTATAATTTTCTGATGAAAAACAAAATTAGTTCCGTTTAAGAATCACCAAGTGACGTTCTCCAACCAACTCAGGTACAAAAAGTGGAATAATGATTTCCGAGATAATACCTTCAGGTAAGGCATCCAGCTCATCTTGAGGAACCGTTCCCTTCAGTGCATAAAAACGGCCTTCAGGACGGGAAGGTAAATGATCACACCAGTTAACCATATCCTTCAGAGAAGCAAATGCACGGCTTATCACCCCATCAAAAGAAGGTGCCGCCGAAAAGTCTTCTACACGGCTCTGTACCGGTTCAATATTGTCGAGATGTAATTCATGCTGAGCCTGACGCAGAAAACGCGCCCGTTTTCCCAGACTATCAAGTAAGGTGAAATGTGAATATGGACGAATAATGGCTAACGGTATGCCCGGTAAACCCGGTCCTGTTCCCACATCAATAAAATTCTGTCCCTGAAGATGTTTTTCTATCACCAGGCTATCCATGATATGACGAATCAACATTTGTTCAGGATCACGGACTGAAGTCAGATTATAAGCCTTATTCCATTTATGCAGGAGATCAACATACTGAATAAGCTTATTTTTTTGTTGATCGGTCAGGGAAATACCAGCGGTATCTAACAGGCTATTGAGTTTGTTAAGCACAAGACAATCCTGAATATCACGTTATTAATACAATCTAGCTGTATTTCCACAGCCAGATTTACGGGCTATTTTGCTAAAAACGACTATCAGGCACTGCGGCGCAGCATCCCCTGTTTTTTCAACCAAACCAGTAAAATTGAGATTGCAGCTGGTGTAATACCAGAAATACGCGATGCCTGGCCAATGGAACCCGGTTTATGATCATTCAACTTTATAATAACCTCATTTGATAATCCGGTTACCTGCTGATAATCCAGTCCTGCGGGCAATAGCGCATTTTCATTGCGGAGTTGTTTTTCAACTTCATCCTGCTGACGGGCAATATACCCTTCATATTTCACCTGAATTTCCACCTGCTCTGCCGCTTTATCATCAGTTAGTGCAGGGGCGAACATCGGTAACCCGGTCAACATAACATAGTTAATTTCAGGACGGCGCAGTAGCTCTTCACCGCTAGCTTCTCGAGAAAGTGGTGTTTTCAGTAAGGAATTAATCTGATCACGGTTCTCTGACAACGGATGAACATGAATATCACGCAGGCGCTGCCGTTCTTTCTCAATATTTTCCAACTTCTCGTTGAACGCGGCCCAACGAACATTATCCACCATACCTAATTGACGACCAATTTCCGTCAACCGTAGGTCAGCATTGTCTTCGCGCAGCATCAGACGATATTCGGCTCGCGAAGTAAACATGCGGTAAGGTTCTTTGGTTCCCAATGTACAGAGATCATCAACTAAAACACCGATGTAAGCTTGATCGCGTCGAGGTGTCCAGCCTTCCTGATCAAATGCCAAACGAGCAGCATTCAATCCAGCCAGCATTCCCTGCGCAGCAGCTTCTTCATAACCGGTTGTCCCATTGATCTGACCGGCAAAGAAAAGACCGTGAATAAATTTATTTTCCAGTGTCGGTTTTAAATCTCGAGGATCAAAAAAATCATACTCAATAGCATAACCAGGACGAACAATACGAGCATTCTCCATCCCTTGCATGGAACGGACAATCTGCCACTGTATGTCAAATGGTAGGCTGGTAGAAATGCCGTTAGGGTAGATTTCATTACTGCTCAACCCTTCCGGTTCAAGAAATATCTGGTGGGTATTACGATCGGCAAAGCGCATCACCTTGTCTTCAATGGATGGGCAATAACGAGGCCCGATCCCCGCGATGACACCAGTGTACATTGGACTACGATCCAAATTATTGCGGATCACCTCATGAGTGCGCTCATTGGTGTGGGTGATATAACAAGGCATCTGTGCCGGATGCTGGCCAGGATCTCCCAGAAAGGAAAAAACAGGCATCGGGTTATCACCGTGCTGTTGCGTCAATACACTGAAATCAATAGTCCGGGCATCTATGCGTGGTGGAGTACCGGTTTTTAAACGCCCGACTCGCAACGGTAATTCACGTAAACGGTGGGCTAATGGAATGGATGGTGGATCGCCAGCTCTGCCACCGCTGTAGTTATCCAGACCAATATGTATTTTACCGTCCAGAAATGTTCCTACCGTTAGTACTACGGCTTTGGCACGGAACTTCAACCCCATCTGGGTAATGGCCCCCACAACCTGATCATTTTCCACAATCAGATCGTCGACTGCCTGTTGGAAGATCATCAGATTTGGCTGGTTTTCCAGTGCAGCACGTACTGCTTGACGATAAAGAACCCGATCTGCTTGTGCACGAGTAGCTCGTACTGCAGGACCTTTACTGATGTTTAGTATCCTGAACTGAATACCCGCTTGATCGATGGCCTTAGCCATCAGTCCACCCATGGCATCAAGCTCTTTTACCAGATGACCTTTCCCTATACCGCCGATAGCCGGGTTACAAGACATCTGTCCCAGCGTATCAATATTGTGTGTCAGTAAGAGGGTTTGACGTCCCATACGGGCCGAGGCCATGGCGGCTTCAGTGCCTGCATGACCACCACCGATCACGATGACGTCAAAAGGATCTGGATAAAACAT